>JBDGVT010000006.1:0-37578 GCA_039585495.1 Gemmatimonadota bacterium | reverse complement strand
AATCCTCTCGGCGGCGGCTCGATCGAGGACCGAGTAGTCGATCTCGATCATGTCGAGGTTCTCCTCCCGGATCAGCCGCTCGAGCTCCGGATACTGCTCGGCGCTCATCGTGGTGACACCCAGGTATCGGATCCGTCCCGCCGCCTTCCACTCGCGCAGGATCGGCAGCAAGATCTCCACGCCGTCGAGAAAGTGGACGCGCATGGCCGAGACGCGCTCAACCCCGAGCGCGGTCATACATGCCTCGAGCGAAGCGACTCCCTCTTCCCGCGTCTCCGGCGTCGGGACCTTGGTCGCGATGAACACGTCGTCTCGGACGTCGAGTTCACGGAGGATCTGGCCGATGACCTCCTCGGCCCTACCGCGACCGTAGATGCGCGCCGTATCGATGAAGCGGGCACCGCCCTCGTTCATCAACCGAACGATCTCGCGAAGCGGGGCGATCTCCTCCTCGCTCTGAGGACGGGAAGTCGCTCGCCAGTTCCGGGGATCGGCCGGGTTATGAGCTCCTGCGCCCGGGTCGGCACCTCGCCGAACAGGGGCGTCCCTCGGCCGACGGCCAATCCGGCCCCGGCCAGGAGTCCCAGCTTGATCGCATCGCGACGCGTCGTGTTCCGTGGGTCGGCGTGCATCATTTCCTCCCTGCGCGTGTCGGTATCATCGGCGGGTTCCTACCATCGCTCCAATCGAGACACCAGACCAGAGGCGGCCTCCGCCACCCATCCCGAGCGATCCGAGCCGGCAGTTTTGGTGTCGCCCTAGCTGCTCGCGGTTTCCTGACCTAGACCGCATCTTGAGCGCATGGATCCCATCACCCGCCTCAACACCGCCCTAGGGGGCCGCTACCGCATCGAGCGCAAGCTCGGCGAAGGCGGCATGGCCACGGTTTATCTCGCCGACGACGTGAAGCACGAGCGTAAGGTCGCGCTGAAGGTCCTCAAGCCGGAACTCGCCGCCGTCATCGGAGCCGAACGGTTCCTGGCCGAGATCAAGACCACGGCGAACCTCCAGCATCCGCACATTCTTCCGCTGCACGATTCGGGGGAAGCCGACGGTCTGCTGTTCTACGTGATGCCCTACGTCGAAGGCGAGAGCTTGCGGGAACGGCTCGACCGGGACCACCAACTCGGTGTGGACGAGTCGGTCGGGATCACGACGAAGGTCGCCGCCGCACTCCAGGCTGCCCACGAGCGGGGTGTGATCCACCGCGACATCAAGCCCGCGAACATCCTGCTCAGCAAGGGCGAGCCGCTCATCAGCGACTTCGGCATCGCGCTGGCGGTCAGCGCCGGGGGTGCGGGGCGACTGACGGAGACGGGTCTGAGCCTCGGGACGCCGCACTACATGAGCCCGGAGCAGGCGACGGGAGATCAGAATGTGGGGGCGGCGACGGATCTGTATGCGTTAGGCTGCGTGCTCTACGAGATGCTGGCAGGTGAGCCACCGTACACGGGCAGCACCCCGCAGGCGATCCTGGGCAAGATCATCCAAGCGAAGCCTGTATCGGCGACGGAAGTCCGCCAGACGGTGCCCGCGAACGTCGATGCGGTGATCCGCAAGGCGCTGGAGAAGGTGCCTGCGGACCGATTCAGGACGGCGAGTGAGATCATGGCTGCGCTGGGTGATCCCGGCTTCAGGCATGGACACGCGGTCGAGACAGCAGGAGCAACGTCCGCACCAGCCACGAGTGTGAGCCCGTGGATTCGGGACGCCCGCTCTGTCGCGACGACGACCCTCGCCATGGGGTTCGCCCTCGCATTCGCCTGGTCGCTGCTGCGGCCTGAGCCACCCGAGCCCGTAGCGCGCCATGTGTTGAGCTCTGAGGGTTGGGCCGGGCCTGCGCCGCTGATCGGGCGATACGCGGCGCTCGCGCCGGACGGATCGAGCATGATCGTGCCGATCGCGACGGCAAGCGGTGCTCAGGCGCTGGGTCTCAAGCTTCGTGGCTCGAGCGATGTGACTCCGATCCCGGACACCGAACGAGCCGCGGACGTGATCTACTCGCCCGACGGCCAATGGATCGCCTACATGATCGGGTCGGACTTCTTCAAGCGCCCGCTGATCGGTGGTTCTGCGCTGCGGCTAGCTGAGGACATTGATTTTGGAAGGCGCGCCGGACTCGCCTGGCTCGATGACGGAACGATCCTGTACGAAGACGGAGTGCTCGTGCACATCCCCGAAGACGGTGGCGAGCCGCTCGGTGTCGTGGAGTTGGGCAGCGCCATCTGGGTACACGGCCTCCCTGGCGCTGCGGGTGCGCTCGTGGCCGCGACTCTGAGCGGCGCTGACCCCTCGCTGTATGCCGTCGATCTCGGTGATCTGTCGAGCGAACTGCTGCTGGAAGATGTGCTCAGAGCGTGGTATGCGCCGACCGGGCACATCGTCTACGTGCGGGACGACGGGGCGGTCTTCGCGCAGCCGTTCGATCTCGGCTCGCTCACGCTGACCGGCGGGGCCGTGCCCCTGCTCGACGGCGTACGACTTGGCTTTGCGGTGGCCGACATGCGCCTGGCCGCCGACGGCACGCTCCTGTACGTCGAGGGCGCGTCCGGAGGCGCGGTGGGTTCTCAACAGCTCGTGGTCGTGGATTTCGCCGGCGACGCGGAGGCACTGGCGCTTGCTCCACGTCCGATCGGGGGTACGGGTGTACGCTGGTCGCCGGACGGCGAGTCGATCGTATTCGAGAGCGAGGGCCAGATCTACACGTACAACACGGTCCTGAACACGACGCCGCGCCAGATCACGTTCGGGGGGGTCGAATCCCGTCCGGTCTATTCGCCGGACGGCACGAGGGTCGCGTTCTCGTCTTCTCCTGCCGGCGCAGACGGTATTGATCTCTTCGTGAAGGATCTCAACGACGATGCGCCGCCCCGATCGATCATCACGCTGGATGCGAATCAGTTCGTGATGGGGTGGCCTGCGGACACGCTGATCGTGTTCGAGCGCGGTGAGGGCGGTATGCGGGACTTGTGGATGGTCGATATTTCGGACCCGGACAACCCGGAGGCACGACCGTACCTGACCTCGGAGGCCGACCTGGAGCGCATCGTCGTCTCTCCGGACGGAACGCTCGCGGCGTACCGATCGGACGAGTCGGGCCAGGACGCACTCTACGTGCGCAGCTTCCCGACCCCGGGCGAGCGCACGATCGTGTACTCGGGCGGCTCTCTCGCCGGGATGGCCTGGTCTCCGGACGGCGGCACGTTGTATGCGTTTACCGGCTCGAGCGCACCGGTCATCGCTGTCCGCATGCAGCGCGATCCGGTGCCCGTCGTGCTGGGCATCGATACACTTTTCACGAGCATCGGTACAACCGAGCCTGCACCCGGCTCCGTGTTACACCCCGACGGCGATCGCTTCATCCTGGCGGTCAATGCGGAATCGATCGAGGCAACCGACGACGCGCAGGAGCCCGACCGTCTGATCCTCGTGCAGAACTTCTTCGAGGAACTGCGCCAGCGCGTGGGGAATTGAGTCGAGGTCCACCGCCGTCAGCGATGGTTCCGTCAGGTCCGACTCCTCTCCACGGGAGAAGCACGAACCCCGAACCGGCTGATCAGCCGTCGGTTAGGGCCGGGCACCAGCCGGCGGGATCGGCTCGAAGTCCCAGAACGCGGCCACCTGGTCGTCCCCGCCCAGCATCTCGTAGCGGATGAGGCTGACCGGCATCCGCCCCATATTCAGGAAGTCGTCGTGGAACACCTTCAGGTCGAAGGCGTCGCCGTCCCGGATGCGCAACTCGCCCAGCAGCTGCTGGATTTGCAGGTTGCCAATGGTGTAGCCCAGTCCGTACCCGGGGGGGCGTCGCAGGTAGATCTCCGCGTCGACCCGGGCCACGTCGTCATCGACCCACGGGGAGCCGGATCGCATGTGCTCGGCGCCCTCGGCGATGGTCATCTCGTTCAACTGCATTCCGATGTCGGCGGTGACCCGGGTCGCCCGGAAGATCCCGAACAGATACATGAGCTCGTGGACCCTGGGCAGGTGATCGATCACACCGGCCCGCACCATGGGCTCCTCGAGGTACACGCCCCATCCCTCGACCCGGACGGCATCCGAGATATGGGAGCGGATGGGATGG
Source organism: Gemmatimonadota bacterium (assembly GCA_039585495.1). Lineage (GTDB taxonomy): Bacteria > Gemmatimonadota > Gemmatimonadetes > Longimicrobiales > Gaopeijiaceae > UBA2589. The sequence goes on along the minus strand of JBDGVT010000006.1, from coordinate 33,497 downwards.
TCGTTTCGCCGGGCGAACCAGCCGTCGTAGCGGTGCCCTGGAATCACGGCGTGGAGGTGGTCCGGGTGCGGATCCCGGAACTGGACCTTCTCCCAGAAATTGAGTCCCTCCGGACGCTCGATGAACGGCGCGTTGAAGCCGAAGTCGTCGAAGTCCGGAGTGTCGTCGGGCAGTGTCAGGATGTCCTCTTCGACCAGCCAGCTGCGCACGTTGCGGTCCGTGCGTCGCAGACGTGCCTCGTACTCTTCCGCAGTCGGCGCCGGCTCGAGGACCGGCACATCCCGGTTGCGCGTCTCCTCGAGAGCGAGGAATGCGGAGAGTCGCTCCCACTCCCTCCGGGCCAGAACCGCCATTTCATCGGCCGTCCACGGGAGCAGCTTCGCGTTCCGCATGTACCAGTCGAAGCGCGCCTCACCCACTCCGGCCCGGGCGGTCATGCGCGGGGCGGCGGCGTCCAGCCAGTCCGCGAAGTCACGGACGGCGACGAGCGCATCGTCGATGACGGGTTTCATGTCCGGCCGCGACTCGGACGCCCGGTCCCGCAGGTCTTCGTACCACCCGATCACACCCGCGGGTGGAACGGCGCGATACGGGTGGCCGTGCCCTACACCATCCGGGTTTCGCATGTTGAAACGAGCAAGGGCCAGGTAGTCCGCGGCGCCATCGGTCAGGTTCTCCTGGGCGGCTCGGACGATGGAGGGAACGGCCTCGAGGCGCGTCCGGATTCGGGCCATGGATGCGTCGTCGGCGCTCATATCCGAGAAGGCGATACGGAGCAGCGGGTCCACATACGTGCCGGGATCCCGCGCCCACGGGCGGCTGACCTGTAGATAGAACCGCTCTGCGGCGATCTGGCCCTTCACGGCCAGGTAGTCCGCCTTCTCCGCCACGGTCCAGTCACCGGGATCGATGGCTTTCAAGCGCTCTTCCACGGCGTCGACCGCGTCGACGCGAGCAGCCACCACCGTCGCACCGTACGCGGAGATTCCGTAGGGCAGCTCGGTATCGTTGAACGCGGCGGACCAGGCTTCGGGCGAGCGCGCCTCCCGGAAGTCCCCGAAGAGGGCAACGAGTTCGTCGTACCCCGGCGAGGCCTGCGCCAGAGCGGGACCCGCATCCCCGCCGAAGATCGCCACCAGGAGGAGGACCGTTCTGCACAAGATCCGTTTCGGCATGGTGTCGTTCTCCAGACGTCGGGCGTGTCTCGAAGGGCAGGGATCGGATGTTCGGCACCAGCGTATGCTCCGAGGCGCACCATGAGCAAGCGGTCTCGAGTGGCGTCGCACGACACGCTGTTGCGGGCTGGTCGGTAGCGCCGCAACCTCGCCATGCATTCGATCCGCGCACTTTCCCGAAACATCGTCGATGAAGTCCCGCCGCGCCTGACCCTTTAGCTGCTGCCGTCCCCGGGGCCCATGGGGATCGCATAGGGCCGGGGCCTGGGTGCAAAAAGAATCGAGCCGTGGAGCGGCCTACACCCGTCAGTCGAACGATTCGGCGCTGGGATGCCTCTACTTACTACTGCTTTTCCATCGAAATAGTAAGAGTCGCCTCCGTCTCCTCACCGTCGTCGTTGAAATCAAAACTATCATCTTCGGAAACCAACGTTGCGGATGTGCTACTCATTGAAGTGACGGTAAACGTACTTGAATCGGTTGGGTCGATAGTGGGGAAGAGCTCGAGCGTGCTGCCAGTCAATAAAAAGGTCCCCTCTTCTACGTCCGTCCCCTGTGTGTCGACGAACGTCAGGGTATACGTGAAGTCGTCACGAAAGCTGACAGACGCCGTTCCCTCGAGGCCCTGCACCGACGAGCCACCGCCGTCCGGAGCAAACAGCAGTGACGTGATGCTCCACGTACCGAACAGGTCCTCAGGCTCCGTATCGACACCTGTTACCGAATCGCCGCATGCTCCGGCGCTCAGAACCGAGAGCGTCAAGAAAAGCGAACTCCAACGTGTTCGGGTCGCCGCGAGCGCAATAACTCTTGGAGTGGACATGCATACCTCATGGTGGGAGGGTGTGTCCCTTCCATGTGAGGAATCGTCCACACTGGAAAACGACACGAGAAGACTTCGAGGTCTTCTGCATCGCGTCGTCGGGGCGGGCGTCCTACGCTCAGGACGTCATCAGCGGCGGCGGGACCGGGAGGTGCCCCACTTGATTGAAGCCTTCATCGTAGCTCGCACGCGATCGTCGCGCCAGCAGTGATCCCGACTACGTGTCAGTGGCCATCGCTTGTTAAGGCTGTTGCGGGCTGGTCGGTGGCGCCGCAACCTCGCCATGCATTCGATCCGCGCACTTTCCAAAGGCTGGCTCACATGGTCGTTACGCGTTTCGCCCACACCTCCCTCACCACACTCGTCGCGGTCCTGATCCTGGGGATCGCGGGAACCGCCGCAGGGGTGGACGCACAGACCTCGCTACGCTCGGTCGAACTACGGGAGGGGCACCGGGAGGCGGCGATGGCTCGTCGTGCGGAGACCGGTACGAGTTCTACGTGGACGACACGGAGAACCACGACTTCGTCTTCCTGACCGGAATCTACGAGGCCGACCCGCCCGGCTCCGTCCTCGTTCTGAATCCGGGCGGTGAGCGATACCGGGAGATCCTCTACACCGACCTCGATCCCGAGGAGGCCCGACGCCTCTCCGGTGTCGCACACGTCCTGCCGCGGGACCGCTTTCTGGAACAGCTGAGCAGCGCGATCTCGGACTACCGCAACCTGCGGATCACGCAACTCCGCTTCAAACCGGAGGCTTCAGACCTGGCCCGTGGTTGGGGCGACGATGAGAAGATCCTTTATGTGAACTACCCCCGTTTCACGAACCTGAACGAACCCGTGACGCCTCGACTGGACTTCGTGGACCGCCTCGCTCGAGCCACGTCCGAGATCGACCTTCGCGACGCGGGCGACCTGCTCGACCCGATGAGGATGATCCTCGACGACTTCGCCATGAAGAATCTCATGCGCGCCATCGAGATCACGGGTGAAGGGCTCATGGAAGGGATGAAGTCGGTCCGGCCCGGGCTCGGGACCAAGGAGATCATGGAGACCGTCGATTTCGTGTACCGGTTGAACGGAGCCGAATTGGGCTTCGTCACCGGGCCCGAAAGGGGGACGCCAGGATCGAGGAGGGCATGCTCGTGCACTTCGATACGGGTGCCCGCATGAACCACTACAGCGCCGACATTCAACGCACTGTGCCGGTCGGCGACCGCTTCACATCAGAGCAGCGCCACATCTACGAGACCGTTCTCGGCGTTCAGAAGGCGGTGATCGCCGCGGTCCGCCCCGGAGTCACCTGGTCGGAACTCCAGGACCTCGCGACGTCCATGCTGCGCGACGCCGGTGGCTGGGACGAGAGCTACACCTACGGCATCGGGCACTTCATAGGGATGGAGGTGCATGAGCACGGCGACTACGTAGCCCCACTCCAGCCGGGGATGGTGATCGCCGTCGAACAGGGGGCCGTCGTGAACGGCACACGGGTGGCCTTCGAGGACGACGTGCTCGTCACCGAGAACGGCCAGGAGTGGCTGACGCGCTTCATCCCCATCGAGATCGATGAGGTCGAGGCACTTCGACGCGAACCCCCGCGTGTGGACCCGGCCACCCTGCTGGGGGTTGGCGGGTCGGGCTAGGAGCCCGGGGAACCGTGTCTTCGAGGTTTCGGCCCGAGCGCAGAGCAACAGAAAAGCCGAGAGCCCACTACCCAGTGGACTCCCGGCCTATGCCCCGCCGGGGACTCGAACCCCGAACCTACTACCGCACAGCCGACGGCTGCAGGACTTCTTCCGGCATTAGGAACAGGTGGCGGACGTAACCGTGTAGGCGACGGCGGCATCGCCCCCTGATGTCACATCGACGATGCCTGGAGCCTCCGCCCCGAAAGTAAGAGTCGCGCCGTCGAATTCCACGTCGGCGACGAATCCCAGGTCGTACTCGTCCGGGTGTAGGAAGGCGAAAGAGAATGACCCGTCGCTCGCCACGGCGGTCGTGCTGGTCACCGGTTCCCCGAGATCATCTACCAATGTCTGAGCGACGGCCTCTGGCACGAACGCAGTCAGGTCGCGGGGCGTCCCAGCAGGGCATTCGGGGATCGTTACGAGCGGCGCCCCATCGGTGTCGCGCTCCACATCCACCGTGCCCGTGACCGCGCCACTGAAGCCCAGCTCTGCGGCACGAATCACCGGCGACATCACCCACTGACCGGACTGGCCTGCTGCGCGGCCAAAGCTCTGCGAGACGTCGAAGTCGAGAACCAATAGGTGTGCGCCTGCTTCGAGGTCCGCCACCTCTCCGGGGAGGAGCACCTTGATTCCAGTCTGCGAGCAACTAGGACACGTCAAGGATCCCGTGCTGGGGGTCCCTAGGGGATGGGTCGCGTTGAAGGTAAAGACCTCGCCTTCCTCGGTTTCCAGGACCGCTCCTTCGATCACGAAGCGAAGCTGGCCGTAGTTACCCGCCGCGATCTCGACATCATCGATCAGATCGAGGGTGGTCCCAGCAAGCTCCGTCAGCTCGATGAGTCCGAGTCCGTCCGCGACACCTTCCTCGAGGAGCATCGTCTGACCCTGATTTCCGCCACCCTGCAAATAGATCTCACCGATCTCCACCCACGCCGCCTCAACGTCGCCTGGAGCATCGGTCAGCGTCAGCGAGACTCGGGCTGTCCCATCGCTCAAGGGGTCGTCACTACACCCGCTTACCAACAAGGGTAGGAGGACGAAGGGTACGGTCCATCGACTCGATCTAGGGGTCATCGGGGCTTCTCCACCGTGGATCATCTGTGGTTGTTCAAGGAATGAACTCGCTGCAACGTTCGTGCCAGGAGCGAACCGGGTTGCCACGGGTCCGACGATACGCAGACGGCGTGTTCGGGTGGCAGGAGGCCGGTTACTCGTTGGAAGCCGACAGGCTCGAGCGAGCTACGAACAGGGTGGGGCAGACGCCGCGTGAGAGGATCAGTTACCGATCCGTTGGCGGAGCTCCTCGAACCAGTTGAGCACCACGCTGATCTCGACACCCGCGCTCCCACCCGCCGCGGCCGCGCCCGCGCGGTCGATCGCGAGGAAGCGTCCGTCGATCGCCACGTCGTAGTTGCGACCTGGGTTCCCCGTATAATAGGGCCACTCGAAGAGGACCTCTCGAGCGCCGAACGCGAAGGGCTGGCCCACTCCGCCCGCGTCGAGAGGCACAGAGACCATCTGGGTCGTGGCACCGGGCTGCAGATAGAACAGTTCACGGCCGTCCCGCGACCAGACCGGATCGTCCCCTCCATTGTTGGAGACCTGCACGACATCCGTCTCGACCTCAGGGAAGGGTCTGACGTAGATCTGGTCCCGACCCGATTCGTTGGACACATACGCCATCCACGTGCCGTCGGGAGACAGCACCGCGTTGCGTACCCTCAATCCCTCACCCAACCGCCAAACAGTCGACTGATCACCTTCCAGGGTAATCATGACCAGGTCATCACCCCCCTGAACCTGATCGCGGAAGACGAGTGCCGAGCCGTCGGGTGTGAAGAAATAGGGACTGACGCCGGCGGGGACATCGGGATCGGCGATTGTCTCCACTGCACCTGTGTTGTTCGACGCCTTCCAGTAGATGCTCCCGTCGCTGGTACCCCCGCTGTACGCGATTCGCGCCCCGTCCGGCGTCCAGGTCGGATACTGCGAACCACCATCGCCGAGCAGCATCCGAGTCAGGGTTTCGGGTACGAAGTCCCAGATCCAGATGTCGTCGCTATCGCCGCGCACGTCGACCGCAAGACGACTGTCGTCGGGCGACAGTCTAGCATAGGTGTAGCCGCGCATGGGTGCGTTTATCGCTTCCTCGCGGCCGTCCCGGTCGACCCATAAGAGTGATCGCTCGGCGCCGCCGCCGCCGCCACCCAACGCATACACCAACCGGCCGTCGTCGGAGACGTCGAAGTTGGACGCACCGGAAGCCTTGACGGCCACTCCTTCGAGGAGAGGAACGGTGCTCCCGGTAACCGTGAGCGACCGGACGTCGAACGCAACGGCGCGTACCGATTGATCCGAGGCGGCATAGACCAGATGGCCCGTAGGCACGTATCGTGGGCTCACCCCTTCGAGGCCGAGTCGCGTGACATCCCCCGACTCGAGATCGAGCACCGCGAGTTGACCCGTAGTCGCTGGCGCCCCCCCCGAAGCCGCGATCGTGAACACCACCGCGCCTCGACCATCGATCATGGAGGGCCACCTGTGAGATCCGTCGCCCTCGTCGAGCGCCGTCAGCGCCTCCGGCTCCCCTCCGCCGCCCGGAACGCGGAAGAGGCCGCTGACGCCTGTACCGAAGACGATCTGGTCGTCCTCACCCCAGTCGGCACCGACAATCGGCTCTGACGCGACCGCTAATGTCACGGCGGCTCCACCGAGGATGGACACCCTCTTCAGGGTGGTCGTGCCCCGATAATCGACGAAGCCCACCCACTCGCCATCAGGTGACACAAAGGGGTCTAAGCCGCCTTCCGAGCCACGCAACGGAGCGGTCTCGTTCTCATCCAGGGATCGAAGGTAGAGGGCCGGCATGCTACCGCCCGGATCCGGGCCCTTGTAGATGATCCGTCTCCCATCGGGAGAGATGGCCAGGTCCCCAAGATTGCCCTGAAAAGAGAAGGGAGCCTCCGCAGGGGGGACGACCGCGAACCGAACAACATCGGTCAGACCGACCTCCCCTCCAGATCCGAGCCATCCGGTGACGGCGAGTGCAGTCATGACCAGTCCGAGCGAGAGCGCCGCAACAGAGCGACCGTCGCGCAGCCACGGGCGAGCGGGTGCACCGGCGGGCACCACGACCGACTCCTGAGTGCCGGTAGCATCGAGAGGTCGTGCCCGATACGTGAACGCCTCGTCGCCGAGCGCCTCCATGAACGACTTCGCCGTCTCGAAGCGGTCCGCGGGTAGCTTCTCGATCGACTTCGAAACCGTAGCGGCTACATGGGGAGGCACCGTGTGCCTCAGCTCGGTGAGCGGCGGCGCCTCCTTCGTCATGATCCGGACCAGAATCGACTGCGCGCTCGGTCCCGTGTGCGGGGGCTGACCCGCGATCATCTCGTAGAGGACACAGCCCAGGCTGTAGATGTCACTTCGCGCACTGAGATCCCGGTCGGCGCTCGCTTGCTCCGGACTCATATAGTGAGGCGTCCCGAGGCTGAGCCCCGTCTCGGTCATCCTTCCCCCACCCGCTGCGCTCACCGCGATGGCGATCCCGAAGTCAGCTACGACCGGCCTTCCATCGTGCAGGAGGATGTTGCCGGGCTTGATGTCCCGGTGGATCACACCCGCCCGGTGCGCGTAATCGAGGGCGTCGGCAACATCGGTGGCGATCCTGACTGATTCGTCCACCGCGAGTTGCTTCTCGCGGTCGAGCTTCTGCCTCAGCGTCTCGCCGTCGATGAACGGCATGACGTAGTAGAGGTAGCCATCAGCCTCACCCGAATCGAACAGGGAGAGGATGTGGGGATGTTGGAGGTTTGCGGTCGTCTGGATCTCGGCGAGAAAGCGATCCGCACCGATCACGGCCGCCAGCTCCGGCTTCAGGATCTTGAGCGCAACCTTGCGTCTGTGCTTGATGTCCTCCGCGAGATAGACCGAAGCCATGCCGCCTTCACCGAGCTTGCGCTCGATGTGGTACTTCCCGTCCAGGGCGGCTTCGAGGCGTTCAGTGTGACCTTGGGTCATTGGGAGATCCGCGTGGGCAGGGCTACGACGCCGTCAACATCCTACCCGCGAGAGTGGTGGGCAAGAGATTCGCCAGGAAGCGCTCGGCCCCGACGACAGCAGCGAGCTCCGGCTTGAGGACCTTGAGGGCGGGGTTGCGTCGGGTAATGGGATTGGCCGGTTCGAGGCCGAGTTCAATCAGCGCCAAGGACTCCCGGCTATGCCCCGCCAGGGACTCGAACCCCGAACCTGCTGATCGGCGACCTGGAGGTTCCTTGACATTCCAAGATCTGGACGAGAAGGTGCAGCGCGCTTTCCGATCAGCCCTGCCCGCCCGAGTCTGAAAGACATGCGTTTCGCACGACTCTTCCCGCTCGCAATGCTCGTGGCCTGTGGTGGTGACTCCGGTTCAACCACGGAGCCCGTGACACCCGTTGCGACCACGATCACGCTGTCGAGTTCCTCCGTAACCCTGGAGTCGATCGGAGCGACAGCGGCTGTCACCGCGACCGTGAAGGACCAGACCGGTGCCGTGATGTCAGGTCAGACGGTTACGTGGGCTTCATTGGATGCCGCGATCGCCACGGTAGCGAACGGGACAGTGACCGCCGTGGCGAACGGGAATACCACGATCTCGGCAGCAAGTGGGTCCCTCACCGCGACTGCGTCGGTGACGGTGAGTCAGGTGGCGGCTTCGGTGGCCCTTGGTGCGGACACCCTGCGGCTGGCCAGTGTAGGGGACACGGTCACCCTGTCAGCGATCGTGTCGGACGCGGCCGGAGCAACCATCGAGGGGGCGTCGGTCGCATGGTCTTCCTCGGACACGCTGATCGCAACGGTGGACTCGACGGGGTTGGTGACAAGCATGGGAAGCGGCTTGGGGTCGGTCTCGGCCTCGAGCGGCTCGGTCTCGCGCGCCGCGAGCGTGATCTCCGTTCCGTTCTACTTATCGGCCAACGGCGTGACAGTCATCTGCTCGATCGCCGAGGTGGGTGATACCGGGACCGTAGACGGCACGCTCTACACCAAGCGCGATCGGGCCGGCCTCGATGCGCTAGTGAGCGCACAGGACTACGCCCCACTCGCCACGACGTGCACGAGTGGGTTGACCGATCTTGCCGACTTGCTGTCCGGGCATGCGTCGTTCAACGAGCCGATCGGGTCGTGGGACGTCAGCGGTGTTACGGATATGGGCCGACTGTTTAACGGCGCCGCCGGCTACGACCAGCCGCTCGCCTCCTGGGATGTCGGCAACGTCATGAGCATGAGCCGCCTATTTCGTGATGCGACGGCGTTCAACCAGCCGCTTGCAGATTGGGACGTCTCGAATGTCGTCGACATGGGCAACCTCTTCCGTGACGCCACTTCATTCAACCAGCCGATCGGCGCTTGGGATGTGGGGCAGGTTACCGACCTGGGCAACGTGTTTTACGGGGCGACCTCGTTCAATCAGCCGATCGAGTCCTGGGATGTCAGTAGCGCGACGAACATGATCTACATGTTCCGCGGGGCGACCTCGTTCAATCAGCCGATCGGGTCGTGGGACGTCAGCCAGGTGACGGATATGGCCGGCATGTTCCAAGACGCGAATGCGTTCAACGCGAACATCAGCTCATGGGTCGTCGGCAACGTCGAGACCATGGCCTCCATGTTCTCCGGCGCGAGCTCGTTCATCCAACCCATTGGCGGCTGGAACGTCAGCCGCGTGACCGACATGAAGGAAATGTTCCTCAACACGGTGTTCGACGAGGACATCGGGAGCTGGGATGTCAGCAGTGTCACGGACATGGAGCACATGTTCGGGAACGCGACGGCGTTCAGTCGAGACATCAGCGGCTGGGACGTGAGCAGCGTGACGAATGCGGCCTACATGTTTTCCAGGGCAACGTCGTTCAACCAGCCGATCGGCGCTTGGGACGTGAGCAACATGACCAACATGCTCGCCATGTTCGTCAACGCGACGTCGTTCAACGCCGACCTGGGAGGCTGGGACGTGAGCAGCGCAACGGACATGGTCGCCATGTTCGCGGGTGCTTCGGCGTTCAGCACGGACATCAGCGGCTGGGACGTGAGCAACGTGACGAACATGGGCCAGATGTTCCAACAGGCGTCGTCGTTCAACGCCGACCTCAGTGGGTGGTGCGTGACGAACATCGCGACGGCGCCCGCGAATCTCGACGCCAGCGCCAGCGCCTGGACGTTGCCGCGCCCTCTCTGGGGCACGTGCTCGCCAGCGAGCCTGTTCCAGAGCACGCTGACCGCCAGCGGCACCTCGATCCCGGCCGACGGGTCCGCGACCGTGACTCTAACCGTCCAACTCAGGGACCCGGACGGCGTGAGCCTGACGGCGAACACGCGCACTCTGACCTTCGACACACCGTCTCAGGGCTCGATCGGAGCGGTCACGGTGAACAACGACGGCACCTATACCGCGACCTACACGGCGGGCTCGACGCCGGGGACCGTTACCATCACGGCGAATCTGGACGGAGTCGCGATGACCCAGACGGTCGGCATAACGCTGAACTGAGGCTGGATCGGCTCGTAATTACGCGCTCACCCACCCCTTCCTAGCTCCGAGCCCATCCTCATGCGTTGGGCGCTACCCTATGCTGAGGAGGCCAAGCACCATGAGCCCTACAACGACGCCACCCACAACCCATACCCTCTTCTCGGTGGACCATTCGCTCCATCCAGGCACAGGCGCAGGAGGGCCGAACGATTTCTCCGCGAACTCAGCAGGGGTCCCAGTGATGGGATGCCACAGCAGCGCCGCTGCGGATATCGGGGTCACTGCTCCGGCGACTTCCTCAGACGCAGACTCAGGCGTCAACGGCGCATCTGCGGTCGGGAAGGCATCCGGTGATGTCTGGGCCTGAACCTTCGTGCTCGGCAGTGAAACCAACAATAGAGTGAGGACGACACATACGGCGGTCTTCATGACGGGCCTCCGGTTCTGCGAGCCGGCGGAATTGGCTCGGCCTGGGCGATACAATTCGTGGGACAGGCTACTGCCCAGGCGGAAGTCACAACAGTGAACCGTCACAACAACACCAACGGCAACGCCAGCGCGAACAGGGCGGGAACGATGATCACCGAGACGAATCTCTTGCTTCGGAAGGGCTGACGTTCAACTGCGACCTGCGGACCTACCATACCCACCCTGGGCGAATGATGAGCGAGCCGTCGGGAAGGGTGCGGTCGGGGAGAAGGTCTGGCGGTATGCCGCTCTCCTCAAACGGGCCTGTCCCAATCCACGCCGCCGCTATCTGTAGCTGACCGAGAAGTCGGGGCCGGTGAAACGCTCACTCGAGAACGCCTGGGTTACGCCCTGATCGCGATGTGCGCTCGCGGTGTCCTTGTAGGCGTCGAAGTACGCCTCTGACTTGCCCGTGCCGGTGATCGTGAATTCTTCCTCCGTGCCGGTCAGGGTGTACGTGCCCGTGAAGAGCGTGGTGTCGTGGTCGTACTTGTCCTCATCCTTCCAACTCATCTGGCCGTCGCGGGTGATGGTCATACGGGTGTAGTCCCACTCTCCGTCCTTCAGCCAGGTGATCTCCTGCTTGTCGCCGAAGAGCTTCTGTGCGAGCTCCAGGTCCCCGATCGCCTCGGCAAAGGGCTTCACCGTGCTACGGAGTAGAGTCTACCGGAAGGTGCGGAGGTCATGCTCCCAACATGCGGCTCAGCCTAGGCGCGGGCCAGCGAGAGCGTTCACTACTGCGAAGGGAGCGCGTAGGAGGTAACAGGGTGATAGTTCCAATCACGGAGTTTCCGACGACCGCCGATCAGCTAGAGCAAGAGGTCTTGAAGCTCCCCGCCGAACAGCGGGTGCGCCGAGCCGAATGCATCCTCGCAAGCCTCGACGACGGGACCGAGATCGAGCCAGCACTGCTCCGAGAGGTCAGGCGGCGAGTCCGTGACCTTGGGGCCGCCACCCTGACGTCTCCACCGACACTCCGATACGGCTTACAGTCTATCGCCACTGCCCAGCAAGGAAATCGAGCACGACCTCGGTAAAGAACGTCCGCTCCCGTTCTGGCCCCAGGAGTGGCACATGGCCTCCGTTCGGGACAATCCATAGGTACGAGTCTGGAATCGCCTCATACTCTTCAACCGGGATCGACACGGGAAAGAAGGCGTCACGGTCCCCATGCACGATGAGTGTGCTCGCGGTGATCGTGGACAAATAGGGGCGAGTGAAGTTCATATCGTCATAACTGTCCTTGAACGCAAAGAACTGAGATGCGAGGGCACGGGCTTGTTCTGCCCCCCCGCTGTGGGCCTGGCCCCTACGCTCCAGAGCCTCGACACTCAGACTCTCGGGATCACTCGCCCTCATGATCTCACGCGCCTGTTCTGGGAAGTGGGAGGTCGCCCCGATCAGAACCATGGCTTCGACTCGTTGAGGCTGCCCTGTTGCCATGTGGAGCAGCGTCATGCCGCCTGTGCTGATCCCCATCGCCCTGAACGCGCTCACGCCGAGTCGGTCCAGGAGAGCGAAAATATCCAGTGCCGACTGGCGGTGGGTGAACCGGCCACTCGGGTTCGTTGAGCGGCCATGACCTCGAAGGTCCGGGACAATGACACGGTAGTGTGCCGACAAGTCGTCCAGGACCCCGGACCAGGAACGACCGGTCTCACTAAAGCCGTGCAGTAGAACAAGCGGTTCTCCCTCGCCGATCACCCGATACGCCAGCGTGATGCCATTCACCGCGACGGAATCGTAGGCGTTGGCGACCTCGACGTCTTGTCCGCTAACAGACGTGGGTAGCCATACAGCAAGAGACGCCACGCATAGGACCAGCGCGACTCGCTTCATTTCATTCCTCCAGGACCTAGGCCCTCACCGAGTTCGGACTCGATGCGGTAGCGGCCTTCCAGGGCTGCGTTCAGGCGGGTGCTGGGGTCGGGAGGGGGCATGCGCTCAAGATGCGGCGCAGGTCAGCAAACCGCGAGCGGGGAGCACGTGGGACAGACGCACGGCCAGAGCGGATCAGTAGAGCCGCAGTCGGACGATCCGGTTTCTGCCCCGCGAAGGATACGCGCCGTACGAGCCCCAGACGTCCCCACTGCTCTCGTCGATGTCGAGGTGCCGGATGATCGCACCCTTCATGGGGAGCGGGAACACGTCGAAACGCTCAGTAGACGGGTCGAAGCGGATCAGCGCATCGGCAGCCGACGTCCCGATCCACACCAGATCCCGAGTTCTGTCCACACGCACGACGTATGGGAGCATATCCGGCACCGGCATCTCGTACTCGTGGAATGTCTCCGTCTCGGGGTCGAACACAGCCAGCCTGTTGTTCGCGTATTCGGGAATCCACACTCGACCGTCCGCGCCGACATCGGGTCGTCTCGGCCCGCTCGCTTCGGTCGGGAGGTCATAGAGCCGGAAGTCCCCGGTCGGCGGGTCGTAGCGCACCAGACGGCCGCCCATCAGCTGGGTCGTCCAGACCGTGCCGTCGGGTCCGAGGCGGAGCCCGTATTGCATCGTGATTCCGCCGTCAGGCATCGGATCCGACGGTACAACAATCGGGCGCGGCTCTTCTTCGTCGAAGGCAATCCGCCCGATACGCTCCGGATCGCGCGTGAAGTGGCCGTTGTACCAGATCGCTCCGTCGGGTGCCAGCTGGATCGAGTGCGGATGCATGTCGACGAAGCGAATATCCCATTCACCGGTCGCCCGGTCTTTTCGTGCGATGCTCTCAGTAGCCCCCAACGCGATGTACCAGTTGCCAGCATCATCGATGTCGATCGCCCTCGGGTTCGCGAACTCGGTCGGCACCTCCTCCATGGCGATCTCGCCGGTGGACGGATCCAGGAGATACATCAAGCCGGTGAGCTGCCCCGTGACGAGGACGCGTCCATCCACGTCGACCTTGACGTCGTGAGGCAAATCCTCGGGCACCGGGATTTCATACTCTGTCACCACCGCGCGCGGAGCGTCGGCGCTGACGGGAAGGGAGGGCCACACAAGCTCCGGACGAGTCGTGGAACCGGGCTCGGGAGGCAGGTGTGAAGTGAGCCAGGAGGCCGTCTCTGCGGCGTCACGGCTGGGAGACATGTTCGGATTGGGATCGATCATCTGGATCGCCCAGGTCCGCCACTCATCCTCGGTCTTCAGCCGGTCTTCCGCCCCCACGACGATCTGATCGAACTGGTGGCACGACGTGCAGTCGAGGATCAACTTCCTCTTGTCCTGCCCGGACGGGAGGCGCGAGAGCACTGCGCGGGCAGGCGCGGTATGCCAGTCAGCACGGGCCCCGCTCACCACGACGTCCCCTTCGACTGCGACGCCGTCCGCATTGAACTCGAGCAGAGTCCCCGCGCCATACGCGGATCCGGCCTCCCGCTTGGCGCGAAGCTCGTACACCTCCGGATCGGAGAGGGGGATTAGATACCGTCCGGTCTCGTCGGACACGACAGTGTGCGACAGCGTGCCGTCAACGAGCTGCGCGGTCACGAACGCGCCAGCGACCGCCCCGCCCTGGTCGTCGAGCACGAACCCCTGGACCCCTTCCACCACTTCCGGCTGTGATTCTGAAGCACATCCGAACGCTGTCACTACGAGCAGCGTCTTCGCCAGCACTCCGAGCCCGTCCACCCCTCTTCCCTTCCCCATTTGACTCCCCACTCTCGTCAGATTGTACGATCACCTACGATACGCCCACTGCGAATGGCGCGACAGCGGGTGCCGGGCCTCAGGGCTCCCCTGGCGTCACTCGCCCCCTCAGGAACTCCCGCAATGAACAGATCGCCGCGCAACAACCGGCGCTGAACACGAGGCCGAGGTACCCGGATCACCATCCGAACCGTCTTGCCGTTGGCCAGACCTACTTCGGCCTCCCGCAGCGCCGTGATGAGAAGGACGATCGAGTCTCCCTGCAACTTTTCCGACAGTCCTCTCGTCCTACCCATAAGAATCTTATGCATAAGACCGATTACTTCTTCGGTCGCACGACACTCGATCAGAAAGACGAGATCCGATGACACGCCGACCACTCGAGCTCATCAAGGGCACGCTCGACGTGCTGATCCTGAAGACGCTCGCCGACGGGCCCCTGCACGGGTACGGGGTCTCGCGATCGATCCGGGACCGGACGAGCGAGGGATTCCAGATCGAGGAGGGCGCGCTCTACCCCGCACTCCGGCGCCTCGAGAAGCGAGGCCTGGTGGATGCCGAGTGGGGCGTCACGGATACGGGGAGGGAGGCCAAATTCTACCGCCTGACCGCGGCGGGCAGAGCCGAGCTCCAGTCCGAGGTGCGCGCGTGGCACCGGTACGTCGAGACGATGGCGCAGGTGCTGGGGACGCCGTGAAGCAGCGACGACCTGAGGGATCGGTGTTCGGCCGATTCTCCCCACGGGAGGATGTGGATCGGGAAATCCGGGCACACCTGGCGCTTCGGGCGAAGGAACTCGAACAGCAGGGATGGAGTGCAGACGACGCCGTACGAGAGGCGGAGCGCCTCTTCGGGGATCGCCAGTCGATCTCCGACGCGTGCCGGCGAATCACGGAACGCCACGACAGGGCGGTGAGGAGAGCGAAGATGTGGGAAGCAGCGTGGCAGGACATCAAGTATGCGGTTCGGACCCTCGCCCGGAGTCCGGGCTTCACACTTGCGAGTGTGCTGACACTGGCGCTCGGGATCGGCGCGAACGCGGCCATCTTCTCGGTGACGTACGGCGTGCTTCTGCGGCCGCTCCCCTATGAAGAGCCCGACGCGCTGGTTCAGATTTCGGAGACGACGAACCGAGGCACGCCGATGGCTGCGGCGTGGGCGAACTTTCTCGACTGGCACGAAGAAAGCCGCGGCTTCGAGGCGCTCGCGGCGTACGGTTCCTTCAACACCACGGTGCTCGGCGGTGATCGTCCGTTGTCCGCCAGGCTCGCGAACGTATCCAGGGATTTCTGGACCGTGTTCCGGGTGGTGCCGGCGGTCGGGCGACTGACTACGCCCGAGGATCATGAGGTCGATGCGCCGCCGACGGTCGTGATTGCGCACAGTCTCTGGCAGAACGAGTTCGCGGGTCGTCCTGTCGACGAGATCACGCTCGAGCTGAACGGGGTGAGAGCTCAGGTGATCGGTGTCGTGCCGGGTGGCTTCGACTTCCCCTCGGGCTCGGAGATCTGGGGAACGGCCGAGCCGAACGGAAATACGTCCCGGACATCCCACAACTGGCGGGTCGTCGCCCGGCTCGATCCGGGCACACCGATCGACGTGGCCGAGCAGGATATCGACGCACTGACACGCGTCATCGTGCAGCGCGAACCGGATGCCGATCCCGACTTCCTCGCGGCTGGAGCCTCGGTGGAGACGCTCCGTGAGCGCATGGTCGGGCGATCGCGGACCCCGCTCTTCCTCCTGCTCGGAGCGGCGGGGATGGTTCTTCTGGTGGCGTGCACAAACCTGGCGAGTACACTGCTCGCTCGTGGGACCAACCGTGCCCGCGAGATCGCCGTCCGGTCCTCTCTCGGGGCGGGTCGGAGCCGCGTGGTACGGCAACTGCTCACCGAGAGCCTCGTGCTCGCTGCCCTGGGTGCCGTGGCCGGGCTGCTCGTTGCTGCGGGGGTGACGCGTGCGCTCCACACGCTGAGCCCGGCGTCGCTCCCGAGGGTCGATGCGATCGCGGTCGATGGACCAGTGCTGGCGTTTGCGGCGGGCGTGTCGATCGTGGCCGCCGTGCTTTTCGGTCTCTTTCCGGCCCTGCGCCTGACGTCGTCCGGGAGTGCCCAGGCGCTGCGTCAGGGAGGAAGAGGGGGTTCGGTCGGGCACCGGGGGCCGGTATGGAAGGTGCTGGTCGGAACCGAGGTGGCGCTCGCGCTCGTGCTGCTCACCGGATCCGGACTTCTGGTGCGCTCCTTCCAGGAACTCCTGTCGGAAGACCTCGGCTTTCACGCGGCGGACGTGGCGACGGTCGCCACGTCACTGTCGCGCATCCGATACGAGAGCGAATACGACCATGCTCGCTGGTATACGGAGCTCATCACGGAGCTGGAGGCACAGCCCTCTGTTCGCTCTGTCGGCATCATGCACCACCTTCCGGCCGGGGGATCGCTCCCGAACTACCGACTCGAGCTCGACGGCGACCTGAGCAAGCACGCGGTCGCGGGCTATGTGGTGGCGAGCTCGGGGGGCTTCGAGGCGCTCGACATTCCGCTCCTGAGGGGGCGCCACTTCGGCGTCCAGGACGGGCCGGATGACGCGCATGTCGCGATCGTCAGCCAGTCCTTCGCCGAGCAGACGTGGCCGGGTGAGGATCCGATCGGGAAGCAGGTGACCGGCGGAGGCATGGACAACTTCTGGGAGGATCGGATCTTCGCGGAGGTGGTCGGCGTCGTAGGAGACGTCCGGGTGCGTGACGTCGCGACCGAGCCGTATCCGACGATCTACTTCCCGTACACGCAGCGGCCCTTCCGCGTGCAGTACGGCACTCAGGTCGTGATCGAGGCCGCGAATGGCGAACCGGGCACGGTGGCCGGGGTCGTCCGCTCCACGATCGAACGACTCGACTCGGACGTCCCGATCGAGATCGTGTCGCAGCAGCAGATCGTGGATGACGCGATGGCCGCGCGCCGTTTCATGATGCTGCTTCTGGGAGGATTCTCGATCGTCGGCCTGCTGCTGGCCGGCGTGGGGATCTATGGAGTCGTCTCGTACTCGGTCGCGCGTCGGACACGCGAGATGGGGATCAGGGTCGCGCTCGGGGCGGAGCCGGCGTCGGTGAGTCGCATGGTCATGCGCTCGTCGATGCAGCTGGTGGCCGGGGGTGTCGTCGTCGGGCTGGTCGGCTCCCTCGCAGCCTCGCGGTTGCTGGGCAGCATGCTCTACGACGTCGCGCCCACGGACCCGATCACGCTGGTCGGCGTCACGGTGACGCTCGTCGTGACGGCGCTCCTGGCCAGCTGGATTCCGGCGCGAGCCGGCACGAAGACGGACCCGATGGTGACCATGAGGGCGGAGTAGTTCCTGGCGACCTTTAGGGGCTGAACGCGGCGTTCGGACCATCAAGCACAGTTCTCGGTGATATCTCCGAGTGGACCAGGGGCAACACACGGGTGAGGGTCACCGGACGCTACCGGGCTCGGGAAAAATCGGCCTCGGTCGGCACGTGGCTTACGTGTGACGAGAACGGCGACCCGGAAGGTGAGATCCGGGCCGACATCCTTGATCGGGTCGGGGCCCGGCAGACCTGCCGAGATTCCCGCCTACATCACGCCTCCCACAGCCGGAGCTTACTTGTCACGCACTAGCAGCCAAGGCGTGTGGGGAGCTTCGCTACAGCAACCCCAATGGTAGCCTAGCGCGGAGGTGTCAGTACCAATTCACTCCCAGCCCAAACTCAAGGACGTTCGTGCTGCCGCCCTCATAATTGCCGATCACGAGCCCCCCATACGGCGTAAGCCCGAAACGGCCGCCGAATCCGATGTCGTATCCCACCCCAAGCGTGAGGGCCGTCCCGGTTTCACTGCCACTTCCGAATGCTCCGACGTCGACCTCTAAAGTCGCAATCCCCAAGCCTCCCTTCAGATAGAAGCCGCCGGTCGGGTTGGGATATACGTAGGCCACAGCATTTAAAGCAGTCGACGACAACGTCACTCCGCTTTCGTCCTTTACCCAAGCGGTGGACTCGGCACCGATCAGGACTTGGTCGCTTACGGCCCCGCCGATCTTGAAATAGCCGACCGCCGATGTTTCGCGTTCGTCTACGTCTTCGACCCCAAGGGCACCCACCCCAAATCCGAAGCCGATGAAGAAGCCGGACCGCGCCGGAGCCTGCCCACTGAGCGGCTGAAATTGGCCTACGGCTGCGAGTAGTCCCAGGAGCAACACGACGGAGAGTCGCACTCGGTGCATTCTGACCTCCCTGTGACGAAGACGGGCCACCAAGATCCACATACTTCGATCTCGCCGGCTGGGGGGGCCACAGGGGAAGATTGGCGCTACAGCTAGGTCATGCCGTAGGGATCTAGCTGATAAGGCGCGTGGGGAGATTCTCTACAGCAACACCAACGGCAGAGCCCAGCGTCGCCATCCCGCCCTCACCGAGTTCGGACTCGGTGCGGTAGCGGCCTTCGAGGGCTGCGTTGAGACGGGTGATGGGATCGGACATTGGGCCCCCTACCGACCCCCCGCGAGTCCGCTCACGATCTCCGTCCAGTTGAGAATCCATACGAAGGTGGGATCCTCGACGATCAGTCCCTCAACTACATTGCCCGAGCCGATGTACACCAACTCATCGTCGTTCGGCCCCACGTCCCACCACGGGAAGGTCATGCTGGCGAAGTCCGCGATGTACGCACCCCGCGGGGCGCGATCCACCACCCTTGGTGCGCCGTCGAACGAGACCGTGGCCTCGATGACATTCCCACCCCGGTCCGCGGCGTAGTACACAGCCCCCCCCGAAGGCGCCCACCGCGGAGAATGGCCTCCTCCGGCCGACACCTGGGTCAACCCGCCAGTCCCGTCCAGGGCGCGGATGTACACCTCGAGGTCTCCCGAGCGGCTGGACGAGTACAGGAGCCACTGTCCATCCGGGGATACCTGCGGAGCGACGTCCCCTACATCGTCCTCCATGACCCAGCGGACCTCGCCGGACTCGATGTCGAGGAAGCCGATATCCGGCGGGCTCCGGCCAGTCACGGCGAAGTATCGGCCATCGGGCGTCCACGAGCCCGGCCCCACGAAGAACTCCTCGGCGAGCAACAGCTCGGCTTCACCGCTCCCGTCGCTCGCAATCCGGTGAATCTCGGGACCATCGCCGGTCGCGGCCTGGAAGGCGATCCAAGCGCCGTCGGGCGACCACACCGGAACGAATGCGTCGTCGACCAGGTGCCGTTGCGTCAGCTGATCGCGATCCCAAATCCACAGCGCACCGGCATCGCCGCGAATCTGGAACGCGATCTGCCTACCGTCCGGAGAAAAGGTCGGCGCTCCGAGATTGCCCGTCGTGGTCAGGGGCACGACTTCCGGCCCCTCGGGACCGTGAATCACAAGAGTATTCGTGGACCCGCCCTGCCCTCCCAGCACGTAGGCGAGCGTGCCCTCCGCCGAGAGGGTGAACTCTCCGACCCCCGGGCCGGAGAGCGACACCCCGTCCAGAAGCGCGATGGCCGCTCCCGTCGTCGTCCGACTCCCCGGATCGAACGGCTGCGCGAGGAGCGTCCCGTCCGCGGAGGAGGTGACGAGGTAACCCGACGCGAAGGCCGCACGGGTGCCGAAGCCGAGCGTGTCCTCCTGTCCGGTCGAGAGGTCGATTGCTACGATGCGGGACTCGGCCCCTGTTCCCGCCCGTGTCAGGGCGGCGTCACCACCCGGCAACATCCACGGATACATACGCCGCTCGGCCGGCTCTCCCGGCACCAAAGAGGGCTCGCCGCCAGCGGCGGGGACAGTCATCAGATCCGTCCCTTCCTGGCCCACGGTGGTGAAGACGATCATGTCGTTGTCTCCCCAGCTGCCGCCGTCGATCCGGTCGATCTCGGCAATCGGTACGGGCGATCCACCGGCCATCGCCACCTTCCGGATCCTGCCGTCGGAGTGAAACCCGATGAAGAGTCCATTTGGCGAAAAGAACGGACTGCTGGCGCCCTCCGTTCCGGAGATCACTTCCGCGTCGAGCTGGTCGAGGCGGCGGCGGTAGAGCATGCGACTGCCCCCGTCGGCCGGCACACCGACGTACACGAGCCACTCCCCATCCGGTGACATCGTTTGTGACGGGCCACAGCAAACAGTGAGCGCCGTCAGACCCTCCGCCGCGGGGACCTCGAAACGAGCCAACGGGAGGCTCGTGGCGGGGGCCATCGAGCGCCCACCGATGAAGGAGACCGATGCGACGGCGGCAGCCCCAGCCAGCACGGCAGGTACAGGCCACCCCGTACGAGTTGGCGCCGCGGGCACCTCGACGGCCTTCGTCGCCCTCGGCAACTCGAAGCCTCGGTTCGCAAGCGCCTCGGCGAAGGCAGCAGTGCTCGAGAATCGATCCGCCGGCACTTTGTCGAGCGCCTTGCGGATGGCTGCATCTACGTTGTTCGGGATCGAGGCCCGAGTGGTGCCCGGCGCGCGCGCCTCCTCGGTCAGGATCTTCGCCAACACCGCCTGAGCGCTGCTCGCCGTGTACGGCGGCTCGCCAACGAGCATCTCGTACAGAACACAGGCGAGCGAGTAGACATCACTCGCCGGGGTTGGCTCCCGATCCGCCGAGGCCTGCTCAGGGCTCATGTAGTAGGGAGTTCCCATGGACAAGCCGGTCTCCGTAAGCCTGCCGGCACCCGCGGCGCTCACGGCCAGCGCGATCCCGAAGTCGGCGACGAGAGGGCGGCCCTTACTGAGCAAAATGTTCGCGGGCTTCACGTCCCGGTGGATCACACCTTGTTCGTGGGCAGCGTGAAGCGCCTCGGCTATATCCGTCGCGATCCTGACCGCTTCATCCACCGGAAGCTGCTTCTCACGCTCCAGCCGATCTCTGAGCGATTCACCCTCGATGTAGGGCATGACGTAGTAGAGGAACCCGTCTGCTTCCCCTGAGTCATGGAGCGGCAGGATGTGGGGATGCTGGAGGTTCGCCGTCGTTTTGATCTCAGTGAGGAACCGCTCGGCACCTACGACGGCAGCGAGTTCCGGCTTCAAGACCTTCAGCGCGACCTTCCGCTCGTGCTTCAGGTCATCAGCGAGGTAGACCGTAGCCATCCCGCCCTCACCAAGTTCGGACTCGATGCAGTAGCGGCCTTCGAGGGCTGCGTTGAGGCGGGTGATGGGGTCGTCGAACATGGGCGCCAACATCCTACTCGCGGGGGTAGCGGGCAAGCTGGTTCTCCTGCAGCGCGCTTGGTGGGCGCGTTGGCTGGCGCCGCTCGCGGCAGTCGGGCACACGGCCCTGACGAACTACGTCCTGCAGTCCGTGCTGATCACGACGATCTTCTACGACTAAGGGCTCGGGCTCTACCGCCGCGAGAGCCCGTCAACCGGTGCGGACTTAGCCACCTTCGTTTTCGTACTCCAGATCGCGCCGAGTGTCTGGTGGCTGCGTCGCTTTCGGTTCGGGCCCTTTGAGTGGTTGTGGCGCTCGCTGAATTATGGGCGGCGGCAACGCTTGCTCCTCGGGGCTGTGGGGCGCTTCGCTACAGCAACACTGTGAGGCAGGCCTACCACCACAGCCTACGCATGACGAAGCCACCACCCGCTTCGGAGTAGTGGCTTACCGTCACGCCAATTAGCTGGTTCACCTCGGAGGCAGAACTCAACCGATCACAAGAGAGAATCCGACCGAGAGTCTTATGACTGTGGAGGCTGCAAACTCGTCGGGCCACCGCTGGACGGCTCCTTCCAGACGGACTAGTGCGGTTCCGTCCGCATTCGCCTTTCGAGTGCCAATCGCTCCACCAAACCCGAAGTCGCTATCACTGCTACCTCCAGCGCTCGCGTAGGCGATCGCCAGTTCGCCACGCAGGTATGCGCCACTCTCTCCCAGCAGAAAGTCCAAGCCGGGCACGAACTGTAGTGTGGTGACCGAGCTACCACCCCCATTCAAGTAAGCGAATGTGACAAGCGGTTCGAAGATCACGTTTTCTCCGGCGTGAAAGCCGACGCGAAGAGTCGAGGTGGGTATGCCGATCGTCGTGACCGTGCTACCCCCTGCCCGTGTGATCACAGCTCCGGCATCCAGGCCAAGCTCTGTCTGTCCGGTCGCCGCCGTCGGCTGTACCCCGAGGACGAGAATTGCCAGTAGTAGGCGCTTCATGGTCATCTCCCGTGAGGTGAGGTAAAGGTGCTAGTTGGACAGGGAAGTGAACCCCCAAGTTGAACTCGACTGCAGCGAATCAGCGGTGGGAGATTATCCGCTAAGGCGCGTGGGGAGATTCGCTACAGCAACACCAACGGCAGAGCACAGCGCCAAATCGTGACATTCGGCTCGGTCTCGTTTCAGGGGGTCACGTCGAGGCGTGCATGCTGCGGGTCATGCGAGCCGTCAGTTCGACAGGCGGCTCAACACCTCGCCCACCCAGTTCTGCACCAGGATGACCTCGTCGGTGCGCTCCACGTCGCCGACCGAACGCAGCATGAGAAATCGCTCGTCGTCCGTGCTTACGTCGTATAGCGCGTACTGCTCGAGTTGGCTGAAGAGGATCCCGGCCGGAATGGCGAAGAGCGTCTCCCTGCCCTCGACGACAAAGCGGCCTTCACTCGAGTTCACCCGGGCAGCGACCAGATTCTGGCGTCCATCGACATAGAACAGCTCCCGGCTGCTGTGCGCCCAGACGGGCATGACGCCTCCGTCGGTCGACACGGCCCAGCGCCCGGCGTCGGTTTCCGGGTAGGGCCGGACGTAGACCTCGTTGCTGCCGGTCTCGTCCGACTCGTAGGCGAGCCATCGCCCGTCGGGAGACAGGGCGATCGCCTTCTGGTCGAAGTCACTCGCGACCAACTGCACGGGGGCTTCGTTCCCGCTGCTGGCAAAGATGTCCCGCCCACCTGGGGCCAGGAGGGTCCCGCCCGTACGGGCGAGGATCGTGCCGTCCTCTGTGACGGCTGCCTCCCAGATTCCACGATCCATCTCGAGCACGGTCTCGGGCCGCCCCGCCCCATCGGCACGGGCCATCACGACCGCGGATATACCGTCGCGCTCCGAGATGAAGGTGACCGACGCTCCGTCCGGCGTCCAACGTGGGCGCACGTCCTGAGCCTCGTGCGTGGTCAGGCGCGAGAAGGGACCATCCGGCAGCTCCTTGATCCAGACGTCTTCCTGGGGTCCCGGATCGACGATGCTCACGGCAACATGGCTCCCGTCCGGCGACAGCGAGAGGCCACGGTTGTTCTCACCCGGATCGAAGGTCCAGTTCTCGTCCACGACCTCGACCCTTCCCGCCCGGTCGACCCACACCGGTGTGTAAATGGACGCCGACACATCTCCACCCACGTAGAGGAGGTCCCCGCCGTCGGACACCGCCATCCGCGGGTTGGCCCCCGCCGCCATGTGCCCCTCGATCATGGGAATCGGTGAGCCGAGTACCATCGTGCGTTCGTCGAGCGCCGCCACGAAGATCGTTCGCCCGACCCCCGGGCCCGAAAACGCCACGTGGCCGGACGTGAGATAGCGCGGAGCCTGTCCAAGCCGGAGCGTCTTGGTCTCGAGCGTCGAGAGGTCCAGGAGTTCGATGCGATCCCGGTCACCGGTTCCCTCGACCTCGAACAACAGCGCACGACCGCCGGACGTCTCGTCGCCGGGGACGTGCGATTGATCGCCCGCCTGTGGATCCACGTGGGTCAGGACTTCGGCCTCGCCTCCGTCCGCCAGAGCCCGGCTGATCCCGCCCTCCCGATTACGGAAGTAGACCCAGGACCCGTCCCGGCTCCAGCGAACGCAGCACTGCGCCTGGCCGCTCAGTCCCCGGGACAGACCACCTTGCACCTGGATGACACGGGGCGTCTGGTTCTCCACGTAGACGACCTCCGAACCATCGGGCGAGATCGCGAACTGGCCCGCGATCGTCGACCCGGCCAGCGGCATCGGACCGGGATCGCTCCACCGTCTCAGGAACACCTGCCTGGTACCGGACACCTCCACCCCTTGGTACACCATGAAGGACCCGTCTCGCGACAGATCGATCAGACCGAGGGGGGCCAGAGCCTCCTCCGGATCCATGCGAAGCGAGAAGCGGTTCGTGGGTCGCTGGTCAGGAGCCGACGTCTCGACGAGAAGCGAGGCCGTCACACCACCGAGGCCGACTGCGACGGCGATCGCACCGAGCGCCACCCGACGCCACAGCCTCACGGCCTCTCCCGCCGCCTCGGACGGCTCCAACCCGTATCGGAAGGTCGGATCGGACAGTGCCTCGGCGAACCCCTGCGTCGAGGTGAAACGGTCCGCGGGCAGCTTCTCCAGGGCCTGCCTGATCGCGCCGTCGACGTTGGGCGGAATGGACTTTCGAAGCGCAGTCGCCGACACCGGGGCACCCGAGATGATCTTGCCCAACACCGCCTGCGCCGTATTGCCTTGGTACGGCGGCTCTCCAGTGAGCATCTCGTACAGGACGCAGGCCAGCGCATAGGTATCACTCGCCGAGCCGATGGCCTGGTCTCCCGTCGCCTGCTCGGGACTCATGTAGTACGGCGTCCCGATGCTGAGTCCGGTTTCCGTCAGACGCGCGCCACCAGCCGCCCCTACGGCCAGTGCGATGCCGAAGTCCGCGATGAGCGGTCGACCCTCGTGGATCAGAACGTTCGCGGGCTTGATGTCCCGATGGACTACCCCCTGGCGATGGGCGTAGTCGAGCGCCTCGGCCATGTCGATCGCGATGCGGACTCCCTCCTCGACGGGGAACTGCTTCACCTGATCGAGCCGGTCGCGGAGGGTATCTCCCTCGACGTAGGGCATCACATAGAAGAGGAAGGTGTCGGCTTCTCCGGAATCGAAGAGCGGAAGGATGTGCGGATGCTGGAGCTTGGCCGTGGTCTCGATCTCGGCCAGGAACCGATCGGCCCCGACGACGGCCGCGAGTTCCGGCTTGAGCACCTTGAGGGCGACCTTGCGATTGTGGCGCAGGTCGTCCGCCAGGAACACCGTGGCCATTCCACCTTCACCGAGTTCCCGCTCGACCCGGTAGCGTCCCTCGAGCGCGACGTTGAGACGTCCGATCACGTCGACCATGTCAGCGACGTCCTCGAAGGTGGCGGACGACGACGTCGACGATCACGACCAGAGTGGCGGTCCACCACCAGCGCTGAACGAATTCCATCAGAGGGACTCAGGGGGGGGCAAGTCGGTCCAAGATCCGCGACGGTGGGGTGAGAGCGCAAGCTCTGGCGCGAGGAACGAGTTCAGTTCATCGACGGATCGTAGGGCATGCGCGACAACCTCCGGTACTCGGGGCCCTTCCTCTGAAGGACGCGGCTCCAGAGCAGATCGGGTTCGTCCGTGAAGACGTCATCCTCCCGCGCGGGCTCGAGGATCCAGCTGTCGTCGGCGAGCTCCGACTCCAGCTGACCGTGAGAATCGCTACGGTGGTGCTGTGAGCCTGGCTGGGGCGGACCAACGCACACACGGGGGAGAGCCCGATCTAGGATCTACATAACGGATCGATGGCCTTCTACCCTCACTGACCACGCCTTCCACGAAGACACGGAGCCAGGGGATCTGGGGGTTAATGAGGCTCCCATTCGTGAAGGTCTACCGACCGCGGGTAGCGGCAACGTAAAGCGCCCAGAGATCGTGAGATGGTCCTGAGCCTCTGAGATTTCGGTGTGGGGCTGGCCGACGTCAGCGGTAGCCCAGATTGTCCGCCGGGACGGTCCCCGATGCACCTCCGGGTCCTTGCCACGCCAGGTGCATCGCATTGCTTCCTCCGTTGGCGGTAAAGGTCATCGAAATCGGATACCAGCCTCCCTCCTGGAAGGTGACTGTCCCCGAATAGGCGCTGCCGACCGTGTTTAGATCGGCGACCACCGTGCCATCCACTGAGATGAATACGTCACCGTCTACCCACGAGCTGAAGACGTACGCGCCCGCTTCGGGTACAGAGATGTATCCGCTCCATTCCGCCGTAAACGAGTTACCCCAAGCCCAGTCCACAGGTGAATCTTGCAGTGGCACACAGACACCCTGATAGAGGTTGTTGTCGGTATGGCCGCATTCCGTAGCCGGACGCCAGCCATGCAGGATGACCGTCTCCACGACATTTACACCGTTGGAGTACGAAACCTCCAGGCCCGGCGTATAGTCCAACGGTGCCGTCGAGTCCGTGCACGCTGCCGGACTGAGCCCAGCCAGGACCGAGAGCCCGACGGCGGCGAGCTTCGAGTGGCGGCTAGAAACGTGCGTGGCGTGATGGTTAACCATGCGCTCAAGATGCGGTTCAGATCAGGAAACCGCGAGCGGCTACAGCAACACCAGCGGAAGCCCCAGCGCGAACAGGGTGGGCACGATGATCACGGACGAAGCCGTAGTGCGCTTCAAACGTGATGTCTCAGAGTTTGGAGGGCCATCTAACGTCTCGCGATTCTACTGCACGGCCAGCCCGCTGACGAACACGTAGTGCTCCCGACTTCTTCCGTGTCTGTAGCAATCGCTTGTTAGGACGCTCGGGCGTTGGAGGCGAACATGTTCACGACTCCGGGCCCCAATCTGAGCTATGAAGCCCTCAGTTGCCTCGAGTCAGGGTGGCAGGTCGTTCTCAGGACACTCCTCGCTGAGCGTCCCGGAGCATGAGTCGTCGGATCTGGGGTAGGGGAATCCGCCCATACCCCAACAGAGCCTGGTGAAAGCCCCTGAGGGTGAACGCTTCGTCCCCAACTGCGTCACGGTACGCGTCGCGCATCTCCAGGATGATCCGTTCTCCGATGATCTCGCGGCCTGGCGGAGACGGCGTCTGGCTGTCGCGCTGCACTTCGATGAAGGCGTTGGCTGGCTCCATGCCGATACGGTCCACGTAGGCCTGCACCGACTCGTCGAAGGTCATCTCACCCTTGGCCATGCGGAGCTTGGTCAGGATCCGCTGCACCCGCCACATCCTCATCTGGAGGCGCGCCATGCGCGTCTTGAGTCGACTGGTGTACTCGAGCATGTCGTCGTAGTAGCCCTCGTCCTCCAGGAGCTGCTCGAGGTAGAAGGACCATGCCTGGCTCATGTAGATGGACCCGAAGGCGCGCCGCATGGGCCGGTCCACCCGAAGCTCGGTATTGGCACCCTCCACATTGTGGCCCAGCCACTCGTGGTAGGAGATGACGTGAGTCCAGTACGGGTTGTAGGAGCGTATTCGGCTGTCGCGTTCCTCATCGGACAAGTGGGATTCCAATGGTGTCAGCACGTAGTAGCCCGACGGACGGTTGTCGATTCGATGCCCCCGGGACGCGCCACCGAAAGACAAGGTGCGTCGTGACATGGGCGATGTGATCCTGGCCCCGTAGTTGAAGGGCGGGATCTCAACCACGTGGCTCCCTTTTCCGAGCAGCCACTCGGTGGCCATGTCCACGTACCGCTGAGCCATGGGGAGCACGCCCTCCCAGGGAGGGGCCTCGTCCTTCATCAACTCCCACACCGTGCGCAGGTCTCCCGATGGATGGATGGAGTCCGCCAATGCCTCCATGGCGATCCAGATCCCCAGGTCCTCCTCCTCCGCGACCCTCAACATGGCGTCGACGTCGTACTCGTCGAGCTGCTCGTGTACGAGCTGGTAGACATTCACCGCGTGCGGTGTCCAGCCGGGAGACCGTGTGGAGCGAGGAAGCAGGTCCTCCCGCAGGAACCGCTCGAAGCGGTCCAGCGCGGGAAGCGCCGCCACGGCCGCCGAGGTCAAGGAATCCCGGAGGAGCGACGAAGCGATGCGGTACCCCGGCACGGTCTCCGTGAGTAGGAGGCGCGCGTACCCCACCTGGTAGAGCGCGTTCTCCGTCCACGTCCGAGCCGGCTCAGCAAGATTCTCCATTCCGCTCTGGAGAAGGGCTGGAAAACGCTCCAGGTTTCGAACCGCCGCACGGACCTGTGCGTCGGGGACCGGGGGGCCCTCGGACGGATCCACGGCCCCGGGCCAGAGGAAGAGCCGGTCGGCAGCGCCGAGGTTCAGGTACGACACGGGGTGGAGGGTGTGGAGGCGCAGCGTGTCGATCTCGAAGATCTGTGTGTGCAGGTGAGCCACCAGCAATTCCCGATCCACCTGGTCGTCGAGAGACAAGCCCGACGGATCCAGGGCCCGGGCCTGCGCAAGAACCTGCCGATATCGCGTGGACGCTGAAGCGTATTCAGACGCCGAGCGGGTGGGGAGCGAGACGTCCAGTGCCTCGCCCACCAGCGCTGCCAGGGCCGAATCGGGAGGGGAAACCTGCTGAGCGGCCACGGGTGCCACCGCTGCCAGAACGGAGGAGGCAAGCACGAGCGAACGGGAGCGGTTTCTGCGCATGTTGGTCGTCATCGGGAGTGAACGATCCCGTAGTGTCTGGTTAGAGGAGGCAGTCGTCAATCGGCCCGAGCCTCCCTTTCCGCCTCGCCAATCGGACCCAAGACCTCGGGGTCGGTGAGCATCGCGCCTGCCGCGAAGGCGCGGAGCCAGGGGCAACGTCGATGGGTTTCAGTCCCAGCTCGAACGGGGCGCTCACAATGATGAGGGAGACGAAGCCCATCGATCGGAAGGGCTGGCGCTCAACGAACGCGGTTCTAGCTCTCTGCTATCGCCACGATAGCGACGACAAACCAGGGCAGTACCGCCCCAAAGACGAAGCCCTCGACCCCGTTGAACTCGTCGCGCCAACCCTCAGATGAGTCGTCCGGGTTATCATGCCCGCCAACCGCATAGGCGAAGCCGATCAGTCCAAAAGCTGCCGTAGCGCCTAGGACCAACTTGGTGCTCGTGCTCATCCGCCGCGGGACCGGAAGTGGCGCCAGATTCGCGGAGTTAGGTGCGAGCACATGCGACGCGAGCGTGGGCTCGGTCCGCCACTGCCACACTGGCCGACTCTGCACTTCATCTTCGCACGCGACATAGATGCTGGGTGCGCAGTTCGTCTGGGCGCTCACGTCACGAGTCCCTATGAGCACACTGAAGAACAAAGAAGCCGCGATCAGTGGTCGAACCATCGAACTGCCTCCCGAGAGGCCCTCGTTTCGAGGGAGGTCATACAATGTGGCAGGGAAGTTCCTGTCTCGAATCTGCGCCTCACCGCAGCTAGTCCGCTGTGGGAATTTGTCAGATAAGGCGTGTGGGGAGCTTCGCTACAGCAACACCAACGACGTCGTGCGCGTCTAGCCTTCGGCGAGTGCATCTCGGAACCAAGTCGCAAGCGCATAGAGGCCCACGACCGTGGCCACTCCCAGGGTCGTGCCGAGGGCGCTGAAGCGCCTATCTTTGATCTCGAGCACATCATCCAGAGCTCTCCGCGAGACACCGAGCCCATCAATCGAATCGCCAATGATCTCGGGCTGCTCGACTCTCTTCCAGTCTCCATCCTTGTAGCGGATGCGCACTTCCTCGGGCCGCTCGTCTTGAATGCGCTGGGCCGTAGTCGGTTGCCAGGTGACACAACCCGCGCACTGCAAGGCGAGGAGAAACACGGCGACGAGACGGAAGCGGTGCAGGCGCGGGATCAAGGACTATTCCTCCGTTGGTGAGCTTCAGTACCGTCGGTGCAAGAATCGGGAGCCTGAGAGCGGTTGGTCAGTCCTCGGGTCACGGATCATGCTCCGAACATGCGGCTCAGGCTAGGCGCATGTCTAGTTGGCTACAGCAACACCAACGGCAGCCCCAGTGCGAACAGGGCGCTCACGATGATCACCGAGACGAAGCCCATGCTCCTGAATGGCTGGCGCTCAACGACGACATGAGGACCTACCATACCCACCCGAGGCGAATGATGAGCGAGCCGTCGGGAAGGGTGCGGTTCGGGAGAAGGTCTGGCGGTATGCCGCTCTCCTCAAACGGGTCTGGCCCGATCCACGCCATTGGGTAGCGGTATCCAAGAGCGGCGAGAATATGGTCGATGAAGAGAAACTCAGTGCCACCCGACACCCCCATAAAGCTAGTGCTGCTCCACGTGTCGTTCTTCATAGCGGAGCGCTGTGCGAAGGCACCCACACCCGCCGATCCAATATCGCCGAGGCCATGGTCCAGCGAGAGGTCGATGAGCCATCGTTGAGTATCAGTGTCCCAGTCAAGCTCTTCCTTCTCGTACATTCCTGAAGAATAGGACTTTTCGAGGGTCGCTCCGGTTGAAGCTCCGTATCTGCCGCTGCCGGTGAGGCAGATGCCCCAGTCACCGAGTGTACCCCTGATCCCGCCCTCGACTCCCGCGCCGAACACGGGCGCACTTACAAGGCCGGTGTAAGGACCAATGTCGTCAACGCCGCCCAAGGTCCCTGTCGTCCCCCCGGTGACATTGCCGACGACGGCTCCGATCCAGAATCGGTCCCAGAAGTAACGAACTCCACCAACCACGGGATCGTCCTCTTCGACCCGGTCAACCTCTATCGCGACCTGCACTGCACCTGCTGGTAAGAGACCGCAGGTCTGAGCGCCGACCAGATCGGGCACCAGAACCAGTATCACGGGAGTGAGTCTAAGTAACCGGTTCATTGGGTCCCACGGAGCTGGGGTGCGAGTAAGCCATCGCCCCAAGGTGATCAGAAGGGGCAGGAGGTTCACGATGAAGATCGGCGTCGCAGGCAGCCCCGCCGTAGGGATCTAGCAGCCAAGGCGTGTGGGGAGCTTCGCTACAGGACGCACGGCAAATCCATCCCAGGTAGTCCCATCCAGCCATCGTAGCGCCCCACCGAATCCCCGATGTTCAGGCAATCGAACCTGAGCAGGGGGCACCGATGGCCGAACTACTGTGGCATGATGTCGTGGCAGCGATGGAGCTAACCGCAGACGTACTCGCGGGCCGGATCAAGTCGGATCTGCCCGCAGATACCGTCGAGGGCGAACCGATGCGATCCGCCCCTATGCGGCAGCGCCATTCCCACTATTTGGCCATATATCACAAAAATCGGCCAATACCAAGAGGACTGACCGATTCCTGTAAAACGTTGCGCTACAACCAAGTGGAGCCAGCCAGGATCGAACTGGCGATCTAGGTTGCGATCGACGTAGTCAATGGGTCCGCCGCGAACTCCCAAGGGTCTGTGTTCCTTCCCACTGAATCTCTAACGAACCCCCGGCTGCGGTAGCGCTCACGATAGTCCCCATACCGACCACGTGAGAGGTCGAATTTGCGAATCGGCCAGTCCCGCTGGTCGTCGTCGCTTCGTAGCGTCTCTCGAATTGACTGACAACGGTACCGGTCCACTCTGTGGTAAACTGATCCCCGTTGATCGCGGTCATGATCGCAGTCCCGGTACTGGCACCGGTATTCAGATCCACGGTGAAAGAAGTTTCCCCAGTCGTTTTGCCGATCCCGGAAAAGGTCGCGACGCTGGTTCCCTGCCCGGAAATCGTATTAGTCACTGGGTCGTAGCCGGTGTACAGAAACTCGTTTCGCTCCGTACCCCTCAAGGGAAGATCTCCGGCATTCCCTGGGATTCCCTCCGAAACTCCAAACTGAGGGCTGGAATGCAGGTCGAGCGGGCTCTCACCACAACCGTAGGCAGAGAGCATCAGAACAGCGGCGAGGGTCGTCATTGGCGTCCGCGACATGGTTACTCCTTCTTTTACAGGGTTCTTCCTTCTTTTGGGGTGGAAGCCTAGACAATCCAGGCTCCACTGATGGCGAGCGTAGGGCCGGGGTCGCGGTCGTCGCAAGCCCGTGCGGACGCGATGCGGGCGCGTATCACGTCTGATATGCCGCCCGATGCCGTGGATAGCGAACCGATGCGATCCGCCCCTATGCAGCAAGACCTAGGGGACTATAAGGGGACTCTTACGAAAAACGGCTAGCCCGAATAGGCCAGCCGTTCCCGTAAATCCTTGTCCTGCTTAGTGCCCCGCCAGGGACTCGAACCCCGAACCTACTGATTAAGAGTCAGTTGCTCTGCCAGTTGAGCTAGCGAGGCGTTTTTCACCCTCGGACGAGTCCGAGAGGAGCCGTAAAAACTACCGGAGCGGGCCCTCGGGTCAACCGTCTCAAGCCGTCACGCCGTCCTCATCCGTACCTTGGGCCGGAGCCCCGTCGCCGTCCCCGGGGCAGGCCACGTGAAGGGATACATACACAGCCGGAATCCAGATCCACAGTGTCCCAACGGTTGCCAACGCCAGCCGTCCTAATCGCCGGACCTGCAGAGCGGAGACCTCTGGCAAAGGAACGAGACGCCAGGAGAAGACACAGGAGATGAGGAAGAGCGCTCCGATGAGGACGACACCTAGACCACGACGAGGGCAGCGCCCGTAGGCACATCGTACGGTCCGGAATCCTTCGATGACCGCCCAGGTGCATATCATCGCTCCGAGAATCCAGCCTCCGGAAGCCACGGCAAGCCAGGACCATCGCCATTCGGTCCGAAGGGCCGTCGTCAACGTTATGCCGCTCGCGATGATCCAGGACGCTCCGACGAGGGGAAGCGCGGTCAGGCCCCCAGCCAGTGCGAGACCAAGCGCCCGACGACGGGAGCAGGTGCCGGGCCGACCAACAAGGGCAAGGGCGAGGCCGTGCGCCAGTCCCAGCACGGTACCGACGAGAAAGAGAGCCGGCGCGATTAGCAGATGCATGCCCGAAGGACCGATCCCGGCGAGGGCCAGCGCTCCAATCAGGATTCCCCCTCCGGCGATGCCACCCGCCAGCAGCCAGGAAGCAACCACTCGGGCACAACAGCTTCAGCCGACGGATCTCTCCCGCTCAACCGTCATCTATGTGCATCCTCCGAGCGGCAGGCAGGAGCCGTCGAGGCGGCATGCGAAATCACCTCAGTCTGCAACGTGGGCGCCAGCCCGCTTCGCTGCTGTCAGGGGGACCACGGGGAGGCTTGTGGGAGGAACCCCGACAGCCTTCGATCAGTTGGCCCCGAGCACCTCGGGGCGAAGATCGAACAGAAGATAGCCGACCACACTGTCGACCTCCCGAGGCGCAAGATCTCCATCCCCAAACACGGGCATGCCGCTCTCATGACCAATGGAGATCATACGACGCAGCGTGTCCTCCGCCGCCATGTCCCACTCGGGGTCGACCAGGGAGGGGACCTCGAGGTCTCGTTCTCGAGCGTAGTCCGTATCGCCGAGGCCAAGTGTGCCATGGCATCGGCGACACTCCGCAGCATATACGGCGTTACCGTCGCTCGCACGCACTGCAGGACTAGCCCACTCGATGGTATCGAATACAGCGGCCGAGTAGGCAAGGGTTGCGCGGCGCACTCGCTCCGCACGATCTGGCGGTTCGAAGTCGTGATGCGTACAT
>JBDGVT010000005.1:0-40561 GCA_039585495.1 Gemmatimonadota bacterium | reverse complement strand
TCCTCGAATTCCGACACTTCCTCCTCCACCCCATCGAGGAGTTCGTCGACCGACTTTCCACCGTCGATCCCGCTCCTCAGACCATCATGGCCCCAGAGTATGTCGATGGGAGGCAGCCGCTCCTCGTACTCGTATGGGGGTTCCCTCCACGCGAAGTCGTCGGGCGCCAATTGGTGACACGCACGGAGCACTGCCACTCCTATCCGGACCGGGTCGTACGTGTCCCGGTCGGTGATATGGAGCTGAGCTCCCCCGCAAACCACACCCCGGTGCTTCTGAAAGGTCGGCTCGAAGTGGCAGGGGCGGAATGTGACGCCGGCACCAGCTTCGGCCTCGAGAAGCTCGGTCAGTTTCTCGGGCCGCAGGAACGGAGCCCCGAAAAGCTCAAAGGGCCGGGTCGTACCTCGCCCCTCTGAGAGGTTCGTGCCTTCCAGCAGGACCATGCCCGGATAGACATCGCAGGAGTCGAGTGTCGGGAGATTCGGACTCGGCATGACCCATGGCAATCCGGTGTCACGCCAGGACATCCAGCGACGCCACCCCTCACATTCGACGACCTCGAGATCGCACCCGATCCCTCGTTCCGTGTTGAGCCACGTAGCCAGTTCACCGCAGGTCAGGCCGTGCCGAAGGGGTGTCGGATGCAGACCCACGAACGACTCGAAGCCGGATCTGAGCACCGGCCCGGCCCGAACACGCCCGCCGATCGGGTTCGGTCGATCGAGTACGACGAATCGAACGCCGGCCTCGGCACACGCTTCCATGGCCAAAGCCATCGACCAGACGAAGGTGTACACGCGAACACCGACGTCCTGGAGGTCGAAAACGAGTGCGTCCAACCCCTCGAGCATCTCTGGGGTCGGCTTGCGGACCGCACTGTACAGTGAGTGGACCGGCAATCCGGTGCCCGGATCGAAATAGTGAGCCGACTCGATCATGTTGTCTTGCTTCTCGCCCCGTGCACCGTGCTGAGCGCCGAACAGGGCTTCGATCCGAAAACCCGCACGGACGAGCTGATCGAGTCCGAAGTCGAGTGAGGCCGTCACCGAAGCCGGATGGACCATGAGGCCCAGCGCCGCCGACCTCAGGTGGTCGGCGTGACCACCGAGCAGGCGATCCAAACCCGGGACCACTCGGAGAGCAGGCATGGGCTGCGGCTAGCGCCCGAGCTCCTCGGCGACCAGCTCGGCGATCCGGTCGAGCATCCGAAGCGGCGAGGTCGACAAAGCGTTTCCGTCTGTCGTGTTGATCTGCAGTGCCAGTCCCAACCCGAACTCTGGAAAGTAATACGCCTCCGTTCGATACCCCGGCATGAAGCCGCTATGACCCCAAGCCGTGCCGGAAGGGAGCTCCATCATGATCACGCCGAGGCCGTACTCACCCTGTGGACCGAGTGGCGCAGGTACTCCCGTTCGAAACTCCTCCAACAGGGAGACATCGAACGCGTGACCTTCGTGAATATGCCGCACCCACTCGGCCAGATCTCTGGTGGTCGAAGCGAACCCTCCTCCGCCCCACTCGAACTGTGGATTGAACGCCAACGCGCCATCCCGCATGGTGGCGTCGAAGGCTCCGAAGGGGTTGTCCGGTCCTGCATATCCGTTCGCGAGGCCCGGAACCGCCGGCTGATCCGACGGGACCGTCTCTTCGAGCTCCAGCGGATCCAGAAGACGCCGTCGAATCTCGGAGTAGGCTGAGCTACCGGTCAGATCTTCAATCACCATCGCGATGAGAATGAAGTTGGTGTCCGAGTAGTCCCACCCTTCCCCGGCCGAAAATGGCGGCTCCATACCGAAGAGATACGCGACCCTCTCCTCCGGCGTGAAAGTCCGCATCGGCTCCGCAGTGAGGTCCTCCAGAAAGGCCGGATTGAATTCATAGCGCACGATGCCACTCGTGTGGCTCATCAGCTGTCGAATGGTGACATCGGCCCCGTTGGGCAGCTGGTCGTACCACGGCTCATCCCCGAGGTACTCGGCAAGTCGGTCGTCGAGACCCAGCCGTCCCTCCGCAACGAGCTGCAGTGCCACCGCCCCGAAGTAGGTCTTCCCCACGCTACCCTGGAGCATGAGGTCTGCCGGGGTCATTTCCCGACTCCGGGCCGTATCCGAGACTCCCGCAGCAAAGCCGACGGATGCGCCACCCGCGAGCGAGACGCCCAAGGTCAGTCCGGGCATCGCGGAATATTCGATCAACGAATCGAGATGCTCCTGGATCCTGGCCACCGATTCGGGGGAGAGCTCAGCGTTCGCCCGACGAATACGCTCGATCCGGACCGGCTCGAGCAACGTCTGACCATCCGTCGCACCGGCCTGAATGCTCCGGACGACCTCCATCCCGTGGGTGACGCGCCCGAAGACGGCGAAGCCCTGTCCATCGAGGTTCCGATTCCCACCGAAGTCGAGAGATGGCTGCTCGCCGACCGTGATGAAAAAGTGCGATTCTCCGCTATCGACACCCGCTCGGGCCATGGAGAGAGCCCCGTCGAAGTGTCGAAGCCCGGTATCGCGGGTCCGCTCGAGTGGGATGGGAGGTCGGAGTCGTTCGCGGACCGCGCCCCGAGCCGGACTCCCCTGAATCACTTCGATCGGAACGGAGTCGTTCGGCTGATTGTCCATCCGAACCGCACGGAAGAACGAGCCGGCATCGAAGACTTCCTCGTCCACGTATGCGAGGAAGTTCTCGGCGCTGATCGGTGCCTGATCGACGTAGATCTCGGCCCTGATCGTACCTGACGAGGTCTCGATCTGGACCGCAACCGTTCGACCACCGACCTGGGCAGCGGCGCCTGAGGCCAAAACGAACACAGCGCTCGTGACCGCCGCGGCCCGACTCAGGCAGCGTCTCATTCTCATTCTCGCCCACCCCGAGGACTGATGCAGTCCTCCACCTATCTCCTGCCAACGGTGATGGGGACCGTGTGTTCGACGCCGTCGGCGCGCAGCACCGCGGTATAGTCACCGTCCGCGACGAAATTCCTCCGGCGGAAGAAGCCTCCACCTCGGCCACCCGAGGCGTCGCCCATCCGCTCGAGTGTCCATTCCACCTGATTGAGGCCGGCTGCCCCGCTCGCTTCGAGGACATTCACGGTCTCTCCGGCGGCGTCCCGGATCTCGAGGCTCACATCCATGGCGTCGGCCAGCCAGTAGTGCACGTATGCGCTCTGCTGAGCGCCCCCACCCCGCCCGCCAGACGGGAGGAGGCCATCTTCCGCGTCGAACATGTGAACAGACTCAGCCATCACGGTCGGCGAGAGCTGCTGGAGCTGCCGGACATCAAAAGCGAACATGCCGTGGCCGTGCGTGGCCGCGACCATGATGTCCTCTTCCGGCTGAAT
This sequence comes from Gemmatimonadota bacterium, assembly GCA_039585495.1. Lineage (GTDB taxonomy): Bacteria > Gemmatimonadota > Gemmatimonadetes > Longimicrobiales > Gaopeijiaceae > UBA2589. The sequence continues at coordinate 37,224 of JBDGVT010000005.1, read as the reverse complement.
GACCAGGTCGTGCACGAAGGTCGTAGGCAGGCCCGCAGCCAGAGGCTGCCAGCTGTCCCCACGGTCGAGCGAGACGTACACCCCGACGTCGGTTCCGACATAGAGCAGGTTCGCGTTCTTCGGATCCTCACGGATGATGTTCACAGGACCGAACGGGATGCCCTCGGCGATGCTCTCCCAGTTCGAGCCGTAGTCGTCGGACCGCCAGATGTACGCTGCGAAATCATCATTGCGACGTCCGTTCTGCGTCACGTAGACGGTCGATTCGTCGTACGCCGACGCCAGCACCTCCGAAGTGAATCGGTCCGGATGCATCCCATCCGTGATTTCGGTCCAGTCGCTCATTGGGCTCCTCATTACGTGGACGCGGCCGTCGTCCGTCCCGGCGTAGAGCAAGCCTTGCGTGATCGGCGACTCCGAAAGGGCCACGATCGTCTGGAACTGGATGTCGCCGAGTCGATCCGGATCGTTGTGGCTCAGGTCGGGTGAGATCCTCTCCCAGTCGTCTCCCTGATTCGTCGACCGGTACACGTAGTTCATTCCGTGGTAGATCGTGTTCGGGTCATGCGGCGACAGAATGAAGTGAGCCAGCCACTGCCCTCGAAGCGGAGGCTCTCCCGGATCGGGGAGTGGTACGATCGATCGGCTCTCGTTGGTCTCGATGTTCGTGCGGGAGATCGATCCATAGAAACCTGCCGAGTAGACGATGTTCGGATCCCGCGGGTCGATCGCGTGGTGACTGCCCTCACCGCCGGGCGCACCGCGCCAATCGACGGCCGGAATGGCGTGTCGACCGTTGGACAGGTCGACCACCCCCGAGTATGAGCCATGATCCTGCACGGATCCGTACACGCGGAACGGGTCGCCCAAATCATAGTTGACGTTGAAGAACGTCACGATCGAGATGTCGACGAAGAACCTCCAGTTCTCGCCCCCGTCGTATGACACGTACGCGCCACCATCGTTGTTGTTGATGATGTAGTCGGAGTTGTTCGGATCGATGTAGAGCCCGTGATGGTCGCCGTGCATTCCCGACAAACGCTCGAAGGTCCGTCCGGCATTCTCGGACACGTGGAGCTGCACACCGAGCACGAAGATCTTGTCCGGGTTGTTCGGGTCCACCCTCATCTGCCCGAAGACCCACCCGTACGTACCGCCGAGGCCCTCCATATAGGAACCGTTTTCGCTGGTCTGCCTCCACGAATCCCCGCCGTTGTCGGACCGGAAGATGGTTGCTCCACGGATGATGCCACCACGGGGTCGCCCGTACGCATCCGTTTCACCGCCGGGTGCTTCGCGTGCGATCTCGTAGTTATCGACGAACGCGTAGAGGGTCTCCGGTTGGGAGCGAGCGATATCGAGGCCGATGCGACCCCGAAAGCGCGCCTCCGGCAGCCCGGAATTCACCTGATCCCAACTCTCCCCGCCGTCGGTACTCTTCCAGACACCCGACCCCGTGAAGTAGTCGTCCGACCCGGTGAACGCCGGTTCATTCCGGGGATCGTTGAAGGCGGCCCGCCTGCGCTGCCAGGTTGATGCATACAGCGTATTCGGGTCGGTCGGGTGGATCACGAGATCGATCGCACCGGTCATTTCGCTGACATAGAGGACCTTGTCCCAGCTCCTGCCGCCATCCGTGGTCTTGTACAGGCCCCGGTCCGGATTGTCGCGGTACTCGTGTCCACTCGCGGCCACCCAGACGATGTCGGGATCGGTCGGGTGCACCACGATCCGGGCGATCGTCTGCGTCTCGGTCAGCCCCATGTGTGTCCACGTCTCACCGGCGTCCGTCGACTTGTAGATGCCGGCCCCGGCGTGGGAACTGCGGAAGATGTTCGCCTCACCGGTGCCCACCCAGACCTGGTCGTGATCGGAGGGTGCGATTGCGATGTCGCCGATCGAAGCCGTGATCTCCCGGTCGAAGACCGGCGTCCACGTCACCCCCTCGTTCACGGTCTTCCAGACCCCACCACCTGCCCCACCGACGTACATCGTGTACGTCTCGCCGCGTGGCTCAGCGACGGCGATGTCCGTGACGCGCCCGCTGATGTTGGTCGGTCCGAGGTGCTGCCACGGCAGAGTCCCGAAGAGGGAACGCTCGACCATGGCCTCGTGTGTATCGAACGCAGCGAGCCGCTCCGTCGCGGACATGCGATCGGCTTGAGCCGCAAGCGGGTTGATCCGGGTAGCGGCCGACGCGCCGACAACGAGGAAGAGCGCCAAAAGGCGCGACGTCTTGGGATGGTTGCTCATTGTGCGACGGGGTGAAGTACGTAGGGTCCCGGCCACTCGATCGTGGGGGAAAAGCAAGCTACGAGCGCTGATTCCTACCCCGCCAGACTACCCCGTTGGGGACGTTCGTCAGCGACCCGACGAACGGACTTCGAGAACGGCCAGTTTGGCGGCGTCGGCCTGTGTAATCCTGACTTCAACCGGCTCGGACTCGTTGTCCCCAACCAATGCGCGCACGGTCAGGAGCCTGCCGCTCGGCACGCCGCAGAACCGATAGAATCCAGCGTCGTCGGCAGTGGCCTCGATGTCCGTGTTGTCCACCGTGGGTCTCGCCGATGCCACATCGAAGCGCGACCAACGCAAGTGGACCCTGGCGTTCGGGATCGCCCGACCACGCTCGTCCTTCACCATTCCGGCGAGCACGACCGAAGCGTCGGGGACCGCTTCGTCCCGACACGCTTCGAACAGGACGTCCCCGATCGAAGGAAGGTGGAAGTCGAAGTACCCGAGCTCGCCCCTGATCACGTCACGGGTGACTGGCTCCGGCACGAAGCCGTACGCCTCGAGGCCAGGATCGATGAAGCGGATCTGGTATCGCCCCTCGGTCAGGCCCGTAATGCTGAACCGTCCCTCGGCGTTCGTATAGACCTCCTGGTTCGAGCCCGCGACCCCTACCCGTACGCCGCGCACAGGCACACCAACGCTGTCGATGACCATCCCCTCGACACCCCCGGTCTGCGTGCGCTGGCCGAGGCTTCGCCCACCGGCCTCGCGGACCTCCAGAACGATCCCACCCGTCTGATGAAACCTCTCGATTCGTCTGATGAACCGGCCCGCCAGGTCGGTCCTCAAGGCAAGCACCGGCATCTGGATCCACCACTCCGGAACGATCCAAGTTCCATCGGGCATTCGCCGAAAGTCCACGCGACCGCCCACCTCGGGGTAGGAGAGCTCGTCGGGCAAATACTTGTATCGGTACTCGAGCCAGCGAAGCTCGGCGGTTTCCCGGTCGACCCAGATGGTACCCTCGATGTCGACGATGCCGGTCTCCTCACCGGTCGGCTCGAAGCCAAGGCCCAACAACCCCTCAAGCTCCGCGCGAGCCTCCTCCTCCTCACTCTGTTCGACAAGACGGAAACAGTGTGTGTCGAGAAACGGGTCCGAGAGCAGGACGCTCGCGTCCGGCGCGAAGTAGAGGTTGTCCGCACCATTCAAGCGCACGAAGCCGTCGGATTGGAGCTCTTCCGCGGGCCGACTCTCAAAGGGAGTCGTCATGTATCCCTCCCGTCGGCTCTGTTCCTCGCGGAGGATCACTTTCGTATCCCGATCGATGTGTCGCTCGAAGGTCATCGTCTCGTATCGATACGTACCGAGCTGATCGGTGAACGCCGCGGCGGACAGGGCCTTTCGCGCCTCATCCCATACCTCGGCCACGAGAAGCCCTTCGCCTCCACCTCGTATCTCACATCGACCGGATTCGAGCTCGACCTCGAGGCCTTCGAGTTCGATCGCGCTCGGATCCAGACGGATGTCCTGGGAGATCGTCGTCCCCGCGACAATCTCGAATAGCTCGGTCTCCGCCGTGGCCATTCCGATCATCTCCACCCGCACCCGATACGTCCCCCCCGTTATCCCGAGGAACAGCGCCCGGCCCCGTTCATCGGAGAGCGCGTTCATGGCGGTCTGTCCGGACGCATCGACGAGGTACGTCAACGCGCCGAACACGGGCATGGACGACTCGGCGTCCAGTACGCGAACGACGACCGTCTGGGCCACTCCGGGAATCGGGAGGCACAGCAGGAGTGCTGCCAGACCGAGCTGCGCTCGGGTTCGGTTCATCTGATGTCAGTCGAGGAATCGCGGACTTCAAGTGGTACGACCGTGCCCTCGACCGGTTCCCTCGTCGCTCGCGCTCTGGGCATAGGCGTGCCTGGTGCCGGGTCCTTGTCGGGCCTGCTCGCGAACCAACTCTAGGGGGTGAATCCCGTGCGTACGGAACAGAGGCCGGTCTTGGGATCGATCCAATGTAGGACAAGAAGTGAAAGCCCAACACCCCTCGGGTGTTCCATCCGCTAGAACACGTCGAATCCGAAGTGGCCCTGCAGGGTGAACGCACGGTTCTTGTACGTGTCGAACAGTGCGGTGTCCTCAACGTCGGTAAGACCGATCGTGTACTTCAGGTCGACGCCCGCATAGGCGAGGCCACCCACTCGGAAGCTGAGCCCCAAGCCACCCGTACCCGACCATTCGAGCTTCCGAACGGCGATGCCGCCGAGGTCACCGCAGTCTCTCGCAGCCTCGATATCGCTACTGATCTCGCAACCCGTATTGATGCCCAATGTCGGGCCGAGGACCACATTGAGCCGGAGGGGTCCGGCACCGATCAAGGGAAGACGAGCGTGGAACGGTAACTCGATGTACGACAGATCGACCGTCTCTGTCACATTGCCGAATGCCCCTTCAGCACCCTTCTGAGAAAAGGCGCCGCCCAGATTCACTCCGATCGGGCCGACGGGGATTACGATACCGACCGCGATGTTCATTCCCAGGTTCCGGGCCGCTTCTGTGATCCCATCACCGCTCAGAGTGCTGACGTTCACTCCGCCCGAGAACTCCAGCCCCTGCGCACGAACCGGCACCGCGCTGAGCGCGACGAGTGCCAACAAGACGAACGACCTTTTGATCATGACCTGCTCCCGCTTCAAAATCTGGAGGACTGAAACCGCCTGCTGGACTGCTGTGTACAAGCTACCGCTATTCGAAGCGTACGCGGAACGCCGTGCTCCCTTTCCCTGACCAAGTCCTATCCCGAAGAAGTCAGGGCGTCCACGTCGTGAATTCGGAGGCGGTTCGACGCCCCTTGGGTGTCGGCGTCTCCGCCGGCTCACCCAGGCTGATGGTCGCAACGATGCGTTCGTCCGCCGCCACCCCGACCGCGTCCCTCGCAGACGGATCGTCCATCACCGCACCGCTCTTCACGTGCGTCCCGAGCCCCATCGCACATGCCGCGAGACAGAGGTTCTGTATGGCCATGAACGTGGACGCGTAGTCCTCCTCCCGAATCTCCGGGTTGTCGTCCACCGTCATACTCACCGCGAGCATCGCGGGAAGGCTCCGGTGGGCGTCTTCGACCTTGCGTATCACCTGCTCCGCAGCAGCCGTCTCGTCGACTCTCTTCGCTTTTCGCGCCCCTAGCACGGCGCCGAAACCAGCTCGGCTCTCCGGGCCCATGACGTAGAATCGCCACGGCTCGGTCATCCTGTGGTTCGGGGCATGAACGGCGACCTCGAGCAGCTGCCCGATCGCCTCATTCGAGATCTCACGGTCCGTGTACTTCTTGATGGATCGGCGTGAGGAGATGACGTCGAAGATGTCCATTCAGGTGGGGGCTCGGGTGGAGGGCCGCGCAGCGAGAATCTGTATTCGCGGCCCTCACTGGCCAAGTCACGCCCACGCGTCTACCCTCGCTGAGCCGCACGAGGCCGAGGTGAGCCGGCGGGTTCCGTCATGAGGGTGACGCGTGTCATTTCGAAAAGAGCTGGGCCGATTCGATACCGCGATGGTGGTGGTCGGGGGCATCATTGGGGCCGGCATCTTCATCAACCCCTACATCGTCGCTCAACGGCTGGACACCCCCGCGCTCGTGCTCGGTGCCTGGCTGGCGGGGGGCGTCATCGCGCTCTGCGGGGCTTTGACCTTCGCCGAATTGGGGACGTTGTTCCCGAAGGCTGGCGGTCACTACGCATACCTTCGCGACGCATACCACCCGATGGCGGGATTCCTCTACGGCTGGGGCCTCCTCCTCATGATCGAGGGCGGCGCCATCGCAGCCGTGGGGATCACCTTCGCGGAGTACACGCTCCGCCTCGTGGGTCGGTCCGACGTGAACGCCCAGGCCCTGACGGTGCTCGCGATCGTGGTCGTGGCGGCCGTGAACTACGTCGGGGTCAAGCCCGGAAGTCGCGTCCTCAACACGTTTGTGATCCTGAAGTTGATTCCGCTCGCGGCCCTGATCCTGGCCGGGCTCTTCCTGCCGCTTCCCGATGGCACGGCGAGTGCCGCATCGGTCCAGCCAGGCACCCTCGAAGCGGCGGAAGGTGGCACCCCATCCATGTTGCTCTTCGCGTTCGGTGCCGCGCTCATCCCGGTGATGTTCTCCTACGGAGGATGGCAGAACGCCAACTACGTAGCCGAGGAAATGAAGGACCCGGCCAGGGACCTGCCGGTGAGCCTTCTCACGGGAACGGCGCTGGTGGTGTTGGTCTATGGACTGGTCAACTTCGTCTATCTGCGCACACTCGGACACGCGGGCCTGGCCAACACGCTGACCCCCGCGTCCGACGCAGCCGGCGCGCTTTTCGGGGACACCGGCGACTTCCTGATCACGCTCGGCATCGCGATTTCGACCTTCGGGTTCCTCAACCTGACGATGCTCGCCCCTACACGCGTGTATTATGCGATGGCCCGGGACGGGCTCTTTCCCGAGCGGGTTGCTCGCCTTCACCCAAAGTACGACACGCCATCGGTCGCGATCGTCATTCAGACCGTCTGGGCGTGCGTTCTGGTCTTGACGGGCACATACGCCCAGCTCGTCGACTACGTGGTGTCCGCGGACTGGATCTTCTTCGGAATGGCGGGAGCGAGCCTGTTCATCTTTCGAAAGAGGTTCCCGCTCGAAGCCAGGGACCGCGGCGTCTTCACAGCCCCGCTCTATCCATTCGTGCCCGCCCTGTTCGTCGTCGTGGCGGTCGTAATCGTCGGCAGCGTGCTCTGGACCAATCCGATCCGATCGGGAATCGGCTTCGCGCTGCTGGCGGCCGGAGTCCCGGCTTACTTCTTCTGGGCACGTCGCTCGGGGGGCACCGATGGTTGAGCCACGCTGGCCCGAGAGTTGGGCACCCTACATGACGTGGGCGAAGCACCACGCCAAGTGCACCTTCGACCTCACGGGATCGAATCTTCTCCCCTGCTCATTGGAGGAGCTACCTGGCGCCCGCGAAGCCATGGATCTCTACGGCCGAAACGACGATGGGTGGCCCCCCCTCGTGGAAGCGATCGCCGACAGGTACGGCGTGTCCGTGGATCGGGTCGCTACAGCGCCAGGAGCCTCGGGCGCCAATTTCATGGCCCTCGCTTCCCTCCTTCGACCGGGAGACGAGGTTCTGGTGGAGTGGCCAGGCTACGATCCGCACGCCGGTGCCGCCCGCTTCCTCGGGGCGAAGGTGAACACCTTCAGCAGGGGGTGGGAGGAACGGTTCGCGCTCGACCCGTCTCACGTTGAGGCCTCACTCACGCCCGGGACGCGAGCGATCGTCGTGACCAACCTCCACAATCCCTCGGGAGCCTATGCGACGCCCGAGGCACTCGCGGCGGTGGGTGATCTCGCAAAATCGGTCGGTGCGAAGGTGATCGTGGATGAGGTCTATCTCGACGCGCTGGAGGGAGTCGACCGCTCCCCTGCCGCGACCCGCGATGATGTCTTCGTCTCCACGAACAGCCTGACGAAGTCCTACGGCCTGGCAGGGCTGCGTGTGGGGTGGATCCTCGCAGAACCGGAGGTCGTCGAGCGCGCACTTCGAGCCCGCGACGTCGTCGACGCGGTGGGATCGATCCCGTCGGAAACTCTGGGTGTGCTCGCCTTCCGACATCTCGACCTCCTGCTCGAACGGGCCAAGGGGGTCCTCGGTCCAGGCGCGAAGGTATTCCGTGACTTCGTGGCCTCGCGGGATGAACTCGATTGGGTCGAGCCGCCCGGAGGCGCTGTCGGCTTCCCGCGTCTCCGCGGCGTCGACGATGCGGGCCCCCTCGTAGAGATGGCCGCGAGCGAATTCGATGTCGGGGTCACGCCCGGTAGCCTGTTCGGCGCACCCGCACACATCCGGGTCGCGGTCGCAGGCGAAATCAACGTCCTCGAGGCCGGCCTCGATGCTCTCGGAAGAACTCTGGACAGGTACACGACATGAAGATCCCAGCCCCCTCCGTATCCCCGGCACTCATTCCGCTACTCCTCGGTCTGGCTGGCTGCGCAGAGCAGCGCGACCCGGAGCCCGTACGTTTCGCCGCCTTCCAGTCTGAGTTGTTCTCGGACGGAGGGGCGCTCACGGACGCATGGGCCGACTTCGATGGAGACGGCGACCCCGATCGCTTCGTCGGATTCAACGGCACCGCCAGTCGTCTCTACCGCAATGACCTCGTGAACGGATTCGTCGAGGTTGCCGCCGAGGTGGGCCTCGTGACGGAACGCTCGGTACGGACGTCCGCGTGGGGAGATTTCGACGCCGACGGTGACCCGGACCTTCTGCTGGGGTTCGCCGGAGAGGCGCCCGTGACCGCGCTCTATCGAAACGGCGGCCAGAACGGATTCACAGAGGTCGCCGGTGACGTCGGGCTGCTCCTGGACTCGGGTACGACGAGACAGGCCTCATGGATCGACTATGACGAAGATGGAGATCTGGATCTCTTCCTCGCGATGCGTGATCGAGGCAATCATCTCTTCGAGAATCGGGGGACCGAAGGCTTCTTGGACGTGGGCGAAGCGGTCGGCATCGACGACGCACGCAGGACGGTGGGAGCGGTATGGTTCGACGACGGAGGCGGTCGGCTGGACGTCGTGGTCGCCAACATGAACGGCGATGCGAATGGATACTATCGGCAGACCGGTGATGGGTTCACTACCGACGCCGAACCCGAGGAGATCCGTCGAGGGGGGAGGGCGCTCGGCGATGACGCTCAGGGTTCCGTACGCCCGTGCGTGGTCGATTTCGATTCAGACGGTGACTTCGATCTCTTCTTCGCCAACTACGGACCGAACGGCCTCTTGGAAGCCGCCGGCGACGGGCGCTTCCGCAACGTCGCCGCGGAGGTCGGAGTGGCGAACGAGTCCCGGTACGACACCTGCGCCTGGGGAGACTTCGATCACGACGGCCGCCCAGATCTGTATGTCAACGGAACGGTAGGGGGTGGCGTTCACTACCGCGACTGGCTCATGCGTCGCGAGGGCGGCAGCGTCTTTCTCGACGTGACTCCCAATGAACTGCTCGAACTCAATTCGAGTCACGGCGCGACGTGGGTAGACTTCGATATGGATGGGGACCTCGACCTGTCTCTCGCCGGCGCTGCGGACGATGGTATGCACCATCTCATGCAGAACCTGCTCCGCCCGGAATACGCATGGCAATCCCTACAGGTGCGGGTGCTGGACGAGTTCGGACACGCGACTCGGCCCGGTGCCGAGGTGCGGCTGTACGCGGCCGGCTCAGATCAGTTGCTCGGCACCCGTCTCGTGGACACCGGATCAGGCTATGACGCTCAGTCAGACCTCCCGGTCCACTTCGGCCTTCCGGGCGGTCAACCGGTCGACGTGCACGTGACGATCCTCGCGAACGGCGCCCGGGTCACCGGCATCATCGAAGGCATCGACCCCTCCGATCATCGGGGACGCCCACTCGTTCTGCGCATCACGGACGCAGGGCGCATGGACCGCTTCTAGCGCTAGAACATGAGCATCTCGCCGGCACCCATATGGCGTACGAGTGTGCCGCACGAGTTCTCCTCCTGACTCATGTAGACTGACGCGATCCGTCCGAACAGTGTCGGATTCGCGGCCTCGGAAGCTCCCATCCACCCGTACTTGGCGACGTCGAACAGCGCCTCATCGGAGGGATACCGCACGAGACTCTCCCTCGCCTGTTCGATGAACGTCTCATAGCCCTCGTCCGCGCCGAACACCATTCGTCCGAGGTTCAGGCAGGGAGCAACGGTCGTGATCGCCGCGAAATATTCCCATCGCAGCCCTGGCGCCACGGTAGTGTCGAGCACCATCGGCGGAAGCGAATTCACCCACGCCTCGATTCCCATCGAATGGTCGACCCGTATGAACCGGGCCGTCCCTTCGGCCACCTGGTTCAGCCTCGAGAATTCCGCCGCGGCATCCGTCTGGCCGGTCGTGTGGTACAGGTCTTCGAGCGCGGCGCCCCCGACCCGGATGATCGCGTGGCCGATGTACACATCGATGAGCATAGGCCCCTGATCAGCAAGCAGGAAACCCACCGAGATGACCTCCGACAGCATTCGTTCAGCCCCTTCGTCGTCTCCCTCCAACATCGCGCGCGCAGCCATCCCAACCCTCGCGCTCGCAGCTTCGCGAAGTGGTCCGAACCGCGGGATCGGGAAGGTGGACACCGTCATGCCCTGTGGCAGTGGGCTTTCCCAGCGTGCACTACCCACGTCCAGGACCGTGGCACGAGCGAGTCTCGCGAAGGTCGCCGTCGCAGGATTGGTCCCGAACCCCTCGAGGTAGGCCCGCTGGTCCGCGGACACGCCCTCGGCGACGCGTTCGATGAGAGAGTCGCCCCACACGTAAGAGGGCAGTCCCATCGGATTCGTCTCTACCTCTCCATCAGGGAACCAGGGCTGGGCGAATCGTTGTGATGGGGGACGCTCTTCCGGAGAGGGGTCGTCCGTCACTCCCACGAACGTGAGATCGTGCAACAGCTGACCCGCTTCTGCCGCAGTAATACTCGGGTCACCTGCCACGACGTAGCTCCGGAGAGCCTCAGACTCTGCCGCTCGTGGCCTGTAACTGTCTATGGAGGGCATCGAGATAGCCGTGATGATCGGACCCACGGCGGTGGCCGGAACCAGCGTCATGACCGGAAGGAAGACGAGGACCGCCACGACCCCGACGAGGATCGCGGCACGCCCGAGCAGCTTACCTCGGCCCTGGTCTTCCGCGCCGATGTCGTCCTCACCTCCGCTCGCCGACTTCCACTTCCCGACTTCCTCGGCAGCCAGATCGTCTGCCCAGGGCTGGTTGTGCCAGACTGAACGGGCCCGTCGGACGCGACCCTCGTGTACCAGGGTCGCAACGGTGCCGCAGGCGTAGGCGACGAAAGCCGGGAGCACCGTGAATACCTGGAGGCCACCGGCCTGAAGAAGCCCGCGCGCGGCCAGGAAGAACCCGACGCAGAGCGAGATGATCAGCCAGAGACCGCCAACGGTGAGAAGGATGATCGCGGTGACCCTGATCGCCGCGACCGCCTCTCGCTCCTGGTCATCCATGACCGAGAAGTGCCGAGCGCCCGTGAGAAGAAAACCCATGTCGCGCGACGAGTCCGCCAATACACGCACGATCGTGATCGCATTATATCCGCGATCTAGTGCATGTGACGCCCGCCTCATGGTCCGCGCGACGCGGATGAGCGCGTCGAGCGCGAACGTGAGGCCGACTGTCGCGAGAGCGATGGTCACCCACCACGCGTCAGCGAACGGCCCGAACGTCGCAAAGTCCTGTTCCTGAGTCGCAACGAACAGGAGGGGGAATACCAGCATCCCCCCTGCTAACGCGGCGCGGGAAGCGATGAGGCGCAGGTCACCCTGAGTCCGTTCCAGTCCTGGGGGCGGCCACCGGAGGGACGGCTCCGAGTCCCGCGAGGGGGATGATTCCGAAGTGGTCGTTCCTGAAACCAAGATTCCTCCTCGTGGCCCTGCTCTACCAGCGTTCGACCCGATTCTGGCTCGTGAAGAATAGTACGCGCTCCTTCACCGGTTCGCCCGTCAGCCTCTCCCAGGCATCCGCATAGAGGTCGACCTGGCGTCGGTAGGCATGCACACGGTTCGCAAACTGCGGGTCGGTCCCGATATCGGTCTTGTAGTCGGCGATCACCCACCCGTCTGCTTCCTGAAAAGCCAGATCGATGACCCCCTCCAGCACCGTCCGCGGCTCGTCGACCTCGCCTTCGATGTCATCAGGGGGCTCGTGGGGCCCCGACCCGGCATCAGAGTCCGTCGCAATACCCGGTCCGGCATGCCCGAACAGGTCGAGCTGTCGCTTGCCCGGGCCTCCCTTTCCTGGAGGATCGGGCTCCGTCGGTCGGTCTTTCGAGACTCGCGATACCTCTGGAGCAGCAAACGCGATCTCGGACAGGGAGTGCCCAGAAGCTTGGGCTCTGGTCCAGAGGTCCGAGCCGAGCACGACCCCGACCAGGTCGATCAGTTCGGCAAGCTCCAGCGGTTCACCGTGATCGTCGAGCGGACGTTCGAATCGGACGAGCACGTCCCGGCACGAGGCCCGAAGCGCCTCATCTCCGGCGTCTCGCGCGGCCGCTGCCAGTGCACCGTGCACCGCGTTCCCCCAGGAAAGACCCCGGTAGGCGACTCGATCTTCACCGGCCTGAGGCGGAGCGTCAGCATCTCTTGCCGGACCCGCGTCCTCCTTGGCGAGGGCCGTGACGGATGTATGCCTGAAGGTAGGCGTGCGCCTGGCGGTGACTGCCTCTCTAGCCTGGGTGACGGCCTCCCTGACCTCGTCCGACGTGATCTCGATCTCTTCGCGCTCGGCCGGTTCCTTCGGCTCGAGCTCGAGCACCTCGGCGTTGTCATCGATCCACGCTTCGAAGGCACTCCATGCGGAGGGCTTCTTTCGGCCCGGCCATCGAGCCACGACGAGTTCCTCTCGTGCGCGGGTGGCCGCGACGTAGAGGAGCCGGACCTCCTCCGCATCGACGAACCGCTTCTCCGCGTTCTCCTTGTCCTGCCAACCCATGGGCCGCGCCACATCCTTCGCCCGCCACCCCGACGTGGCCGGCGTCACGCGCAGGAAGCCCTCGGCAACTCCGGATGCCGAACGCGTCAGGTGCAATTCCGGTCGGCGATCGGGCGGCTCGGTCGGATCAGCGAGAATCACCACTGTGCCTTCCAGGCCCTTTGCCTGATGGAGATTCATGAGTCGCACCGCATCAACGCGGCCAGGCTCCAACGGTGCCTCGGCCTCCTTCAGATCCAGAGCCGATTCGAGCGCGGCCAGGGCACCCGGGAGGGAAGCGTCACCCGCGAGCGTCGCAGCGCGCACGGCATCAAGGCCATACAGGAGCGCCCCCGCTCTCAGGCTCCCGAGGTCGCCGGAAGCCGCGTAGGGAAGAAGGCCCAACTCACTCGCCAAACGCGAGATGAAGACGTCGGCGGGATCGGACGCAGAAGCGCGCCACCATCGCTGAAGAGCCTCGAGCGCGCCCCTCACCTCCGGATGCCCGCGATCGCCGGGCCGCATGGCATCGAGTGCTCCCCCCTCGAGTCGATGGGCGACGAGACGTTCGTAGTCGATGCCGAAGAAGAGCCCCACGAGCACCGAGACGACCTTCACGGGATTGGTGGGGTCGATCATGCACTCCAGGAGGACCTTGAGTTCATGGATCTCGTTCTCGACGCCGACCCCCGCGCCGGTTACCTGAACGGGGAGACTGTGGGCTTCGAGGGCTCGGGCATATACAGAGAGGCGGCCGCGGCCCCTCGTGAGAATGAGGAAGTCACTCGCGGCACGTTCGCCTGCATCCACACGCTCTCGGATCCACGTCGCGATCCTGGCGGAATCGTCTTCTGCGGCGCTCTGCTTGTTGGCGCGCTCGGGCGCGATGGCGTAGGCGAACACACCCTCTTTCGGTACTGGCTCCGAGGGTGGGCGTGTGTCCAGTCGCTCGAAAGCGGCCTGCTCGGGCGTAGCCTCGTCCGGGAAGAAGCCCTCCCCCGAAAACACGTCGTTGACGAGATCCCCGATCGCCGGACGCGATCGGAAGTTCGCCGAAAGCGACACGACATCGCCGAATTCCGCGAAGCGTTCCTTGACGAAGCCATAGAGCTGAATGTCGGCTCTCCTGAAGCGATAGATGCTCTGCTTGGGATCTCCGACGACGAATAGTGCCCCGGGTCTCGGCACGGCCTCGCGCCAATCCGGGTCGGCCTCCTCCTCGGCGACGTCCTCTCCGTCTTCGCCCGCAGCAACCTCCTTGGGCGGAGACGAGAGCAACAGCATGATCTCCGCCTGAAGCGGATCCGTGTCTTGAAACTCGTCGACCAGCACACGCCGATACCGTTCCCCGAGCTGCCGCCTTACACCCGGATCACTACGCAGCAAACGAGCGGCCAGGGTCAGCAAGTCTTGAAAGTCGAGCTTGCCCAGCCGCAGGCGATGTTCGGCGAACTCGGCAACCGCCTGCCGTCCGAGTCGAATCGCGAGCGCATACCGGTGCGCGTACCATCGGCTCACGAGCTGGTTGGCGGGCGTGTCCCCCACGCCGAAGGCGTTCACCCGCTCCTTCAGTGCCTTGGCGAGATCCTTGGCCCGCCAGCGCTTCAAGGTGACGTCGTGACCCCGCGGTCCCGGCTTGCAGAGCTGCGCAATCGCCCCGAAGAGGTCGGCGGGCTCGGCCCATCCGGTGATGTCGCGCTCGAAATGCAGCTGACGGATCTTCTTCTGCAGCGGGTCCCACTCGTGTCCGGCGGACGGAACGTCGTCCATCAGCTCCCACCCGTTCTCCACGATCGATTCGAGGTCCGCCCGAATCGATCCGACCTCGGACATCGACGGCGGCTCGATGAGCTCCGCCGGAAAGTCCACGTCCGGATTCTCGACGAGGTGGTCGAACAGCGCCGAAAGCTCCCCGGGTCGCAGACCCGAGCGCGCCAACTTCTCGAGCACTGGATCGCTGTCCCGTGCGAGCCTCTCGAGGTACGACTCCCAGAATCGGGCCCTCAGGATTCCCCGTTCCTCGACCGGGAGTTCCTCGAATCCAGGGTCGAGCCCAATCTCGAGGGGGCGCTCCCGGAGAAGTCGACCACAAAACGAGTGGATCGTGCCGATGAAGGCTCGATCGATGTCGTCGAGCGCATCGACGAGACGGTCGAGAGCTGATGTGTCCGGAATCTCCGCGCTGCGTTCCGAGCGAATCGTCGCCTCGATCTGCGTCTGGAAGCGCTCGCGCAACTCCCCGGCCGCTTTCCGGGTGAAGGTGACCGCCGCGATCTGATCGACCGTTGCACTCCCGGAGGTGATGAGCGCCACCATGCGCGCCACCAGGGCCGTCGTCTTGCCGGAACCGGCACCAGCCTCGACGAGGAGATTGGTGTCGAGTTCCTCGACGATCCGCCCGCGAGCAGCATCATCGGGGAGAGGCAGGGAGATCACGCCAGAGTCAGTCACCCGGGCAATCTGCCGCCCCGACGCGAGCGTGGGAAGACGTCCCACTCACGCACATGCAGGTCCCGGAATCGCACAGGGGCCATCGCTCGACGGTGGAGCAGGCTGTGTCGCCGACGACCATAAAGCGCTCACGTACAGAGCCTTATGCGATCCGACATCTCCTGGCACGGGCCCTGCATAGTCTACTGGACGCGGGGCTTAGGGCGGTGGCTTCGGTGGCGCGCTGGGGCGCGTTCGTGGGGTGGATGACGATGGGGAAGCCGCCGCCCGGGTCCCGACTCATGGAGTGCCGATGCGCAGGACGATGCGGACGGGCGAGTTCCACGGGACCCGACGGGAGACCTACCGGCACGCCGGGCTCACAATGGCGGAGACGGAGTACGTCCCGGGGCACCATCTCCCGGAGCACGCCCACGAGCATCCTTTCTTTAAGGAAGATCTGAAGCGCGGCTCGCGAGACTGCATCCCCACCTCCCTCGTGTTCTATCCCGAGCACGAGCCGCACGAAGAGGCCTTCGCCGAAGACGCATGCGGCGCCCTCGGCGACCCGAATGAATCCATCTCGAAGATCGCACTCGCCACTGGCTTCAGTGATCAGGCACACTTTACGTGGCGTTTCAAGGAGGCAACCGGGCTACCCCCGGAGCATATCGGCGCCTGGTGACACGCTAGCGACTCGTCAGTCGCCGCGGGCTCGTCGAATCAGAGCCAACGCAGCCGCAGCGGGCACGCCCAGATTCGACCCTCCGAATTCTGGAAGAATCGCCGTGTTCACCGCGACCACCGAACCGTCGAGGTTCAAGACGGGTCCGCCACTTCCTCCCGAAGTCGTCTCCGCATCGTATACGACACTCGCTCCGGTCACCTGGCCTACGATGCCACGGGTAGCAAGAGGTTGGATGAAACCAGCTTGTGCCATCCGCTCGGCCTGGTCGAAGAAGTCGGAGATCCCGTCCCGTTGGAGCCCACTGATGAATCCGGCATCACTACGAGCCATGAGCGCCCGCAACCCGAGCGGATAGCCCATGACGAGTACCGCATCGCCGGCGGCAGGGACTTCCGTCGCGAGGTCCACGTGGCGGACCTCTCCGACCACGTCGAGCATCTGCACGACGGCCAGGTCCGCCTCGTCCGACGCGATCACGAGATCCACAGGATGCGCTTCGGGAGCGCCGGGCAGGAACGCCTGAAAGCGACGCCACCGAGGCTCGAAGCCCGACCGGATGATGCCTGATGCGGCGTCGTCGAACTCCCATGGAATGGCCACGTGTCGGTTCGTGAGTACAAGTCCCTCCGGTGTCGCGACGAATCCTGTACCCGTCAGAAAGACCTCGAGAGGAGGCCCGTCGCCGTCCAGGCTCAAGGCCGGGTGGCCGAACGGGTTCCGAATCGGCTGTCCGTCCGAACCGATCATCATGCGCAGAGGTCTGCCGCTCTCGGGCTCGAAGAACTGATAGCTCCCCTGGAGCAAGACGACCGCGTCGGCCGCTGACGCGATCACGCGGGCGCTTGCCGTACTCATCGCCTCGAGCGCGTCGACCCGATCGGTCGTCGCCTGA
Source organism: Gemmatimonadota bacterium (assembly GCA_039585495.1). Lineage (GTDB taxonomy): Bacteria > Gemmatimonadota > Gemmatimonadetes > Longimicrobiales > Gaopeijiaceae > UBA2589. The sequence goes on along the minus strand of JBDGVT010000005.1, from coordinate 20,460 downwards.
AGACCGGAGAGGATGCGACCCAGATCGGCGTCGGTAACCACCGGCGCCATCGCCTGTTCCACGAGGGTCGAGACACCATCGACTCGCTCGATTTCGGCCAACAGCCTCCGTTCCAGGACCAGATTCCGTCGGGCCGTCATGGCGGTGGTCGTGGCAACCAGCACGATCGCGGCCACCGTCATGATGCGGAATCGGCGCGTGGTCCTGGTCGCCAACTCACGAGGTACGAACTTGGCCAACGTCCCGGCCTTCCGCAGTGCGCCCCGCTCTGCCCGGGCACATTCAGCGCAGTCGGCGAAGATCTCCGGCAGGGTCTTGTACGGCTCACTGTCACTCGAATACAACCGGAATCGCATCACCGACCCGTCGCGACCGATCTCGAGTACATCTCCGGAAGCGAGGACGAGGCGCCCGACCTGCTCGCCGTTGACCCACACGCCAGCTCCCGGTGCCGCCATGATCTCGAAGGAGCGGCCCCGGCGTAGAAGCGTCGCGTGGTGCGGGAGCGGAAGCGGCTCCGTGTCGTCAGGCAGTCGAATGTCGCTGTCGGGGCCAGACCCGATGGTCAGCCGATCGCCACCCAGACGGAGCGTGTCCCCCCGTCGGCTGCCCGAAAGGAAGCTCACGACCGGAATCAACTCGTCCGCGGTCCGCATGTCGCGGAGCTCATGGGAGTGGTCGTGTGTGTGATCGTGTGTCATCAGCGATTGAGGTCGTACTTCATGATCTTCCCATGTGGTCCCTCACGGTCCCGCTCGAGACCGAATACGTCACCCTTCGGACCCGGTGCCGCAAGCAGGTGCGCACGGATGCGCTCGTGGTCTGCGGCTGTCAGGGAAAAGCGGAAGACGTCGGCGTTGCTCCGCATCTGCCCGACGCGAGTCCCCCCGGTGATCACTGCGGCGACTTCCGGTTGGTCCAACACGAAGCGGATCGCCACCGAAGACAGGGCCACATCATGTTCTCGGGCGATTTCCGCGAGGGTCGCCAGAAGGGCCTGGTACGCGGTCCAACCGCCGAACTCGTCGATGATGAGTCGGTACTTCACCATCGAGCGACTGGCCTGTTCCCGCGGATCGGCCACACCGGGCCACCGATCCGTCAGGAAGCCTCCCGCAAGAGAGCCGAAGCCGAGGATCTTCATGCCACTCGAACGACAATGTTCGAGTAGTCGACCCTCGGGCCGACGATCGAGAAGCGAGTACTGCACCTGGTTACTGACGAGCGTGACTCCGGCGGCTTCGATCCGCTCCAGGCGCCGTACGTCCAGGTTCGTGGCAGCGAGGTGCCGAATCTTCCCAGCCGTCTGCAATTCCGCGAGCCAGACTGCGGTCTGCTCCAAGCCTGGCACATCGTCGCGCCACCAATAGTACTGGACCAGATCGAGGCGCTCGACTCCGAGCCGGCTCAGAGATCGATCGATGATCGTCTCCACGTAGCGCTTGTCGATGCGCTCGAGCGCCGCGTAGTCCGGAACGAACTTCGTGTGCAGCTGGAGCGGAACCGCGGCAGATGTAGTCCGCCACTTCCGGAGGAATCGTCCGTACAGCTCCTCGACGCCCGTGTAGATATCCGCGCAGTCGAAGGTGGTGATCCCGATTTCCGCGGAATCCATGAGCACGTCGACGGCATCGTCGAGCGTTTCGTCCGACAGTCGATGCCCGGCGGAAAACTGCCATCCCCCGTGGACCAACCTGGAAATCGTGTAACCGGACGACAGTTCGAAGCGATCGCTCACTCGTCACCGAGTGGGACGCGGGTCACCTCGGAATGACGGAAGGTCGTCGTACCGGTGCGGGTGATTCGGAAACGAGCACCACACAACGGATCGGGACAGGCGACTTCCATGTCGGTGGTCATCCAGTCCGCAGGTGCGGTCGCACGTTGCTTCGCCGGGAGCAGCGGAAGAAGCGCCGCGAGCGGGTAGATCGGAAAGGTCCGACCGTCCGGTATTTTCAGGTTTTCGCCCGAGACCTCGAAGTAGTCACCGACTTCGTGATTGCAGACCATGGGCCCGTCTCCGGCGACAACTTCCACTCGAAGGTCGAAGAGCGTGAATTCGTCCGTCGCGCTCACCATGCGATTCCTCTTGGAGTTCCCGGTCGCCGCCGTGGTGCGACCGGCGCGGGCCGAACGTAGGATTGCGAGGACGTTCACACGACCCTTGGCCCGGAAATCCCTTGCCCGACCGCGACACAGTATCCGATCTGACGTTCTACGGCGGCCGGATCGGGGCGATCGCGCCATTCCTGCTCTTCCTGGGTGGAGTCTCCTGGCTCGGCCTTTCGGGCGCACCGGACGAGACGGGATTCTGGCCCGTGCTGCTGGCGGCGATCGGGTTGGGCCTCCTCTTGTCGCACGATCGGGCGCGGTACTCCGACGCCGTAGTAGACGGAATGAGTCACCGCATCGTGATGTTGCTCGTGCTCGCCTGGATCCTCGCCGGCGTCTTCGGGACGTTGCTGAGAGGAAGCGGTCTCGTCGAGTCACTCGTGTGGGCCGCTGACACCGCTGATATGTCCGGGGGAGGGTTCGTCGCCGCCACGTTCCTCATTTGCGCGCTCTTCTCCACCGCGACCGGCACGAGCCTCGGGACGATCCTCGTATGCGCTCCCTTGCTCTACCCTCCGTCGGGCGCTTTGGGTGCCGACCCCGGCTTTCTGATCGGAGCCGTACTCTCGGGTGCGACCTTCGGCGACAACGTCTCACCCATCTCGGACACCACGATCGCATCCGCAACAACCCAGGAAGCCGACCTCGGAGGGGTCGTCCGGACCCGGCTGGCGTATGCGCTGCCAGCCGCCGCGGTCGCATTCGTCGTCTTCCTCGCCCTTGGCGGGTCGGGTACCCGCGCCGACACGGTCGTGGGCGCAGAGTCCGGCCCTTCCGGCCTGATCATGCTCGCCGCACCCGTCCTGGTGTTGGCCCTCTTGCTGCGTCGCCGGCACCTCGTCGAAGGGCTGTTCGCCGGCATCGGATGCGCTGTGGTAATCGGGCTCATCTCACGACGCTTCGGAATCGCGGACCTCTTTTCCATCGATGGCGAGAACTTCATCGCCTCGGGGCTCCTGCTCGACGGGATGCGGCGCGCAGTCGGTGTCTCGATCTTCACCTTGCTTCTGATGGGATTGGTGGGCGGGGTCGAGGCGTCGGGGTTCCTGCGACGACTGATCCACCGGATCGAAGACCGGGCCCGCACCGCGGCGCGCGCCGAGTGGTGGATCTTCGGATCGGTTTCTGCGGCAACGCTCCTGACCACCCACTCTGCGGTCGCGATCCTGACCATCGGGCCGCTCGCACGCGAAGTCGGCTCGGCCGCCGGAGTGGGGCCCTATCGACGGGCCAACATCCTCGATGTTGCGGTCTGTACTTACCCGTTTCTGCTGCCGTTCTTCATTCCGACGATCCTCGCGGCTTCCATGACGGGCGGATTCGACGATCTGGCCCGTGTTTCACCGTGGGAAGCAGGACTGCACAACGTGCATTCCTGGGGGCTCTTCGTGGTATTGCTCATCGCGATCGCCACGGGATGGGGCCGCTCGAGCGGCGGCACAGACGCCACGGAGGCGACATCCCGACTCAAGTAAGTACGCGCACCTCTCCGGCCTCATCGACCTGCACCGTGGCCCCATCCGGCAGCGACTCGAGGTCTTCCACCGAGGATTCTATGACCGGAATCGCGGGGTAGCCGAGCTCCGCTCCGACGACGACGCCGAGCGCGAGGATCGCGTCTGCCTTGCCCATGAGGATCGCCACGGGGGCCTGCTTTTCACGCAACAGTTCCAGCATGATCGCGCTCGACGAACTCGACCCGACCGCCGAGGGAATCGCGAGTACAGTGCCGGCGATCGACGTGCCGAACTGGGGGTGACGGGGATCGACAATCGTACCGGCAACCGGATCCACACCACCCCAGAAACTGATCGGACGGGTCAGGCGCAGGAGCGGACCCACCGCGCTTCCCTCGACGAGCACCCGGCCTTTCACCACGCCCACGCCTCCTCGCTGCGCGAGATGTCGCCCCCAACCGCAGACTCGACGCAGTCCGCGAGGCTTCCGTAAACCACCTCGTACCCGGTGTTGGACGGCCCGTAGTGCGCGAACTTGCCTGAGTTGGTCATAAGGACACCCGATTCTGCCGGGAGGATCGGCGTCACGACGACGCAGGTGTCCACAACGATCTCGACCCCCGATGCCCTTAGAGGCTCCACCAAACCGAGCGCGTCGATCTCCGCCAGGGTCTGTCGGGCCGTGCACGCGTAGAACGGAACGCTGAGCCGTCGCGAGGCGATGATCTCGTGAAGCGACTGGAACTCCTGGCAGGAGAAGTGCGGGCTGCCGACCGCGACAGCATCGATCCGGTCGGCCTCGTCAGCCGTGCTCAAGCGGAGGCGAGCTTCTCTCATTCCCGTCGAATCGAGCGCGATCCGACGGACGTCGTCAGATCCGCCCGTGGCTTCGTGCAGCGTAGTCGCCTCCGGCGTGACACCAACCACGTGGAACAGCGCGACCGCACCGGTCGAGGCCGCGGCAGCCCCCAGTGCCTTGAGTTGATCTCGCGTCACATCGGCTGGCAAGCCCTCAATAGCCGCAATCTCCTGGCCGACGTGGAGGCCGAGCCATGTGCCAAGAACCGGGTAGAAGACGTCCTGTGACTTCAGCGCCGACGGCACCGAGGCCGCGTCCACCACAACCGTCGCGCGCCGGTTCTCTTCGAGGTGAAGTCCATAGCTCGGGGCGCGTCCCGTGAGTGCACAGCACGCATCGAGAAAGTCGCCATACCGTTCGGTCCGAGCTCCCAGCACCGAATTGACGAAGGCGATCGCGTTGGATTCTCCCCACGCGACCTGCTCCCCGACTCCGGGTTCGTGGCCCACCTGGTACGGAGCACATGTGAACGTCGGGCTAGCCCCCATTTCGACGTACGCCTGCATCTGGCGTCTAGCCATGTCGGTCTTGTGTGAGTCGGCGCGGTTGATGCCGGGATGGAGCAGGTCGAGCGCCCCCACGTTGAGCGTCGTCGGAACGGCGACCCTTCCTCCGCCGGAAGCCAGCTGCTCGGCAAATTCGACCCCGCCGTCGCCGTGGTGGAGGCAGCCGTCGATGTGCGCCGATGAGATTTCCACGAGCTCCTGGGCACTCAAGAGTTCCGCAGCCGCGACCACGATCCTCATAGCCAGTGCCGTCGCCTCACCAGCCTCGCCAGCCAGCAAGGTTCGTTCGTGACTTGTGAGTTTGAGTGTCATGCTTGCCGGGGCGCGAGACGTGTGGCGGAAGGCTACACTTCATCGTGGCACCTGGCCATCCGTCCGTCGGGCGTACCTCGAGCGACCTGCTGGACACCCACCCTCTCCTACTCAGAACTTTTCGATGAGCAAGACACTCTTCACCGTCGATGAACGCGTGCGATGGTCGGCCGTCGACAAGGCTGGGATCATCTTCTACGGCGCATACGTCCGCTTCTTCGAACTGGCCGAGATGGAGCTCTTCCGAGCTGCGGGCGTGCCGTACAGCGAGGTCTTCGACCGATGGGACATGTGGCTGCCTCGCGTCCACCTGGAGTCGGACTTCAAGTATCCTTCGCGGCTCGACGACGAGCTCCGAGTGGCTGCCTACTTCACTCGCTTCGGTACGAGCTCGCTCCAGATCAACTTCGACGTGCTCCACCTGGGTGCGGGCCAACTCGCGGTGGCCGGACACGAAGTCCTCGTATGCACGACCCGCGATAGCCTCGAACCACGCCCTCTTCCACCCGATCTCATCGAACTCCTGGCGCCGTACTCGATGACGGTCGCTGAGGCCCGCCAGGAGCTCGGTCTGTAACCTTGTTCGAGGCTCAGGCCCCCAACGCCCCGCGAATCACGAAGGCCACAGCAAGCCCGAGGTAATTCCCGACGGCGTATCCGACCAGTCCGACGGCGACACCCGGGAGCAGGCGATCCGTGTACCCACGGGCCGCAGCAAGAGCCATGGCGGAGGCAGGGCCTCCGACGTTGGCCTGCGACGCGACCGCAAGCGTCTTCAAGTCGAGTCCGACGAGTCGCCCCACCCCGAAGATGATCACGCCGTGGACGGAGACGGTGATGAAGGCGAAGTAGACGATCGGAAGACCGATCACCGCGATGTTCGCCAGGACGGACATCGCACCATTGCTCGCGAGGAAGATCAGCACGAGGTAGTTGCCGATGACGCCCGTTCCGGGAAGCGCCCGAACGCTCGGTAGCTGCGCGAGAAGTAGGGAGATCGTAGTCAGAAAGAGGACCGACGGGATCGGCGCCAGCGCGTCGCCGAGCCAGTTCGACACCCACAGCGTTCCGAGCACCAGCGTCGCCATCCCTGCAAGATCTTGCAGCTTGATCGCTCCCACACTCGAATAGAGCATGTCGTGAAGCGTCGCCGTGGCTTCCGGCCGAGGTTGGCCAGAGCCATCGCTCACATCGTCTGACGCTTCCACCGACTCGTCGCTGGACGAAGACTCATCGCGCGAAGCGAACAGAATCGGGACGGTAAGACAGGTGGCCATCCAGATCGCGGTCATCGTCACATCCGCGGCGATGCCCGCTGAGAAGAGTTCGCCGCTCGTCTCGAGCGCGGCGCCGACGGCCGCGAAGTTCACGCCCCCACCCGTATACGTGGCCGTATACTGCCCGGCGAGCTTCCACGTCTCCGGACCAATCTGCTCGGAGAGCAGGAGCGCGCTGATCGAGGCACCCGTCGCCGACCCGATGCCACCGATCGCGAATGCCGCGAGCATGGTCGGGCCGGCTTCCACGACCGAACGGACATCGACCGTCAACAGGATCAGGATGATGCCCGCGCTCACTGCAGGTCCGCCCAGAAAATCGTAGGCGGGTGACTCGCCAGGGATGACCCCCAGATTCGACAGGAGCATCCCGAGGAGGATGCCGACCAGAGCAGAACCGAGGGCAGCGAACAGCTTCGTGCGTAACTCGAGCGTTATCGCGATCGCGACGACGGTCGCGAGGACGAAGAATACGGCGGTGGGGTCGGTTATCATGCGGCGAACCTAGACGGCGACGGCTACCTCAGCCATCCTGCGCCCATGAATGTCATCCAGCCGATTCCGCTCGAAGCCATCGAATCCGCACGTGACAGAATCGCGGGCGCAGCCATCCGGACGCCGCTCCTGCCCCTCGACGTGCCCGGCGACCGGGAGATCTGGCTCAAGCTCGAGTGCCTTCAGCCCATCGGATCGTTCAAGATCCGGGGCGCAGCCAACGCCATGGCGCTGGCGGACCCGACTTCCCTCGCCAGAGGCGTCTACACGGGAAGCGCCGGGAACATGGCGCAGGGCGTCGCGTTCAACGCCCGCCTTCTGGACATCGGCTGCCGGGTCATCGTGCCGGATACCGCGCCGGCCGCGAAGCTCGAGGCAATCGAGCGTCTCGGTGGAGTGAGTGTGCCCGTGCCGTTCGATGAATGGTGGGCCGTGATTCAGAATCACCAGCACCCGGGCGAGTCTGGTTTCTTCATCCACCCGGTCGCCGATGCTGCCGTGATCGCCGGCAACGGCACGATCGGCCTGGAGATACTGGAGGATCTTCCAGAGGTCGACACCATCATCGTTCCGTTCGGAGGTGGCGGGCTCTCGAGCGGAATCGCTTCCGCGGTAAAGGCAATTCGGCCCCGGGCTCGCGTACATGCGGCCGAGGTCGAGACCGCCGCGCCTCTAGCCGCGTCGCTGCAATCAGGCAGCCCTCAGACCATCGACCGCATACCCACCTTCGTGGACGGCATCGGGGGCAAGAGTGTCCTCGAAGAGATGTGGCCCCTCGTCTCACACCTCATCGACGAGTCGCTCGTCGTGTCCCTCGATCAGATCTGCGACGCCATCCGGATGCTGGTAACACGCGCTCACGTGGTCGCGGAAGGAGCGGGCGGCGCCTCGGTTGCAGCGGCCCTCGCCCACGCCGCTCCGGGTGAGCGGGTCGTGGCAGTGGTCTCGGGCGGGAACCTCGACGCGAGCGTCCTCAGGACGATTCTCGAGGGCCGGACGCCCTAGACCTCAGACCAGAGGCGGGTCGATGAGCGGTAGTCCGAAGCGACCTCAGTCTTCGTAGTTCCGAGTCTTCTTGAGGTGTCCGAACGCCGGCCATAATCCGGTGTTGGTCTGCTCCTTCGACCAGTCAGCCAGTGGCGAGACGGACTTGCCATAGCCCCCCTCCCTGACCCGGCAAATCTCTCGGAAGTCACAAAACGTGCAGTCACTCGGCTCGTTGGTGGGGACGAAGTATCCGGCTGCCGCACCGTCCAGCATGTGATCGAGGAGACCGTATACCCGGTCGAGTCGTTCGCGATCGAACCGGAACGACTGGTTCTGACCTCGGCGCGTGGGGAAGTGGTACTGCCCATCCACGACGTCTCCGTCGAGGCGAGTATCTGCGACGTGCGCATACAGTGCGTGCTGCAATCTTCGGCCGCCATTGAACGTGGCCGCTCCGAACTCACGCGGCACTCCGGTCTTGTAGTCGACCACGTGAAGACCCGCAAGATCGTGATCCACCCGATCGACCGCGCCACGCAGGCGAAGCTCGCCTCCGGTCAGCTCCATGATCACGGGCTCATCGTCTCCCAACCCGAACGTCAATTCGAGCGCGACGGTCTTCGGACCCTGCTCTCGAATCATCCGGACAAAGGAGCGCACGTCCTCCTCCAGTGCAGACGTCTCCCGAGCCAGAGTCCCGTCACCCGGAATCGGCACCTCCTCTCGCAATCGCGCGATCCGCTCGGACAACACCCGCAGAGCCATCGCTTCGAAGTCCGAGTCGTCCACCTTCATCCCGACGGTGTGTGCGCCTCTCAACACTGCATCGTACACGCTGTGAAGGAGGCTCCCACGCCGGCGGTGGTCCAGCCAAGAATCGGGATCGAGCACGGGATCGTCCGGCGGATAGATTCGCAGCACGGAAGCGTGCAGGTACTTCATCGGGCAGGCGCCAAGCGCCTCGAGTCTACTCGCGGAAACGACGACCTCGGAATTTCGCCTCGGGTCGAGCTGGTCCGGGCGAGCGTCGATGACACCGTGAACGGCCGACGGGACCCCGTCCTCTCTCTCAGCACGAGCGGTCAGCCCCTGATCCAGCAGCGGGAATGACTCTCGCACGACATCCCTGCCTGTCCGCATGACGCCGCCCGCGCCCAGGGCGGCCATCCAGACGTCGGCGGAATCCAGAGCCGGACGGCCCGCGGCCGGCAAGGCGCTGACCACCCGAGTCATCATCAAATGGAGATCGTGGAACGTCAGCTGCTCATCCGATCGCGATACTCGCAGGGCCTGCAGCAGGACCGAGGACGGCCCGACGGTGCGAGCCTCCGTCGCCTGCCACGAGCAGTAGCTGAGCGTGACGCGACCGCGCAGCCGAGCGAAGAGGGCCGCCAGCTGGAAGGTCCGCTCCCTCGAAATCTCGGCGGAAGTTGGAAGCATCGGACCCAGAACGCGTCGATCGCTGTCGAGCAGAACTGGATCCTGCACCCCCCCACGAGCGGCCCGTTCCGCGTCGAGGCCAACGATAAACACCGTGCTCCGGCCGGAGTACCCGCCGTGTTGTATGTCGGCAAGATGCAGGGAACCGCCTTCCGAGGACCACGGCGCAACGGACTCGTCTCCTCCCAAACCGGGCGACTCCGCCCGCACACGCAGGTCGAGGTGTCGACGGAGAATTGCGACCGCCGACCCGAATTCCGTGCGTCTCGTGATCGTGGCCTGGATCCGATCGAGAACTCGGATCACCTCTTCCCTTGCGCTGCGATCCGGACCACGGCCACGCGGCACCCTTCGGAGGAATGCGCGCAGTCCTCGCGCCAGCTCGGCTGGCGATACGGGTCCACCCTCCGTGCCCATTCGATCGGGCACCGCGGGCGTGGCCTTGAGAGCCGGAAAGAGAATCGACTTGAGTGCCTCGAGCTCGCCCCGAGCTCGGTCCTGTTTCATGGCGAAGCGTTCAGCGGTCTCGTGTCGGGAGGGCGTCATCCCTTCCAGGCCGACCAATGCTTCACGGATCTGGGACCGGTATCGCTTCCGACCCCAGCCAACCCGCAGGCTTCTGAAGCGCCGTGCCAGCGCGGCGGCCGGGAGCTGTCCCTTCGATCGCGGCGGTCTCAAGTCCCCCGCCTCGAGGAGACGGCGAATCGGGCTGGCCTGGAACCCCTCGGCGACCCAGTCGAGGTAGGCTTGAACCACACGGCCGGTACGCGTGCGGGTGATGGGAAGACCCACGGCGTAGGTAACCGGTATCCCCAGCCGGGCCGCGACAGCGTGCAGCGCCGATCCATACGTGGCGGGGTCGGTGGTGACGATCTCTACCTCGTCCCATGAGAGGTCGCGCTCCAGCACCTGCCGAAGGACCTCTCGGAGTTCCGCCTCGATGGAGGCGGCTCGGAAGAAGTCGATGTCGAGGGACGTAGCGTCCGCGGGCTTGTCCGCCGGCGCGTAGAGATGGGACCCGGGTGAGGGATCACCTCGACCATTCCAGAGAACCGACGAAGGGGCCTCCAGTCCCAGAACTGTATCCGTTTCCAGGACCTTGCCGCCCCGTGCAGAGAGGTCCGACACGAGTCGGCCTAGCAGGCCTCGGGTGCCCAGCCCGGGCATCAACGACACGACATCCGCGTCGAGCGAGGCGGGAAGCTTGTTGCCCTCGTCGTCGAGCGCTCCGAGAGCGAGTCGAAGAACGGCGGCCGAGTCCGCCTTCCTAGCTCGCGAAAGGAGTTGCTCGTACCGCTGCAGGACCCGGAGGAGGAAGAGCTTCTTCTCCCACTGGGCGAACCGGGCACGGTCGAGTTCTCGTGGTCCGATCCCCGCTGCTCGAAGTTCTCGTATCGCTGCGTGGACACCCTCCCGAAAACCCACCCCTTCGGAGAGCTCAGCAAGCCGCCCCCCCTCGGCAGAGAGCGCCGAATCCAGCGCACGATCGATGAGGGCCTGCTGTTCGAAGGTGTCGAGAACCCCAAGCCCGCTTTTCTCCAGGGACTCCATCGCGATCCCATGGGCAAGCCGGGGAAGCGTCGTCACCTCGAAACCGATCCAACCGTCGCCCTCGAGAGACAGCCGTCTGAGCAACTCACGTCCGGCGGCAATGTTGGGTGCGACGATCAGCTTGCGGGCGACGCGGTTCTTTTGAGCGACGCGGGCCAGCGAACGGACGAGGCGCGGAACGGCTCCCTTAAGAGAGTCTGTCATGCCCTCGTGGTGGCGGACGCGTGAGGTTTCGATTCGGTCGCAAGATAGGCGTCGGGGGGCCGACGTGGGAGTGTGGAGCGTGGTCGCATACCGCGGATCGATCCTGGCTCGCTGGAATCGAAGAAGGGGCCGGAGGATCTCTCCACCGGCCCCTCGACTCTTCCCGCAGGCGACGGTGTGGCCGCCTGAGCCCTGGTGCTACTTCACGAAAAGCATGTCCCGGTATGTGGGCACCGGCCACAGATCGTCGGGAACCAGCCGCTCCAGGCGGTCGACCACATCTCGTACCGCTGTCATGGCCGGGATGATGTTCGCCCTCATGTGCTCGGCCTTAGACACGACGTCGTCTCCACCGAGTTCCTGGTTCTGTTCAGCCAGCTCACCGACCGTTTCGGTGAGCCGATCCACCAGCTCGTTAACCCTGGCAGCCGTCTTCAGGACGCCGTCTGCCTTCAGTCCGAGCTCGTCGGCCCTTTCGGCCGTCGTCAGAAGCTCGCTCAGATACCTGGCTGCTGCAGGGAGGATCATCGTCTGCGCCATGTGCTGGGCGGTCTCGCCTTCAATGTTGATCGTCATGAAGTACTGCTCCACGAAGATCTCGAAGCGCGATTCAAGCTCGCGATGAGAAAGCACACCGTACTTCTCGAAGAGAGCAGCGTTCTTGTCAGCAACGATCTTCGGCAACGCGTCCATCGTGCTTTCGAGGTTCAAGAGTCCACGGCCCTCGGCCTCGACGACCCACTCGTCCGCATAGTTGTCGCCGTTGAAGATCACGTGCTTGAATTCGTGGATCTCCGATGCGAGCAGTTCACGAAGGGCATCGTCAAATGACGTCCCCTTCTCGAGTTCGGCCTCGAGCTTGGTGCAGAGGTCATCGACAGCCTCGGCCACGATCGTGTTCAGAACCATCGCCGGGAAGGAAACGCTCTGCGAAGAACCGAGCGCCCGGAACTCCCATTTGTTTCCCGTGAAGGCGAACGGCGACGTCCTGTTTCTGTCGCCCGCGTGCTTCGGGAGATTCGGGAGAACCTTCACGCCGAGGCCGAGCAGGCCGCTCGGCTTGCTGCTCGTCGCCTCACCGGCCTTTTCGATCTGCTCGAAGATGTCCTGCATCTGGTCGCCACAGAACGCTGATATGATCGCCGGAGGCGCTTCGTTGGCACCCAGTCGATGATCGTTCCCCGCATGTGCGACGGCAGCGCGCATGAGGTCCTGATGCCTCGCGACGCCCTTGAGTACGGCGGAGCAGAAGAACAGGAACTGCATGTTGTCGTGCGGCGTCTCACCGGGCTCGAGGAGATTCTGGTCCTCGGTGGCGATCGACCAGTTGAGGTGCTTGCCACTCCCGTTCACGCCCTGGAACGGCTTCTCGTGCATCAAGCAAACGAGTCCGTACTTCCTGGCGATGCGACGCAGCGTCGACATGACCAACTGCTGATGGTCGGCCGCCTGATTCGCGTCCTCGTAGATCGGCGCCATCTCGTACTGCCCCGGGGCGACCTCGTTGTGGCGGGTCGTCACCGGTACACCGAGACGATAGAGCTCGAACTCGACTTCGTTCATGTACTCGAGCACCCGGGCGGGAATCGAGCCGAAGTAGTGATCGTCCATCTCCTGACCCTTCGGCGGCTTGGTGCCGAAGAGGGTGCGCCCGGAGGTCTGAAGGTCGGGACGACGGAAGTAGAACTCCTCGTCGACCAGGAAGAACTCCTGCTCTGCTCCACACGTCGCCTTCACGGCCTTCGGCGGGGAGCCGAAGAGACGCAACGCGCGACGCGCCTGCTCATCGATGGCGTTCATCGAACGGAGGAGAGGAGTCTTCTTGTCGAGCGCATCACCGGCCCACGACGCGAACGCCGTTGGAATGCAGAGGTATGCGCCCCCGGGACCTTCCATGATGAACGCCGGAGACGTGGGATCCCACGCAGTATAGCCGCGGGCCTCGAACGTCGCGCGGAGCCCCCCCGACGGGAAGGACGACGCATCTGGCTCGCCTTGAACCAGCTCGGTACCACGGAACTCGGTGATGGCACGGCCATCTCCCGTCGGCTTCAGGAAGGAGTCGTGCTTCTCCGCCGTGCTGCCTGTGAGCGGCTGAAACCAGTGCGTGTAATGGGTCGCTCCCTTCTCGAGCGCCCATTCCTTCATCGCCGAAGCGACGCCGTCGGCTACGGAGGCGTCGAGTTCGGTGCCGTTCTGAATGGTCGAGAGCAGTGCCTCATACTGAGCGCTCTGCATCCGCGCCTTCATCTGGTGCAAGCTGAAGACGTTCTCGCCGAAGACTTCCTCGAGGTCGGTACGATGCCGCTTCTCGTCGTTCGGCGTGCTGTCGTACTTCGCCGCCGCCAGCGTGTCGAAGCGGGGGATGACTCTGCTCATGAACGGGCTCCCGGGTGGGTTGGTGTGATCCAGCTGAGAAGGTGTCCGACCTGGGGCGTGACCTCAAGGCCCCATACGTCCATATTTGTATAAATTTCTTTACGCTAATTCTTATTTACCACCTTCATTTTTAAGGATCCTTCGTTGATCTTTACAGGAAGATCGAGGGAACTCGGTCGAATCCGAGCCCTGCTCGATCGCCGTCAACCCAGTTTCTTCCGCGTCTCCGGACTCCCCGGCGTCGGAAAGTCCGCACTGCTGGCACGGGCCGCCGCGGACTACGACGGCATTCATCACTGGTGCCCCCCCCTACCGGATCCGGAGCAACGTGCACGCCTGGCAGAACGGATACGTGGGACCCTCGCGGCAGACGGCACTTCCGGCGATTCGCTGTCCGCCGATTCGACGTGGGCGGAGCTCCTGGATGCAGCGGTCGCGTGCGCCGCAGCCACCGACCGTCCTTTCGTTCTGGTGCTGGATGACGCGCATCGCCTGAGCGAGGCGCGCTCGCGGGTTGGAGCACCGCTGGAAGCCGCCCTCGCCCGGGCGGCTGCGTCCACCATCTCGCTACATGTCGTCTTGATCGGACGGGAAGGCGGGCTGCCCGACATCCGTAGCGACGACCCTGTCACCAGATCATCGCTTAGGGTCGAGCCGCTCCCACTCAGGGCTGCAGCCCCCCATCTCCCCGGTAACCGACCGCACGAGCGCGTGCGCGCCTACGGCGTGTTCGGTGGCGTCCCCCGGGTGCTCGGTGCCCTCGACACCTCGGTCACCGTCGGGACCAACGTCCGCCGGCTGCTGCTCGACGATACGGGATCCTTGGCCGCATCACCGATGGAGTGGCTCGAGCGCGAAGTCCAGACGCCGTCCCGGTACGTCGCGATCCTCCGATCTCTCGCGTCTGGTGAGGCGGACTGGGCCACGCTTCACGCGGGTGTCCCGGACCTCACGAGAAGCGGACAGGTCGCCCCCTATCTGAACCGTCTCGTCGAGCTCGGCCTGATCGAGATACGACGCTCACTCGACTCGAGCCCTACGACGCGGACCACGCGCTACGCGATTACCGATCCCTTCGTGGCGTTTTGGTTCAGGTTCATCTTTCCGTGGCGGCTCTCGGATCAGAGCGACCCGATCGGACCCTACTACGCGTCCGAGATTCGGCCGGGCATCAACGCTCATATGGAGCAGATGCTCCCACGCATCTGTCGCCAGCACATGTCGTTCGACGCAATCGAGACGCTCGGGGCGGTCGCTCGCGAGGGAGGGAGCCTCTGGGGAAGCGACGCCGAGATCCCTGTCGCGGGGACGCTCACGTCGGGGGCGGTCTACTACGGCGCCACCGGATGGGCGGAGCCGGAAACGGGGCACTCGCCCCTCGATGGGATCGACGCCGAGGTACGTGAGACGCGATACGGATTCGGCCGTGAGCGGCGGCTGCGGCTCATCTTTACCGGACGCACGGCACCGACGTGGCTACGCCGGGACGTAGCGCGACGACACGACGCGGCCCTCATCGACGCCGAAGGCCTCCTCGGAGAAGAGTAACGCCCGAGCCTGGTGGGCTCAGACGTCCAGGTTCTTCACGTACTTCGCGTTCTTCTCGATGAACTCACGTCGAGGCTCGACGTCATCGCCCATGAGGCGATCGAAGAGATTCGACGCGATGGCACCATCCTCGATCTGCACCTGCAGGATCGTGCGCGACTCGGGATCCATCGTCGTCTTCCAAAGCTGATCGGGATTCATCTCACCGAGTCCCTTGTAGCGCTGGATGTGGATGCCCTTCTGGTCGCCCTTCTTGCCACCCAATCGCTTCATGTAGTCTTCGCGCTCGGCCTCGTTGTACGCGTAGAACTCCTGCTTGCCCTTTCGGACTCGATACAACGGAGGTTGTGCGATGTACACGTATCCGGCCTCGATCAGCTCTCGCATCTGCCGGAAGAAGAAGGTGAGGAGCAGCGTCCGGATGTGCGCGCCATCGACATCGGCGTCAGTCATGATGACGATCTTGTGATACCGTGTCTTGTCCAGCGCGAACTCTTCGCGAATCCCGGCTCCGATCGCCGTGATCATGGCCCCGATCTCCTCGTTCGCCAAAATCCTGTCGATCCGGGCCCGCTCCACGTTCAGGATCTTCCCCTTCAGGGGAAGGATCGCCTGGTACCCCCGATCTCGTCCCTGCTTCGCGCTACCGCCGGCGGAGTCACCCTCGACGAGGTACAGCTCGCACATGGCGGGATCAGAGATCGAGCAGTCCGCAAGCTTGCCCGGAAGCACTCCACCTTCGAGAGCGCTCTTCTTTCGGGCGAGGTCGCGTGCCTTACGCGCGGCGTCTCGCGCTCGAGCAGCCATCAGAGACTTCTCGATGATGGCCCTCCCCGCCTTCGGGTTCTCATCGAGGAAGATGCCGAGGTGTTCGTTCACAGCCGTCTCGACCGCGCCCCTCACTTCGCTGTTCCCGAGCTTCGTCTTCGTCTGCCCCTCGAACTGCGGCTCCATGACACGGATGCTGAGGACGCAGGTGAGTCCCTCACGGACGTCGTCACCCGACAGTGATTCGCCCTTCTTGAAGATGTTGTTCTTCTTCGCGTAGTCATTGATCGTACGCGTCAGGGCCGCCTTGAGCCCCGTGAGGTGCATCCCACCTTCGTGGGTGTTGATGTTGTTAACGAACGTATGCGTGTTCTCGCTGAAGCCCTGGTCGTATTGGAGCGCCAGCTCGATCTCCGCTTCGGGCCTGGATCCCTCGAAGTAACAGATCGTGTCGTGCAGGGGGCCACGGCTGCCACGCAGGAACGTGACGTATTCAGCGATACCGCCTTCGTACTGATAGGACTCCTTCTGCCCGCCGTTGCGCTCGTCGATGAGCACGATCGCCAACCCCTTGTTCAGGAACGCGAGCTCGCGGAGTCGGTTCGAAAGAACCTCGAACGAGTACACCATCTCGGTGAAGATCTCGTGGTCCGGCTTGAAGACGACTTTCGTCCCACTCCCCTTCGCCTTGCCCCGCTCCTCCAACTCCTTCGACTTGATGCCCCGCTCGTAGCGCTGGTGGTACAGCTTGCCATCCCGCCGGATCTCGACCTCAAGAAAGAACGAGAGAGCGTTGACCACACTCACGCCTACCCCGTGCAATCCACCCGAGACCTTGTAGGTGTCCTTGTCGAACTTCCCACCCGCGTGGAGCGTCGTCATTGCAAGCTCGACGCCCGGTACCTTCTCCGTGGGGTGGATATCGACGGGGATTCCCCGGCCGTCGTCTTCGACGGTGATCGAGTCGTCATCATGGATGGTCACGGTCACCATCGAGCAGTGACCGGCCATCGCCTCGTCGATCGAGTTGTCCACGACCTCGTACACGAGGTGGTGAAGGCCCCGGGCCGACGTAGACCCGATGTACATGCCGGGCCGCTTCCGTACCGCCTCCAGGCCCTTGAGCACCTGAATCTGCCCAGCGGTATAGTCGCTGCCGTCCTTCTTCTCGTTCTTCGCCATTTCCACTCCGAGGCGTGTCTGTCGCGCGCGGCTCGCGCGCTATTCGGTCTCCGCCAACACGAAGACGATTCGATCCATGGGTACGTCCGTGAAGCGCTCGTTCACGCGCCGGAGGAAGTCACCCTTCATCATGTTCAGCTCCATCAACCACGCACTGCTGCGCACTTCCACGAAGAGGGTGGCATCCTCCACTCCCTTCGCCCGCGTCACCTCCGCCAGCTTTTCGCCCACGATGTCCGGCCACAGCGCCAGCACTCCCATCCTCTCGACCTGATCGCGCACCCCGTGGTCGCTCAGCACCGAAGACAGCACCGTGTCCAGCTTCACGGGTCCTGAACCCCGGGTCACGGCTGCACCATCAAACCGTGATCCTTCCAGCTTCGATCCTCCAACGGGGAAGCGCGTCCCTACGAATCTTCACGTCCGCTTCCTTCGGCGCGGTCAGCACCACCTGACCGCAGTCGTCCGCCTCGAGTAGCTCGAGCACGCGTTCGCTTCGGCCGGCGTCCAGCTCCGCAAAAACATCGTCAAGCAAGATCAGCGGCCTTTGACTACGGTTTTCGCGAATCGTCATTGCCTCCACCAGTCGCAGCGCCAACGCAGCCGTGCGTCGCTGTCCACCCGATCCATAGTCCCTCAGGTCCAACCCTTCGTCACCGTTCTCCAGTTGGAGACGAACATCGTCCCGATGCGGGCCGACCACCGTGACCCCCATCCGCCTCTCCCGTTCGCTCGAGTCCATCAACGCGTCGCGAAACGCGTCCTGGATCCGCTCGTCGGATTCCACCTCACCGAGTGGGACGCTCGGCTTGTACGTCATCCGAGCGCGCGCACCGTCACTGACCTGCATGTAGTAGTCCCCGAACGCCTCGGACCTCGTCGCGACCCATGTACGACGAGCCCGCATGACCTCCGACCCCGATCGAATCAGCCCCTGATCCCAGGCACCGACCAGCGAGCCGGAGTCACCCGCCTTGAGTGAGGCATTCCGGCGCACCAAGACCTTCTTGTACTCCTGCAGAGCGGGCAGATACCCCGTCTCGTTCAGCGAGAGGACGATGTCCAGAAACCGACGCCGTTCTGACGGACCTCCGCTGACCAACTCGATATCGGCCGGAGAGAAGATGACCGCACAGAGCCTTCCGAGCGCATCGCTCATGCGATCGGGTTCGGCTCCGTCGACGGAGACCTTCTTCCGCTTTCCCTTCCTCTGAAAGGCCGCAGTGACCTCTCCCCCCATCCCCTCATCCGCCTCGTCCGCTTCCGTGCTGCCGACGACACGGAACACGTCCTGCCCAAAGGCGACCATCTGCTCGTCACGAGCTCCACGAAATGACCGAAGGGTCTCGAGGTAGTAGATCGCCTCGAGAAAATTCGACTTGCCTTGAGCGTTGTCGCCGATCAGCGCCACCCCTTCCGGGGGAAGCTCCACGTCCTGATTGTGGAGGTTCCGAAAGTGGCGAAGAGCGAGCCCGCTCAGACGCACGGCCCGCCGCTTGGGAGAGTCCCTGAAACCATGGGAAAATCTAATGATTCGCCCAGTCTCCGACCACCGTCAGCGGGTCCGGATTCAGGCGCTGGCCCGGCTGATTTGAAGACCTGGCTCAGAGGCCCTTGAAGTCCGCCTTTCGCTTCTCGAGAAACGCCTCCATGCCTTCCCGCATGTCTTCCGTCGACGCCAGCAAACCGAAGAGTGAGGACTCGAAGTCCAGCGCCTCGGCCGTCGCGGTATCGAGGCCGCGATAAATCGACTCGAGCGCCATGCGAATCGCGATGGGACCATTCTTCGTCACCTTGCGGAGAAGGGTCTTCGCCTCGTCGAGAAGGACGTCTCCGGGTACCACTGCGGAGACCAGCCCGATTTCGCGGGCGCGCTCGGCATCGATCATGTCACCGGTCAATGTCAGCTCGATCGCACGGCCGAGGCCGATCAGCCGGGCGAGTCGAATCGTCCCGCCATAGCCAGGGATGATGCCCAGGCTGACCTCCGGGAGTCCGAACCGTGCCCGATCACTCGCGATACGCAGGTGGCAGGCAAGCGCAAGCTCGCAGCCGCCGCCCAGAGCATACCCCCCGACGGCGGCGAGGACCGGCTTCGGGAATCGCTCGATGGCCCGGAACACTTCCTGACCGTCCCGACTGACGCGCACACCCGAAATCGCATCCATCGTGGCGAGTTCGCCGATATCGGCGCCGGCCACGAAGGCCTTGCTCCCCGCTCCCGTGAGAATGACCCCGCGGACGTTGTCGTCGTCGCGAAGGCTCGAAAAGACCTCGCCGATCTCTCGAACGACTTCGGCGTTGAGGGCGTTGAGCTTCTCCGGTCGGTCGACGGTGACGATCGCCAGATCGGCATCCCATTCAACCCTTACATGCTCAAGATCGGCCATACCGATCCCTGCTCCCGGCTGGTGTTCATGTGGACGGACCCTTGCAAGATAGCGGCCCGGGCGACGATGGAAAAACCGCGACACAACCCTTAACTTCTCGGCCTTCGCGCCGTGATCAGGGCCCTGCCCGGGTCCGGGCGACGCCCCTCTCTTCCCACACATGGCCACGAACTGGCCAGGAGCAAACGAGACATGAGTCGGTCTCTCAACAAGGTCATGCTGATCGGAAATGTCGGGAACGAACCGGAGATCCGGGCGACGGGTTCCGGCGCCCGAGTAGCCAAGATTTCCCTGGCGACCAACCGCTCGTGGACCGATCGCAACTCCGGCCAGAAGAACGAGAAGACCGAGTGGCATCGACTCACCTTCTTCGGTCGCCTGGTCGACGTCGTCGAGCAGTATGTCAAGAAGGGGGACCGGCTCTACGTCGA
This sequence comes from Gemmatimonadota bacterium, assembly GCA_039585495.1. Lineage (GTDB taxonomy): Bacteria > Gemmatimonadota > Gemmatimonadetes > Longimicrobiales > Gaopeijiaceae > UBA2589. Next base: position 562 of record JBDGVT010000005.1, on the reverse strand, counting down.
AGGCCGCATCGAATACTCCCAGACCGAGGGCGAGGGCGGCACCAAGTACTGGACGGACATCGTCATCCAGGAAATGGTCATGCTCGGTTCCACCGGCAGCGGTGGTGGTGGCGGCGGCGGTGGTGGTGGCAATTTCGGGGGCCGTGCAGAAGGCCACGGTGGCGGCGGTGGTGGCTTCGAGGGTGGAGCCTCCGGCGGCGGCCAGCCGAACATGACCGACGCCGACGACGACCTGCCCTTCTAGGATCAGAGGAGCACTACTCCTCCTCCTTCGCTCCCTTCTCGCGAGGAGGGAGCGCCCGCAGGAACATCCAGATCGCCTGCTCCTCCACATCGGTGAGCGCGGCGCCAAGGGTCCACGGCATGTAGCTGGGATCCACCTGCCTCCCATCCGGGCGGATTCCGTCGTGGAAGAACGAGCGGAAATCCTCCTCTGACCAGGACCCGATTCCGGTTTCCATATCGGGGGTGAGATTCCCGGCATCGGGCCAATCAGGAGGTGTGCCCACAATCGGGCCGCCGGCAAACAGGGGTCCATGACAGCCGACGCATGCGGCGGTCA
>JBDGVT010000004.1:0-37672 GCA_039585495.1 Gemmatimonadota bacterium | reverse complement strand
GCGAACACAGGGACCCCCTGGTAGACGCCAACCCTGAGAATCTGATCGCAGTCGATCGGGAACGTGTCCGGGGACTTTCCAAAGTCTCCCCCTTCGAACACGACCACCGCCCCATCCTGATACCAGAACGCGTCTCCGGCGTATGAGCCGGCGAAGACGAGCCCCGGTCTGAGGGTGCGGATGGGTATCGCCTCGGGTCCGAGGAGGGTATCTCCGGCTGGAGTGACCCGGATCGGCACGTTCTGACCGGTGGAGAGACAGATACTCGACGTGATACCATCCCTGACCGGGAGCTCGCCCTCCTGAACGCGGACCACGACCGTATCGGGAGGCGGGGGCGGAATGTAGATCGTATCGGGCTCGGTCCGACGCATGGTATGGGGGCGGCACCGGAAGCCCGGCTCATTCGGGCAGATCGCGATCGATGCGAGCAGGCCGAGCTTGGGCTTCTGGTACTCCGAGTATTGCCCCTCCGTGGGCCACTCGTGGTTGGTCGCGAGAAGCTGTGCGCCGACACGAAGGCCGTCCCAGTCGAAGTGTGCACCGACGTTCACGTCGAACCCGTTGTGTTCGACCATGAGGGTGAGCTGCGACCGTTCCCCGGTATCGACGTTGACCGACGACCCGAAAAACCAGCCGTTGGAGTGACCAGACGAGTAGAAGTCGAGTTCGCCACCCTCGTTGAACATCCCTCCACCGAAGCCCGCGGTGAACGTCACATCGTTCTCGGGGATCCACCCACCGTCGTACCCTCTCAGGTATGCGGTCGCCACGCCATACAGGCTGAGATTGGAGTTCAGGCCTCTCAGGGAGGTGTAGCTATCCCTCAGCCGCTCATCCGCGAAGCCGAGACGTCCCGGCGCATAGACGATGTCATCGCCGAACGTGGGGCTGGTGACATATCTGCCGCCAACGGCCAGACCCAGACCTTGATCGACCGGCTCCCAGAGCCTCACCCGGCCGAAGAGACCCCAGATGTTGCCCCCCGAATCGCCGTCTGACAGGGACTGGATCGTGACTCCGGTTTCAAGGCGATCGAACAGACCGATCGCCACCGAACCGTCCGGGTAGAACTGGTCGCGACCCGGACCGAACCCGGAGACAAGGCCGTCTTCTCCGATCTCGACGCGTCTTCCGATGCTGGAGAAGAAGCCCGAGAACGTGCCAGTGATCACCATGTGCGAGAGCACGCTCGACACCGGAACGTCCATCAGGCCCGAGCCGAACCGGAGGGTGCTCGGCATGGTGGGCGTCTGGCCAGACGCCTGGGGCGCTAAGACAGCCAACACCAGGCCCGCAAAAGCGGAGCCGCCCCAATTACGCACTCCCCCCCTCCTCACTGCTTCGCCCTGGCGAGGGCCAGGATCAATCCGTCAGGCGATCTTCGACGCCGCGCAGTCGACGCCCGATCGAGATGGCCCATCCACCGATGAGCACGATCACGATCGTATACGCGATGAAGACGTGCCAGTACGCGCGGAGACTCTGCTCACCGAGGCCACTGGATCCGGGCAGCCCTTCTTGAGCCAAGACCGTGGTGGTCGCGAGAGCGAGAAGAACGAGCGCCAGTGCGCATCGAACGATGGTCTGTTTTCTGAACATGATCGGCAGGGGTCAGGCTACGGCTCGACGGGCCCGCGTGTCTACTTCGGCGCGCAGGCTCTCGAGTGAATAGCGGAGTAGGTAGAGTCCGAGGAAGAGAACCGTGAAGACGGCGACGCTCGTGAGAAGCGTCGTAAGCATGTCACCCGGCAGGGCTGGTCCGTCCACATTGGCCACGACCGGCTCCGGATGAAGCGACCGGAACCAGAGGACGCTCACGTGGATGAAGGGGATGTCCAGCGCCCCGACGATCGCGACCACAGCTGCGAACCGTTTGCCCTTCTCGGGGTCCTCGGTCGAGTTCCGGACCATGAAGTACCCGAGGAAGATGAACCAGAGCAGCAGCGTGAGGGTCAGACGTGGCTCCCACGTCCAGTACGTTCCCCACGCGATCTTCCCCCAGAGGGGGCCCGTCGTAATCATGATCGTTCCGAAGACGAGCCCTCCCTCTGCCGCACACATCGCGGCACGGTCCAGGCGATCGTCCCTCAGCCACAGGTACATGCCGCTCGTTAGCGCCGCGATCCCGATCGCGAGGAAGGCAGTCCACGCAGCCGGCACGTGAACGTAGAAGATTCTCTGCGCAATCCCCTGGTTCATCTCGGTCGAAACCCAGAAGAACGACATCCAGTAGACGAGCACGAGGCCCGCCAGACCGAGGAGGGTCAACGCAGTCCCACCGCGTCTCAATCCAGCCGTTTCCATCAGTCCTCCACAACGAAACGAAATAGAACAGCGCCGGCGGCGACCGCCATGAGCGCAAAGGCCCCCAGCATTCTCACGTTGCCATCCACCTCCAGAAACGGCCGGCCGGCGATAAGCCGGCCCGTCGCCCCGACACCGTAGATGACCATCGGAACGAGCAGCGGAAACACGAGGATGGGTAGCAACGTCTCTCCCATACTCGTCCCGGTCGAGATCGCGGCGAACAGCGTTCCGAGCGCTACGAAGCCGAGCGAACCGAGTCCGAGAACGAGCGCGATGGCCCACACGTTCGAACCCAGGTCGAGCCCGAAGAAGAGCGTGAAGACACCCAGAACCAACAACGACACCACGTAAAGAAGAGTGAAGTTGGCGAAGGTCTTCGCAAGGAAGATCGCGTCCTTGGGTGTGGGCGACATGAGGACGCCCTGCAATGCCGAGTCCTGTGCCTCGAGGTAGAACGTGCGACCAACCCCGAGCAGCCCTCCGAAGACGATGGTCATCCAGATGAGGCCCGCCGCGACGTCGTCCGGACGCGTGGTTGTCTTGTCGATCGAATAGTTGAACAGAATCGCCGCGAGAACCGCGAAGGCCCCCATCGCGCCGAGCCGCTCGCGTGTACGAAGCTCGAGGAGCAGGTCCTTCCAGATGATGGCCCGAACCTGACGAGCATAGCTGGTCACGCTCGGCCCTCCACCACTCGGTGGTAGTGCCGCTCGAAGTTGTCGTGATCGACTTCGCCTCTCACGCCTTCCCACGCGAACCGACCCGCAACCTGGATCGCAACCCGGGTAGCGAGTTCGAGTCCCTCTTTGAGGTTGTGGGTCACCATGACCACTGTCCTACGCCCATCGCGAAGCTCGGCTAGCACGCCTCGCAGCACGGACGCTGCCGAGGGGTCGAGGCCTGTATACGGTTCGTCGAGGAGCACCACGGCAGGGTCGTGCAGCAGCGCACGCGCTAGCGAAACGCGCTGCCGCATTCCATGCGACAGGTGCCGAACTTGGAAGTTCGCCCTGTTCTGCAGGCCCACTCTCTTCAGTCGCTCCGCGATGCGCTCATCCAGCCGCTCGACGCCAAACAGGCGGCCATAGAAGCGGAGATTCTCCTCCACCGTGAGGCGCGCGTAAAGGAACCCCCTGTGGGACACCATGCCCACATGACTCCGCCATTCGACATCCGCGTACGAGAGTTCTTCGCCTCGAATCAGGACCTCGCCCCGTGTCGGACGCATGGCACCGCCGAGCATGCCCAGGAGAGACGACTTACCAGCACCGTTCGGACCGAAGACCGTCAGGAATTCCCCCGCCGAAAGTCCGAGGTCGATTTCGTCGACCGCGACCACGGGGCCGTACTCACGAACCAGGCCCCGTGCCTCGAGAACCGTCTCCTCTGCTGCTGCTTCCTCGGCGGCGACCTCCTCGGCGCCGAGGACCGGGGTGGCCAAAACGCTCAACTCGCCACGGCGTCGGCCAACGCGTGACCACACGCCGAACAGAACCGGCTCCCATCTTCATTGGAGAAGGAGCATGAAGGACACACGTATCCGTCCTGTAGCCCCTGGCGGATCACGGCAATTTCGCCCTCGAGATCGTCATCCGCGGTGGTAAAGGCTCCGACCCTCGCCTGGTCGTCGGCCTCGAGGGCGGCGAGGGCCTCGGCGGTCAGTTCGCTCTTCAGCGAGCGGTAGTCGTCCTCATCCAGCTTCCCGGCGAGGAAGTCGTACTCGACGTCCCGAAGTGCCAGCAGCGCAACACGCTTGCGCGCCTCGGTCTCCGTGAGTTCATCGTCTTCTCGCTCCAAAGAAGCGTGCACACCCTTGACCACGGGCTGAAGGATGAAGAGCACGACCGCGGCGGTCACCAGCGCTACGCCGAGGTAGAGAGTCACCAGATCTCCCCGGCCCGATTCAGTCCGCGGCTCCCGCGGTAGCGGGCTCCGATTCAGGCTCCATCGGAAGAGTGTCCTCACTCCGACGACGGTCGACGTTCGGCCAAAGGGCGATCACGGATCCGAGCACGAGCATCAGGGTGCCCAGCCAGATCCAGCTGATGAGCGGCTTGATAAGGACCTGCAGATCGATCCCCTGAGAGCCCGACTCCGCATTCACAGCTCCGGTTTGGTCGTTCAGCGCTGACAGAATCAAGTAGAGGTCTTCCCGCAGAATGGACCGAACGCCCACCTCGGTCATCGGCTGACTGTCGCGCTGATTGTACTGCCGCTTTTCAGTGGTCAGGACGCCCTTGGGGACGCCGTCTTGCGCGACTGAGACCGTAGCGATCGCCTGCCATAGAAGGTTGCGCTCGCCCCTGCCCAGTGCCACAGAGAGTCCTTCGTACGTGAGCGTGTACGTGTGGCCGAAGGGCGATACGGCCTCCACCACGTCTCCCGGCTGCACGTTGAATCGTGCATCGGTGTTGTACGCCGATCCCGCGAACGCCAGGCAGATCATGACGAAGCCGACGTGGACGATGTAGCCACCCCACCGTCGGCGGTTCCTCGAGATCAGGTGGAAGAACGCTAGCGCGTACCCCTCCCCCTCGATCCGGGCCCGAGCCCGGGTGCCTTTCCAGAACTCCGTGGCAATGATCATCAACACGAACGCGCAGAGGCTCCACGTGACCAGCGCGAGCTCGTGCCGCGCGCCGGAAATCCAGAGCGCAGCCCCGGTGACCAGCCCCACGACGACAGGGATCGTAAAGTTCTTCTGGAGATTCCGACGGGTCGCCCTCCGCCATGCGATCACTGGCCCGATGCCGACCAACGCGAGCAGCACGAGGCCGATCGGGAAGTTGACTCTTTGGAAGAACGGCGGCCCAACACTGATCTGCTGCCCGGTCACCCCTTCGGATATCAGCGGGAAGAGCGTTCCCCACAACACCGCGAAGGCGGCACCGAGAAGCATCAGGTTGTTGAAGAGGAACGCCGATTCTCGGGAGAAGAACGACTCGATCTGGTTCTCACTCCTGAGTTGCGGCAACCGATAGATGATCAGCACGACGCACGCCGCCACCACCGCGCCCATGAACGTCAGGAAGATGAAGGCAATCTTCAGTTCTTGAGCAAACGAGTGTACGGACTCGATGAGGCCGGACCGGGTCAGGAACGTCGCGAAGATCGTCAGGATGAACGTCATCAGCACCAGCGACATGTTCCACACCTTCAACATGCCGCGGTTTTCCTGAATCTGGATGGAGTGCAGGAAGGCGGTCGCGGTCAGCCAGGGCAACAGCGAGGCATTCTCGACCGGATCCCAGAACCAGTACCCACCCCAACCGAGTTCTTCGTACGCCCACCGCATCCCGAACACGATGCCCACCGACAGGAACAGCCAGCTGGTGAGAATCCAGCGACGGGTGAGCTGAATCCAACGCGCGTCGAGTCGGCCGTTGAGAAGCGAGGCCACCGCGAACGCGAAGGGAATCGTGAAGGCCGTGAATCCGAGATAAAGCGTGGGCGGATGAATCGTCATCCAGTAATTCTGGAGCTGCGGGTTGAGCCCCTGACCATCGGCCGGCATGAAATCCAGCCGTTCGAAAGGATTCACGTCCGCGAACAGAAGAACGATGATGAAGAAGGCGAGAATCGTCTGAAGGACACCTGCCACATAGGGCATGAACTCGCGATTCTTGTCCCGATTCGTGAAGACACAGATCGTGGAGAAAAACCCGAGCAGGAGCGCCCAGAACAGGAGCGAGCCACGTTGGCCCGCCCAAAGCCCGGTAACCTTATAGAAGACCTCCAGGCTCGCGTTCGAATAGCTCGCTACGTACCAGTATTCGTAGCGGTTCCCCAAAAAAGCGGCCATTACGCCGGCCGAGGCGAGTATGTGGAGTCCGAATACCGCGTAGATGCTCCGTTCTGCGCTCAGAACCAGATCGCCGCGAAGCGTACGTCCGCCCGCGTACCCCATCACCATGCCCCAGAGGGCAACAGGAAGGGAAATCCAGAGAGCGAACTCCCCGAGCAGCGTCACCCTGGGTTACCCGCCAGATCCTCCGGCGCGGCCTCGTAGCGGCTGCCGCACTTCGTCAGAAGAGTCGTCGCCTCGAAAACGCCATCGGGCCGCAAACGGCCCTCGAGAACGACTTCGACATCGTCTGTGAAGGTATCGGGCAGGGCATCTCGGAATTCGACCGTAAACGTTACGGTTTCATCAACCAGATCACGCACGGTAAACACATGAAGCAGCTCACCTTCCACACGAGAGTATGAGCCGGGGATGACCATCGCCCCGACCTTGACTCCGATCTCGTGGAAGGAAGGATCCGTCTCGACTCGCTCGATCAGCTCCACGGGAGTCAGGTAATAAACCATCGTCTCGCTCACACCGGTCCAGATCAGATATGTGACCACTGTGGCCATCCCAACCAAGCCCACCATGAATCGGCCGTTCTTCTTCATATCGCGCTCCCCGAGGGATCTCGTTCAGTTGAGCCAATCTAGCCGGTTTCCGCCCCCCCCGAAAAGTCCGGAAAATCCCCTACCACACGTAATCGTGACACCTCACGGTGTGTAGTCGTGCGCCCACCCGATCGCAGCCCGAACCGCACGTTGCCATGCTCGGTCGAGACTCTGACGGTGTTCCGGGCTCGTAGACGGCTCGAATCGGACCGCCTCGCCCTGTGAAGCGAGGAAATCGTCGGCCGACGCCCAGATCTCCGTATGGATCCCGGCCAGGCCCGCCGCACCGAGCGCGGTAGTCTCCACGAGGGCCGGGCGCCGCACAGGTATGTCGATGAGGTCCGCCTGAAAACCCATCAGCCAGTCGTTGAGGGCGGCCCCGCCGTCGACCCGCAGTTCAGTCGTCTCGACACCGGAGTCCGCTTCCATCGCAGCGAGCACGTCCGCGGTTCCATACGCCATCGCTTCCAGGGCAGCCCTCACGATGTGCGCGCGGCCGGTGCCTCGGCTGAGCCCGACGATCGTGCCGCGCGCCTGCGGCTCCCAGTGGGGCGCACCGAGGCCTACGAACGCCGGAACGAAGTACACGCCTCCATTGTCATCGAGTGACCGCGCCATCTCTTCGGAGTCGGCCGCGGCGTCCAGGAGTCCCAACCCGTCCCGTAGCCACTGAAGGGCGGCTCCAGCGATGAACACCGACCCCTCGAGTGCGTAGGCCAATCCGCCCTTCTCGTCGCAGGCGGCCGTCGTCAGCAGTCCATGTCGAGAAGGAACCGCCTCGCCACCCGTATTGAGCAGAAGAAAGGCACCCGTACCATAGGTGTTCTTCGCGAGACCGGCGCTCCAGCACCCCTGCCCGAAGAGCGCCGCCTGCTGGTCGCCGGCCACCCCCGTGATCGGGACTTCACAGCCCAGATGGGCCCCGAGTGCAACCCCGAAGTCACCGGAGCTGGGAATCACACCCGGGAGCAGGACCTCTGGTACGCCCAGGAGATCGAGGGCCCAGGGGTCCCACTTGGCCTTCTTCAGATCGAAGAGCAACGTGCGCGACGCGTTCGTGGGATCGGTCACGTGTGATCCTCCGTCCGTCAGGCGCGCGATCAGCCAACTGTCGATGGTGCCCATCGCGAGTCCACCCGACTCCGCCCGGGAACGCAGTTCCGGGTCGTGCTCCAACAACCACGCCACCTTGGTTCCGGAAAAATAGGGGTCGAGCACCAGCCCCGTCCGCTTCCGGACCTCTTCTTCGTGTCCTGCGTCCTTGAGCGTTCGGCAGAGCGGTGCCGTGCGTCGATCCTGCCAGACGATGGCCCGATGCACAGGCTCGAGGGTCTCGCGATCCCACAGCACCACGGTCTCACGCTGGTTGGTGATTCCGATGGCCCGCACGTCGGCCTCGGTGGCCCTCTCCAGGGCTTCTCGGGCGACTCGGCAGGTCACCTGCCAGATTTCCTCGGCGTCGTGTTCTACCCAACCTGGCTCGGGAAAATACTGGGTGAACTCCGAGTACGCCTGACCGAGGACGCGCCCGTCCGCAGCCACCACGAGGCAGGTGGATCCGGTGGTGCCCTGGTCGATCGCCAGGACGGAAGGGACGCTCATCGCGAACGCTGCTCCCCGGCAGAGGTCATTCGGCGGATTCCGGTGTCAGCGCCCCGAACGTGAACCGCCACCCCGCCTGCTCGACGAGGCGCAGGAACGCACCGACCGGGAAGCCGACGACCGAATAGTAGTCGCCTTCGATCGCCTCGACCAACGCGGCCCCCTGCCCCTGGATCCCATACGCGCCAGCCTTGTCCAGCGGCTCTCCCGTAGCCACGTACGCTCGAGCGAAGGCTTCATCGTAGTCGGACATCCGCACGGAGGTCGATACGACCGTGCTCACGGTTCCGTGATCGCCGGAGAGCGCCACACCGCTGAGGACGACATGCGTCTTGCCGGCGAGGGACCGTAGCATCGCGACCGCGTCCTCGGCGTCGGCGGGCTTGGCAAGCACACGTTCGCTCTCGAGCACCACCGTATCCCCACCGACGACGAGTATCCCCCCCTCTCGGCCGGCTTCGGCCTTCGCACGGGCAAGCCGTTCCACATGTTCAACTGGCGTCTCGCCCGGCAAGTACGACTCATCCACGTCGGCCGGCCTGATTTCGGGATCGAGGCCCAGTTGCCTCAGGATGTCGGCCCGCCGGGGCGAGGCCGACGCCAGGACGAGGCGCACGGTCATCCTCTCTCCAGGAACAGGGTGACCGGTCCGTCGTTCACCAGGTCCACCTCCATGACCGCACCGAACTGGCCGGTTTCGACCGTGCCCCGGGTGCGACGGCGAAGCTGCGACACAAAGTCCTCGTAGAGAGGGACCGCGATCTCGGGCGGCGCGGCTCCCACGAAACTCGGCCTCCTTCCCTTGCGCACGTCACCGTAGAGAGTGAACTGGCTCACGACGAGCACATCCCCTCCCACATCGTCGAGGGACAGGTTCATCTTGCCGTCCGGATCGGTGAAGACGCGAAGGCCGATGACCTTTTCGGCCATCCACGCGACCTCGTCGGCGCCATCGCCGTCCTGAAAGCCGACGAGCAGGACAACGCCGCGCGCGATCCTCCCGATCGGGCTTCCTTCGACGCGAACCTCGGCACGGCTGACGCGCTGGAGAAGGACCCTCACGACCGCTCACCGCTCAGCGCCGGATCACTCCACCGTGACGGACTTCGCGAGGTTTCGCGGCTGATCGACGTCCGCACCGCGCATGACCGCCACGTGGTAGGCCAACAGCTGAAGCGGGATCGTCGTCAGGACCGGCAGCAGGTGCGGCAACGTCTGCGGCACCTTGATCATGTGATCGACCTTGCCCTGAAGCTCCGGCGCGTCGTCGCTCACGACCGCGATGATACGGCCTGCGCGCGCCTTCACCTCTTCGATATTCGACACGACCTTCGGATAAATCGGGTCCCTCGGCGCGAGAACCACTACCGGCATGTCGTCGTCGATGAGCGCGATCGGTCCGTGCTTCATCTCCGCCGCCGGATAACCCTCAGCGTGGATGTAGCTCACTTCCTTGAGCTTCAGCGCGCCTTCGAGCGCCACCGGGAATTGATAGCCCCGACCGAGGTAAAGGAAGTTCTTGGCCTCCACATATTGGGCAGCCAGATCCTTGATCTCGTCGTTGAGCTTGAGGACCTCTTCGATTTGGCTCGGGAGCTCCTGAAGATGCTCGACGATCTCACGACCCTGCACCACCGACATGTGCCTGCGTCGAGCCATGAAGAGCGTGAAGAGCGACAACGCGACCAGCTGGCTCGTGAAGGCCTTGGTCGAAGCCACGCCGATCTCGGGTCCTGCGTGCAGGTAGATGCCGAAGTCCGTCTGGCGCGCGATGGTCGAGCCCACCGCGTTGACGATCCCCATCGTCGACAGGCCACGACGCTCCGCTTCCTTCAGGGCCGCGAGCGTGTCCGCCGTCTCTCCAGACTGACTCACAGCGAGGGCGAGCGTGCCATCCTCCAACACCGGATTGCGGTACCGAAACTCCGACGCGTACTCGACGCCCACCGGAATGCGCGCATGCTCTTCGAGCATGTATTCACCCACGAGCCCGGCATGCCAACTCGTACCGCACGCCGTCACCACAATGCGCTGGATACGCCCGAGATCGAACTGGTGGGCCATGATGCCGCCGAGACGCGCATCTCCCTCTTCGACGAGGAGCCGTCCTCTCATGACATCCGCGATACTGGTGGGCTGCTCGAAGATCTCCTTGAGCATGAAGTGCTCGTAGCCGCCCTTCTCGATTGAATCGAGGTCCCACGTCACCTCGTGGACACCACGGTCGACCTCGTTTCCAGCGAGCTGGTACGTCCGATATCCGTCGGGCGTGAGTACGGCGTAGTCTCCGTCGTCGAGGTACACCACGTCGCGCGTCAGAGCGATCACCGCTGCCGCGTCCGACCCGGCGAGCATCTCACCATCCTGCCCGACTCCGATGAGGAGCGGGCTACCGTTGCGGGCGACGACGATCTTCTCCGGATCACGGGACGAGATGACCGCGATCCCGTATGCGCCATCCACCTGACGGAGTGCGGCCGCGACAGCATCCTCGAGCGGCTCCCCATCCTGCCACAGGTAGTCGATGAGATGCACCACGACCTCTGTATCCGTCTCGGACGTGAACTCGTAGCCCTCCTGGACGAGCTGGCCCTTGATGACATCGGAGTTCTCGATGATGCCGTTGTGCACGAGGGCGATGTCGCCGTTGCTCGACGTGTGCGGGTGCGCGTTCGGCTGGTTCGGAGCGCCGTGCGTCGCCCAGCGCGTGTGCGCGATCCCGCAGGTGGCCTGTGTCGGCGAAGCCTCGACCGCCTCCTCCAGCTCGCGAATCTTGCCGGGCCGCTTGACGACCTTCACGCCCTCACCGTTGAGGAGCGCGACGCCGGCTGAGTCATAGCCGCGGTATTCGAGGCGCTTCAGTCCCGTAAGCAGAATGGGTACGGCCTCTTTCGAGCCTACGTATCCGACGATGCCACACATTGCCGGGTCTCCTCCGTTGTCTTCGTTCGTTTTCCCGACAATCAGGCGATGCCGGACAATACCTTACCTGCGCGCGCCACCAACTCCCGGGCGGCTGCGGCGTCGGACGCCTCCGCGATCAACCGCACGACCGGTTCGGTACCCGACGGTCGGACGTGCAACCACGCCTTCTTCCCCGGCCAAGCGAGTCGCAATCCGTCCGACTCGTCCTTCGTTTCCGCCTCGAGATCCACCTCCAGCGCAGCGTACCCATCATCGAGCGCTTCTCGCGGGAACGATACCTTCTCCTTCACGATGTCGTACGTCGGCCAGCGTGCGGCCGCCTCCGACGGCGTGATCCCCTCCTCGGCAAGGTGCTGCAGTATCAGAGCCGATGCCAGCGGCGCGTCACGCGTGTGGTGGAGGGCGGGCAAAATGACACCCCCGTTCCCCTCACCTCCGACCACGGCCTCTTCGAACTGCATCCGACGGGCAACGTTCACTTCGCCCACTGGCGCCCGGAACATGGGGGCATCGAATGCGCGCGCGACATCCTCGACGACCTGGCTGGTGGAAAGGTTGGTGACGACGGGGCCGGGCGTGGTTCGCAGCACCGCCGCCGCCGCGAGCGCGAGAGTGAGGTCTTCGCCCATCGGCGTACCGAGTTCGTCTACGAGGGACAGGCGGTCCGCGTCCGGGTCGATCGCCAGGCCGATCGCGGCCCCGCTCTGAGCCACCAACTCGCCGAGTCCCGCCAGGTTCGCCGCGGTCGGCTCCGGGTCCCTCGGAAAGTACCCGTCTGGCTCCATACCCATCCCGACGATCTCACACCCGAGACGCCCGAGTAGTTCAGCCATGACGGGGCCTCCAGCCCCGTGTACGCAATCCACCGCGACCTTCAACCCCGCAGCTCGGATCTTGTCGACATCGATGTGTGGTAGCTCGAGGATTCTCTCCAGGTGTTTCGACCAGGCTCCACCGTCCTCCGTCACGGAGCCCAAGGCGTCCCAGGAGGCCCTGGGTGGATCCTCTTCCGTCAGATATCGCCGGAAGTCCGCCGAGCGCTCGGCATCGAGGAAGATCCCTTCGCTGGAGACGAGCTTGAGTGCGTTCCATTCGGCAGGATTATGGCTCGCCGTCACCCCGATTCCGCCAATCGCGCCGTGATCTCGGACGGCCATGAGGATGGTGGGCGTGGGGACGACACCGAGGTCGATGACATCGCACCCCACCGACTGGAGCCCCGCGGTCACGGCACGCGCGAACATCGGGCCGGACACTCTCGAGTCTCTCCCGAGACAAACCGTCCGCCCCCCCTCGATCTCTCTAAGGTGGGCTCCGAGCGCGGCGGCGATGCCCGCCATCAGCTCGGGCGTCAGAGGAGCGCCGACCCGGCCGCGGACGCCCGACACACTCACCATGAGACCTTCCGGAAGATGAATCGGCACTGAGATCCTCGAATGGTTCGAATGTTAAGGAATTCCGCCATGTTTCGACGGCCCCGCCAGCTTCCGCGAAGTTCGCGGGCGGGGGTAGGGCCCGTCAACGGAAATGTGTGCGGGGCCCGGTAGCGGGTTCGTGGCGGGCCGGTCTACATTCCCGGAACGCGGCTCGGCCCGTACTCCGTGCGCCTCGCCTTGGTATATCACAACACGAAAAGGAAGGCCACATGGGCGATGAGGCGACGAAGGGCCTCTCATTCGGCACGCTCGCCATCCACGCCGGGATCACTCCGGAGCCGGTCACCGGCGCGATCATGACCCCGATCTTTCAGACCTCGACGTACGTTCAGCCCGCGGTCGGAGAGCCGATCGACGGAAGCTACGACTACGGTCGAACGGCCAACCCGACGCGCGAGACGCTCGAACGGAATATCGCGGCGCTCGAGAGCGGAACGCACGGGATCGCTTTCGCCTCGGGCCTTGCAGCCATCGAGGCCGTCGTGAAGCGCCTTTCCGCGGGCGACCACGTCGTGAGTGAGGAGAACACCTACGGTGGCACGACGAGGATGTTCAACCATGTGTTGAGCCGACTTGGAATCGAGTTCACCTACGTCGATGCGCGAGATACCGATGCCGTCGCGGCCGCGATTCGACCGAACACCAAACTCGTCCACGTCGAAACGCCGACGAACCCGATGATGCGCCTCTGCGATATCGAGGCGATCGCCGACGTCGCGCATGCTGCAGAAGCCCTGCTCTCGGTCGACAACACCTTCGCGTCCCCATACAACCAGCGTCCACTGGAGCTCGGAGCCGACTTCACGCTTCATTCGTCCACCAAGTACGTGAACGGGCACTCCGACGTCATCGGCGGCCTGGTTGCGGTCGGCGAGGAGCAACTGGCAGAGGAGTTGCTGTTTATCCGGAAATCCTCGGGCGCGGTGCCAGGTCCGATGGACTGCTGGCTGACGCTTCGCGGAATCAAGACACTTCACGTACGCATGGATCGGCACAACGAGAACGGGATCGCCGTCGCCGAATACCTCGACGGGCACGCGAAGGTCGATCGCGTCTTCTTTCCGGGACTGCCCTCGCACGAACAACACGAACTGGCGCAGAAACAGATGTCGGGCTTTACCGGAATGGTTTCGGTCGACGTCGGCACGCTAGAGCGAGCCAAGGCGCTGACCGAGCATCTCAAGATCTTCGCCCTGGCAGAGAGCCTGGGGGGCGTCGAGTCTCTCGTGAACGTGCCCGCGCTCATGACCCACGCGTCGGTGCCCGAGGATCGGCGCGAGGCCATGGGTATCACTCCGGGACTCGTACGTTTTTCTGTGGGCATCGAAGACATCGACGATATCATCGAAGATTTGGACCGGGTGCTGGGTTGAGTGTTGGACCGCGGTCATCGGGACGGGGGCACGATGAAACCGCACGATACGGCTCGCCGTAAGGCCCGACATCGGCAGCATCCTTTGTGCCGGCGGCGCTGAGGGACACACACGCAAGAGGAAGAAGAGGACATGGCGGACGATCAGGATCGCACCGAGGAGCAGGACGGCGGCGCCGAGAACGGGAACGGGCAGACGCGCTCCAAGCGCATTCTTACCGACATCGCACCCCACGCGTGGGAGCACCCTGCCGACAAGGCAGCGCTCCAGGGGCTGCGTCGGATTCCGGTTTTCGACGAGGTATTGAAGAAGATCTTCGGGTTCTTCGGTGAGAAGCCGATCCGGCTCGCCTTCCAGGCGAACGCGGTGAAGGTCAGCGAGAATCAATTCGGCCATATCTACGAGCTGTACAAAGAGTGCTTGAAAACACTCGATGCGCCGGAAGAGTACCCTCTTTACATGTCCCAGACGCCGATGGTCAATGCAGGCGCCTACGGCATGGATCAGCCGTTCATCATCCTGAATTCGGGCACGGTCCGCCTCCTCGAAGACGAGGAACTGGCTTATGTGATCAGCCACGAGATCGGCCACATCATGAGCGACCACGTCCTCTACAAGACGATGACGGTCCTGCTCATCAATCTCGCCAACATGGGCTTCCCCATCGTCGGGCTCGCGGCACGGGCCGTGCTCGTCGGACTTCTCGAGTGGTCACGCAAGTCGGAGCTGTCGAGCGATCGGGCCGGCCTCCTCGGTGTTCAGGATCCCGAGACGGTCATGCGGACGATGCTCAAGATGGCCGGCGGTGGCGATACGGAAGAAACCAATCTTCAGGAGTTCATCGTGCAGGCCGAGGAGTACCAGGAGAGCGGCGACGTCGCCGACCAGGTCTTCAAGGTCCTCAACCTCATGTTCCAGACGCATCCGTTCTACGTGTTGCGTGTGAGCGAGCTTCGGGCGTGGATCGAATCAGGTGACTACGACCGGATCGTCCGGGGCGAGTACTCCCGTCGGGGCGAGCCGGATCCGGCCTACCAGGAAGACCTCAAGGAAGCCGCCTCGGCGTACGCTGACGACGCGAAGGACTTCCTCGACAACATTGCCGACGCCGCGAAGCGGGCCGGCTCCGACTTCCTGGGCGGGCTCAAACGCTGACCCTGAGCGGGGTCGTGTAGGGGCGGTCGGACTTCGGTTCGACCGCCCCTTTTCTTTCCTCCCTGCCTGAGTAGAATCCGCCATGCGGATCCTGATCGTTGGAAACGGCGGGCGTGAACACGCCCTTCTTTGGAAGCTCCGTCGGGACGCCCCCGACGCGCACTTTTTCGCCACCCGACCCAACGGGGGGATGGCCCCGTTGTGCGAGGCCGTGGAGATCGCCCCGACGGACGTCGAAGCCCTGTCCGGCTGGGCAGCCGCTCACCGCATCGACCTCACGGTGGTGGGCCCGGAAGCCCCGCTCGCGGCCGGAATCGTCGATCGATTCGAGTCGAAGGGTCTCTCGGTCTTCGGTCCGTCCCGCGCCGCAGCAAGAATCGAATCGAGTAAGTCCTACGCGAAGGATCTGCTTCGCAACGCGAACGTCCCGACCGCGGCGCACAAGACCTTCTCGGACCAGGCCGGTGCGGAGCAATGGGTCCGTGAGACCGGGGCTCCGATCGTGGTAAAGGCGTCCGGGCTCGCGGCAGGCAAGGGTGCGGTGGTGTGCATGACCGAGACGGAGGCCGTCGCGGCGATCGACTCGATGCTCGGTGACATGAGCTTTGGAGAGGCCGGTCGCGAGATCGTGATCGAAGAATTCATGGATGGAGAGGAGATCTCCCTCTTCGCGATCTGTGACGGGCGCGACTTCGTCCTCCTTCAGGCGGCACAGGACCACAAGCGTGTGGGCGAGGGCGACGCCGGACCGAACACCGGTGGCATGGGCGCCTACTCCCCGGTCTCGATCGCCGATGAGGCCGTGATCGACGAAGCGTGCAGCGAGGTCATCGCACCTACGCTCGCGGCCCTCGCCGCGGACGGCGCACCCTTCAAGGGGGTTCTCTACGCAGGGCTGATGAACACCTCGGAGGGACTCAAGGTCGTAGAGTTCAACTGTCGATTCGGTGATCCGGAGGCACAAGTGGTGCTCCCTCTCATGGAGTCCTCGCTCCTGGATCTCCTCACCGCCGTCGCCGAGGGTCGATCGGTCGCGGGGATGAAACCCACCGCGAAGGCCGCGGCCGCCGTGACCACCGCGGTCGCCTCGGGGGGATACCCCGGCGCGTACGAAAAGGGGAAGCCCCTCACGATCCCGGATGACCTCGAGAGTGAAGACGTCATCGTCTTCCACGCCGGCACCGCGATGCGGGATGGGTCCCTGGTGACGGCCGGAGGGAGGGTGCTCGCGGTCACCGCCATGGCGAAGACCTTCGCGGGCGCGGCGGCGGCGAGTCGAGCCGGGGCAGCGGCCATCGAATTCGACGGAGCGTTCTTCCGTGGAGATATCGGATGGCGGGAACGCGCACGTCTGGAGAATTCGTGATCGCGACTCCTCAGCGGTCATAGCGGGCGACCCCGAGTCTCATATGCCGGAGCTGCCCGAGGCGGAAACGATCGTGCGCGGCTTGCGCGAAAACATCGTAGGGGAACGCATCGCTCGCGCCGAGGTCCTGCGGGCAGATCTGCTACGCGAGCCCAAGAGGTCCTTCACCCCGAAGCTACGCGGAAGGACGGTCATGTCGGTCGACCGACGCGCCAAGAACGTCCTGATCCGACTCGATTCAGACCGATTGATCGCGGTGAACCTCGGGATGACCGGCCGACTCCTTCCCTTCGCCCGCCCGCCGCGTGGCTCCGCACGGCCGGGACACCCCGGCGTACGCTTCCGTTTCGCCTCAGGCGGCGTGCTCGTCTTCGACGACACCCGTCGATTCGGCACCGTCGAGTGTGTTACGACCGCGGATTGGGAGGTGCGATCGGCCCGAATGGGCCCGGAGCCGCTGGACGATGACTTCACAGCTGAGACGCTGCGGACCGCACTCGCCCGCTCACGCGCACCGATCCGCTCGTGGCTTCTCGACCAGAAGCGCATCGCCGGAGTGGGGAACATCTACGCCGCCGAAGCACTCTTTCTGGCTGGGATTCATCCTCGCAGGCCAGCGCGATCCGTCGATGCAGATGAAGCGGTCGCGCTTCACGCGTCCATTCGGGACGTCCTCAGCGAGGCCATTCGCGCCGGGGGCACGACCATCCGCGATTATCGAACGGCTGAAGGAAAGGAAGGCCAATACGCTCCACGCCTTCACGTCTACGGACGGGGCGGATATGCGTGCGGTTCGTGCGGCACCGTGGTGGAGAAGATCGTGTTCGGGAATCGGTCCGCCTTCTACTGCCCCTCGTGTCAGCCGGGACAAAAAGCATGAGGGTGGCCCAGGAGAGACAACGACGAATCCGGCTTCGCAGCGCACGCCGCGGCCCGCTGCGCATCATCGCCGCCGTCGTCCTGGGACTCGCGTTCACACTGGGGGCTCCCTCCCCTATCGAGTCGCAGGAGAGCCTCGGCGAGCGGTTGCCGGTCCGCGAGGTCACGCTCGAAAACGGCCTGCGTGTCCTGCTCCTCCCGAGAGGTGGAGCCCCGACCGTCTCTTTCGTCATGCAGTTCGGAGTCGGTGGCGTACACGAACGACTCGGGACCACGGGCATCGCCCACCTCCTGGAGCATATGCTCTTCAAGGGCACCGAGACGATCGGGACGAGAGACGTCGCCGAGGAGCGGGCTCTCTTCTCGCAGATGGACGAGGCGCACGACGAGCTTCTCAGAGCCCGGGAAGCGGGTGACGTGGGGAGGAGTGCCGAGCTCGAAGAGAGCATCGGCCGGCTCGAGGACCAGGCGCGCACCTATGTCGACAGTAATGAGTTCGACCGCATCCTCACGCGCGCAGGAGCCAGGGGGCTGAACGCCACGACGACGAACGAGGCCACCATCTACTTCGTCGAACTCCCGGCGAACCGGGCCGAGCTCTTCTTCGCGCTCGAAGCGGACCGAATGACGAATCCGGTGTTCCGTGAGTTCTACTCGGAGCGGGACGTCGTCATCGAAGAGCGACGCATGCGTGTCGAAACGAGCCCCCCTGGCGCCTTGTTCGAAGCGCACCTCGCCGCCGCCTATTCGGTGCACCCCTACGGCGTCCCGGTGGTCGGGCACATGTCCGATCTCGAGACCCTGAGCCGAGCCGAAGTCGCTCGGTACTACGCCGACTACTACGGGCCGGGGAACGCGGTTCTCGCGATGGTCGGGAATTTCGAGCCCGATGAAGCGGAGAGCTGGGCTCGTCGTTACCTCGGGCCCATACCGCGCGGCGAGGAACCCCCACCGGTGCTCTCGGTGGAGCCCGAGCAGCGCGGTGAACGTCGCGTCGAGCTCGAATGGGATGCCGAGCCGCTTCTCAGGATCGGGTGGCATGTGCCCTCAGCGGAACACGACGATGCGGCCGCCCTGGGGTTGTTGACTTCCATTCTGACCGGAGGCCGCACGTCGCGCCTGCACCGCCGCATGGTCACCGACGACCGGATCGCCACAGCGGTGTTCAGCTCCGTGGGCCCTGGCGACCGGTATCCCCGGCTCTTCCAGCTCGACGTGACGCCGGTCTCCCCCGCGACCACGGTCGATCTGGAGACTGCGATCTATGAGGAGATCGCGTTGCTCGCCTCCGAGGGGCCGTCGGAGGAAGAACTGGGGCGGGTGTTGAACCAGGTCGCAGCCGGTGCCATCAGGCGACTCGAGTCGAACCTGGGACTCGCGATCCAGCTCGCGAACTCCGAATCGCTGTTCAACGACTGGAGGGAGACCTTCCGTTCGACTGCCCGTTTGGGGGAGGTCACGACCGAAGACCTGCGCCGGGTGGTGGCCGAGTACTTCACGCGCAGCAACCGCACCGTGGCGACCCTCGTCCGGCCGCATCAGCCATGAGGCGTGGACCGAGGCCCACGCGATCAGGCCCCATGATGCGGCCAGCAACCGGAGCGACCCTCCTGCTCGTTCTTCCGTTCGCACTCTTGGCCTCGAGTCCGGCGCTCGTCTCGGCCCAGGCTGTCACCGGGCGAACGGTCATCGAGGCGCTCGAGTTCGAGCCGCTCGTCTTCGAGCAGCCCTCGGCAGATCGGCACGAAGTGGACGGGATCGAGATTCTACTGCTCGAGGACCACACCCTCCCGCTCGTCTCCGTGTACGCGTACTTCCGTGGCGGGTACGGGCTCTTCGCGCGCGAGGACTACGCCGTGGCGATGGGACTCCCGTCGATGCTGCGCTACGGGGGCACCACGCGGCTCGAGGCTGAAGTCGTCGATGAGACACTCGAGTACTTCGCGATACAGGCCTCCTTCGGCAGTGCGGGAAGCAGCATCACGTCCACGATCAATAGCCTGGCGGAACACCTGGGGTCTGCGCTCGACCTCTGGGGCGACATGCTCACCAGCCCCCGGTTCGACGAGGCCGAAATCGACGCGTGGAAGGGGCAGCAACTGGAGAGCGTCCTTCGCAGAACGGACGACCCGGCACGGCTCGCCTTCTCCGAATTCAACCGCCTCATGTACGGGGATCACCCCATCGGATGGGAGTTCGAGTCAGAGGACTTCGCCCCGGATCGCGTAACGAGGGAACGCTTCCTGGACGTCCATTCCCGGATCGTGTGTCGCGAAAATCTCGTGTTGGGGGTGACCGGTGACGTGTCCTGGTCAGAAGCGGAGCCTCTGATGCGGGCCCTCACCGACCGTCTTGCTCCCTGCGCAACCACCCTGCCCGAAGCGCCGATTCCTGACGTGCGGCGCGGCGGGGGCGTCTTCGTGATCGACCGGGAGTTGGAGCAGGCGGTGATCGTCATGGCGCACGCGACCGACGTTCGATTGTCCGACGACGCGGCCTTCTACTCGGCCACGATCGGCAATTCGATCCTCGGGGCCGGTGGCTTCTCGAGTCGGATCCTTGCGCGAGTTCGCACTGAAGAGGGGTACGCCTACTCCGCGTCCTCCGTCTGGACCATGCCTCGGCGACACGAAGGGATTCTCGGAGCGATCACCCGGACCCGACCGGAGAGCGCGATTCCGGCCATCGAGGTCATCCTCGAGAGTATGGCCGAAATGAAGGAGGCTCCTCCGACGGAGGAGGAGCTTTCCACGACGGTCGATCAGATCGTCAATGGGTTCGTCTTCAACTTCGGCACCGCGAGCCAGATCGTCTCTCGGAGTATGTTCTACCTCGCTCAGGACCTTCCAGACGATTGGCTCGAGCGCTACCTCCGCGGCGTACAGAGCGTCACGCCGGCAAGCATACAGCGAGCGTTCCTCGAAAACCTGAACCCCGACGAGATGACGATCCTCATCGTCGGCGACGTGGATCGGATCGGGCGGGAGGCTCTGGCGGCGTTCGGGCCGGTGTCGGAACTCGAGGTGCGCTAGAGGATCAGGCCGATCCCCAGTGGATGGCGGCGATCCCCCCGGAAACGAGCTTCCAGCCGACATCCGTGTACCCGACCTCCTCGAAGAGCGCTCCGAGGCCGTCAGGACCGGGGAACTCCTTCACGGAATTCGGAAGGTACGTGTAGGCCCAGGGGTGTCCGGACACGATCCTCCCGACCAGAGGGAGGATGTTGTGGAAGTAGAACAGGTACCCGGCCCGCATGATCGGATTGGGCGGGACCGTGAACTCCAGCACCACGAGGCGCTTGCCCGGCTTGAGCACCCGGCGCAGATCGGTGAGTCCGGCACGGAGATCCGCGAGGTTCCGCACGCCGAATCCGACCGTGGCCCCCTCGAAGGAGTGCTCAGGGAACGGGAGCTTGAGAGAATCGCCGCAAACCGCGGCAACCGGTGCATCCACCAGCTTGGGGGACCCCTGGACCAGCATCGGATGAGCGAAATCCGACGCGACGACCCGGCCTCCGAATTCCTCACGCTCGGCCAGCTCCAGGGCGAGATCGAAGGTCCCGGAGCAGGCGTCGAGGTAGACGCCGTCCGTGGCCTCTTCCCATCTCAAGACATCGACTGCTTTACGACGCCATGCACGATCGATATTGAGACTCAATACATGATTGAGGAGGTCGTAGCGGGGCGCGATCTCTGAAAAGAGCTGCTGGACCTGCTTCTCGCGCTCGGCCCCTGCCCTCGGCGCAGCATCGGGTACGAATTGCATGACAGGGGTCGGTTGGCTGCGTAGCTTTCGAAGGCCTGAAGTCGTGCCAGGGTTGGCACGAGGCCAAAAAGCTACGGGAAGCAGACGGGGTGCTCAACGGCCGCGGCGAAACCGCAGGGTTCACGGGCGCGTAGGGCCGTCCGATGAGTACGAATATTGCTTCCCTGCCACGCGCCACCGCCAGGTGGTTCGCCAACCCAAGGCAGGACAAGAGACCTCTGGCCGCTCCGGACTACGCAACCCTGGAAGACCGCGAACTAGCCGCGCAGGCGGCTCGCGGCCGAGAGCCTGCGTTCCGGGAGCTCCTCGCCCGGTACGAGAGGCCGGTCTTTTCGCTCATCTACCGGATGGTGCGAGACAGGACGCTCGCGGAGGATCTGTCACAGGAGGCCTTCATTCGCGCGTTCAACGCGATCGGGACCTACAAGACGAGCTACAAGTTCAGCAACTGGATCCTGAAGATCGCCAACAACCACACCATCGATCACCTGCGCAAGCGCAGGCTCGACACTGTCTCGATCGACGGTTCCCCCCACGCCCGCACCGCGGACGAGATCAGCCAGAGTCAGGTCGTCATCGAGTCGCGGGACGAGAATCCGGCCGAATACGTGGAACATCGTGAGCTGGGCAGCCAGATCGAAGGAGCTATCGGCGAGCTTCGGGAGGAGTACCGGACGGTCATCGTCCTGCGGCACGTCGAGGGATACGCCTACGACGAAATCGCCGAGATCATGGACCTCCCTCTGGGCACCGTGAAGACGTACCTGCACAGAGCGCGAGGCGAGCTCAGAAAATCTCTGGCTCACCTGGCCTCGTGATCGATGGTGAATAACGTGATCGGCCAATGGCGATGCGGGATAGCAGGACCCCCGTCCCCTTTCGCCGTCTATGAGGTTTTCCTGAAACTTCGACCTTCGGGCCGCCGTAGTGGCTCGCAGATGCAGACTGTAGGAGAAACACCGTGAAGAACGACACATTCAACGACCACCTGAGCGCAGAGCAGTTGCAGGCGCTCCTCGAGGGCGACTTCCCCACCGGGGATCTCGTTCGCGCTGAGGAGCACCTGGTCAGCTGTGCGCGGTGTTCGGCCGAGCTGGAAGCTTGGAGCGTGTTGTTCGAGGATCTGGGAGCTCTAACGACGCCGACTCCGAATGAGGGTTTTGCGGAGCGTGTGATGGCCGGGATCCGGATGCCCGAGGTCCGACACGTGGCTGCTGGCACGCTCCAGGACTTCGTCGAGGGGGCCCTCGCAGCGAGAGAGGCCGTTCGCGTCGAGGACCACCTCGAAGTCTGCACCCACTGCACGACCGAGGCCGCTGCCTGGACCGTTGTCATGGGCCGATTGAAGGGACTCGAGTCGTTCGAGCCCGAAGTGGGCTTTGCGGATCGGGTGATGCGGCATGTCGACATTCCGGCGACGCTGCCTCTCGCCGCTCGCGTCAGGAGCGGTGTCTCAGCCCTCTTCGGAGCGCCTGCGACACACGTGTCGGCGGAGATCCTCCAAGATCTCATCGACGATGTTCTTCCGGCCCGGGCCGTCGCACGCATCCAGACGCACATCGATGCGTGTGGTGAATGTGCGGCCGAGGCCGAGGCTTGGAGAAATGTCGCCGGTCGCCTCGAGGGCCTCGCGGCCTTCACTCCTTCCGAGGCTTTCGCCGACCAGGTCATGGCCCGCGTTCGCGTGCCGGAACCGAAGACAGCCGTGGTGAGACCGGCGGCAGCGTATCGTGCTCTGTCTGCGGCCTGGCGACTGATTCCGCAGACCCGCGAGGCGTGGGCCGCAATGTCCGGGGTCGCGGTCACACCCGCGGTCATCGCCGGGCTGGTCTTCTACGCGGTCTTCTCACATCCGACCCTAACCATGGGGTCGTTGGTGTCGTTCGCCTGGTGGCAGCTCAGCGACCTTGCCGTCCTGGGCTTTGCAGCGATCTCGTCAGCCGCCGTTCAGGGTGCCGCGACCTTCGGTATCTACTCGCTTTTCGAGACTCTCGCCGGAGCGCCGATCGTGGTCGCTGGCGGTGTTCTCGCCTACTCGATGGTTTGTGCGCTCGCGATGCGGGTGCTCTACAGAAATCTCAATCCCAACCGACCCAATGGTCGCTATGCTCATGTTACAGCTTCGTAGGGTCGTTCTGGCCCTGGGCTTCGTAGCCCTCGTCGTTCCGGTAGGGGCACAGGCCCAACTTCGTCATATCGTGACGAAGAACATTTCGGCGAGCTCCTCCGGTACGATGCTCCATCTGGAGTTCGACGACGAGGGAACGCTCGACATATCGTTCGATGACGGCACCGTCTACGTGGACGGCGACGCTGTCGGCACGTACGAGCCCGGCGACGAGTTGGACGCGGCCTGGCAGACGATCCTCGGCGAAGCGATCGCACTGGAGAACGGTGCCCTCGCCGAACTGCTCGTGGACTGGACCGTCCCCGCGTCCATCGCCGACGAACTCGCGGATGCCGCTCACGCGCTCGATCGAGCCCTGGAGGATGCGCTCAACGACATCGACATCCGTGTGAGGTCTGACGATGGATCCGTCTCCATCTCGATCAATGACGAGACATCGCTGGTGCAGTTGCTCCTCGGATCCGTCAATCGACTCGGTATCCTGGAAGACGCACTCGAAGGACTTTCATCGGATTTCCGCATCCATGTGGATGAGGACGTGGTCATCCCGGCCGGATCGGTATTTGACGGCACGCTTGTCGTGATCGAGGGCGAACTCCGTGTAGAGGGTCGGGTCGAAGGGGATGTGGTCGTGGTCGGAGGGTCTTTCGACCTGGGTGATGACGGCTCCATCTCCGGTGAAGCGCGTGTCGCCGACGTCCGAGTCGTTCGGAACAATGGCGAGATCGCCGGTGGCCTTGTCGATGTGCTCGAGGACGAGCGCAACGTCGAAGCCGACATCAGGGATCGCCTTCGTGAGGAGATCCGAGACGAGGTTCGCAGTGATTTGCGGCGTGAGCTGCGTGGCGTCGCCAGGAGCCATGATGTCACGAGGATCGATGGCAGCGAATTCTCGATCATCTCGCCGTTCGTTCCGGTCATCCGGGGCGTCGGTGGCGTGTTCGAAAAGCTCATCCTGGTGTTCATCCTTGGACTGATCGGGGCCGGCTTCCTCGCCTTCGCGGGTGAGAACATGGAGGCGATCGCCGAGACGGCTCGGCATTCGCCTGGCCGATCCGCGATGGTCGGGTTCGCGGGGAGTTTCCTGCTCATCCCGGTATGGCTTCTCGGCACGGTGGCGTTGGTCGTGTCAATCATCGGCATCCCGGTAGCGATCGCCTGGCTGCCGCTCTTCCCGCTCGCAGCTATTCTCGCGGGAGTCCTGGGGTATGTGGCCGTCGCGCAGAACACGGGTGAGTGGCTCGCCGACAGCAGTTTCCCATGGACGGGCTGGATCCGGAAGACGAATCCGATCTTCACGCTCTTCGGTGGTCTGCTCGGACTGACCTTCGCGTTCATCGCGGCCAATGTGATCTCTATCGCTCCCTTCCTGGGCATCCTCAGCGGACTACTGCTCGTGATCGGATCGATCGTGACGTTCCTGGCCATACAGATCGGCTTCGGAGCGGTGATCCTGACCCGGGCAGGGCGTCGCAGGGAATACCACGGCGTGTACGATCCCGATGCGGCATGGGAAGCGGCAATGAGTGTCGAAGTCGACGATGAAGAAGAGGTGGGGGGTAACCATGAGGACGGAAACGATGCGTAGAGCGCTTGCTATCGCGGCGGTAACCGTGGCCATAGCCCCGGCGCTCGTCGCCGGGCAGAGTTGGCGGACGGTGAACACGTCCCGACAGCTGGAGACCAACGACGAGGTGCGGGTCTTCGTCGAGTACGCGGCAGGGCAGTTCAACATCCGTTCGGTCGACGAGGGCCTGCTGTATAGAATGAACCTTCGTTATGACGAAGACCGCTTCGAGCCCGTGAGCGAATTCTCCGGGGACCGCCTGCTCCTCGGCGTCGAGTCGATGCGCAGGAGCATGAACATCAAGGGGCGTCAGTCCGGGTCTCTCGAGTTGGAGTTGGCTCGTGGAGTCCCGATCGATCTCGATCTGGAGTTCGGGGCCGTTCAAGCCGACATCGATCTTGGGGGCCTCGCCCTCACGGACCTGGACCTCAGCACCGGGGCGTCCGAATCGCTCATCGACATATCCGAGCCCAACACGGCTCGCATGGCGACGGCCAGCTTCGAAGTAGGTGCGGCCGAGTTCACGATCCAGAATCTGGGTAACCTGAACGCGGACCGGATCGAGTTGGACGCCGGTGTCGGGTCCATCACGCTCGGCCTCGGAGGGCGGTGGCAACAGGATACCCACCTCGACATCGAGATGGGACTCGGCTCGCTCGAGTTGCGTGTCCCCGAAGGCCTGGGTGTTCAGCTACGTAAGGACAGCTTCCTGACGGCGCTCGACTCCGAGGGTCTGATCAAGCGTGGCGACGTCTACGAGTCCCTCGACTTCGACGACGCGGACTATCGGGTCATCATCGAACTGGACGCGGCATTCGGAAGTGTGTCCGTCGTCTGGATCGAAGACGAGCGCTAGGAGAGAACTCATGCTAGGCTCACTCCTCACGTTCTTCGCAGTCGGGCTACTGACGCTCTTGGTAGCCGGCGTCGTGCTCGGCGTCCTTGGCGTCGTCTTTTCGCTTACGTTCGGCCTCGCGTCATTCCTTCTCTTCAAGGTCGCCCCGATCCTCGCGATCGGGTGGATCGTCGTGAAGGTGATCGAGAGGTCGAAGGGCGGCGGATCGTTGTCCGGGTCGGACAGGAGATGGCTAGAGGGCAAATAGCCCCAGCTCTGGTGAACGAATGAACGACGGCCGACCCGATCTTCGAATCGGGTCGGCCGCTCTTCGTTCAGATTTAACCGACGAGAACCGACAGGCGTTCTTCGATCGTAGAGGCAAGCGTATCGAGCGCCTTCCCCGCCCCGGATTCGGCGGCAGAGACTACCGTCGGCGCACCCTGATCTCCCGCCGCGACCACCGCCGGATCGAGCGGCACTCTGCCGAGGAACGGAACACTCATTTCCTTCGCGAGCGCCTCCCCGCCGCCCGTCCCGAACACGTCGATGATCTCGTCGCAGTGGGGGCATGCAAGGCCGCTCATGTTCTCCACGATGCCGAGGACGCGCGTGTTCACGCGCTCGAACATCTTGATCCCCCTCCGCACGTCCCCGGTAGCGACCTGCTGCGGCGTCGTCACCATCACCGCCCCGTCGACATCGATCGACTGAACCAGGGACAGCTGAGCGTCGCCGGTGCCGGGCGGCATGTCGACCACCATGACGTCGAGCGCGCCCCAGTCGACTTGCTCCAAGAACTGCTTGAGGATTCCAGATATGAGCGGTCCCCTCATGATGGCGGGCTGATCCTCCTCGAGGAGGAAGCCGAGGCTCATGAGGCGAACCCCGTGCGCCTCGAGTGGCTCGATGAGTTCCTTTCCCTTGTCACCGGTCACGCTCGGACGTCGGTTCACACCGAACATGAGCGGGATATTGGGACCGTAGATGTCCGCGTCGATCAGGCCGACCTTCATTCCACGCTTCGCGAACGCCGCGGCGAGGTTGGCCGCAACCATGGACTTCCCGACGCCTCCCTTCCCCGAACTCACCGCGATGACGTGCTCGACGTCGGAGAGGATTCCGGGCTTCGGGGTCGGTGCGGGAACGGACCCTGGCTTGATTCCACCTTGTCGTCCCCCGCCCCCACCCGCGGCCATTTGCGGCAACTGCACATTGATCTTCACGCTCGTGACGCCCTCGAGGCCCTCCACCGCGGCCCTCGCTTCCTTGACCATGTCCCCGGGATCTTCCGGGCCCAGAAGGAATTGAAAGCGTGCCGAGCCATCGTCATCGACTTCGAGATTCTGGACGTGACCCCCGGCGATCAGATCTCGCCCCGATGCGGGGTGCGGGATTCGTGCCAGCGCTGCCATCACGGAGCGACGTAACTCTTCAGAATTCATGAGCCACCGGGGGAGGGACAAGCCCTCCGAGAAGGGCGAAAAGGGCGCCAAAGTTACCCGCGGGCCGACCGGCGAGTCAACGCGAGACCGTCGCGGCAACTTCCCACCTCCATGGGCTTTTCCGGGCCCCGATCCCCGGTTGCGTAGCCCCTCACTCAGGTTGAGATTCCTTCGTCCCGGCGCCGGTCGGAAGAGTCCGTCGCCGTTCACCCGCCAACCCCGCCAAACTCTCCATGAACGGAATCCCGCGCACTCCACCACCCATCAACGAACCCATCCTCTCGTACGCTCCAGGCAGCGCCGAACGCGCCGAACTGAAAGCCGAGTTGGACGCTCAGGCGTCGCAGATCGTCGATATCCCCCTCGTGATCGGCGGAAAAGAAGTCCGGACCGGCGACACCTTTGACGTGGTGATGCCCCACGCCCACGGTCACGTTCTGGGAAAAGCCCACAAGGCGGGGCCGAAGGAAGTCCAGATGGCGGTGGACGCCGCGGCCGCCGCCCACCGAGAGTGGTCCACGGCTCGCTGGGACGACCGCGCCGCGGTCTTCCTCAAGGCCGCTGATCTCCTGGCCGGTCCATGGCGTCAGAAGGTGAACGCAGCGACGATGCTGGGTCAGAGCAAGAACGCGTATCAGGCGGAAATCGACTCGGCGTGCGAGATCATCGACTTCTTCCGGATCGGAGTTCACTTCGCGCAGCAGATCTACGGCATGCAGCCGATGTCTGATCGCGGCATCTGGAACAAGTCGGAGTATCGGGCGCTCGAGGGCTTCGTCTACGCCATCAGCCCGTTCAACTTCACGGCCATCGGCGCAAATCTCGGTGGGACACCGGCCTTGATGGGCAATACGATCGTGTGGAAGCCGGCGCACTCCGCGGTGCTTTCGAACTACTACGTCATGCAGCTGTTCGAGGAGGCCGGTCTGCCGCCGGGCGTCATAAACTTCGTCATGGGCGATGCCGTCTCGATCACCGAGGGACTCATCAACCAGCCGACGTTCACCGGCGTTCACTTCACCGGGTCCACACGGGTCTTCAACAGCTTCTGGAAGACGATCGGCGAGAACATGTCGACGTACCGCACCTACCCGCGGATCGTGGGAGAGACGGGAGGGAAGGACTTCATCGTGGTCCACCCGTCGGCCGACGCCGCGGCCGTGAAGACCGGGATTGTGCGTGGCTCGTTCGAGTATCAGGGACAGAAGTGCAGCGCCGCGTCGCGCGCCTACGTTCCCGCCAGCATGTGGGAGGACCTCAAGGGTCCGCTCGCCGAAGAGGTCGAGTCGCTCACCATGGGTGATCCCCGAGACTTCTCGAACTTCGTCAACGCCGTCATCGACCAGAAGGCCTATGACAGCATCAAGGGCTACATCGATGCGGCTCGGGATTCGGACGACGCGGAGATCCTGGTCGGTGGTGAGTGTGACGATTCGGAGGGCTGGTACGTGCGGCCCACGATCATCGTGGCCAAGTCGCCTGACTACATCTCGATGTGTGACGAGATCTTCGGACCCGTCATGACCATCTACGTCTACGAAGACGAGAAGTGGGCGGAGATGCTCAAGACCGTCGATTCCACATCACCCTACGCGCTCACGGGTGCGGTCTTCTCGAAGGATCGGGGCGCGGTCCGCGAAGCGACCGACGCTCTGGACCAGGCGGCCGGCAACTTCTACGTGAATGACAAGCCCACCGGAGCGGTGGTCGGACAGCAGCCGTTCGGTGGTGCCCGCGCTTCCGGCACGAACGACAAGGCCGGGTCGATGCTGAATCTGCTCCGTTGGGTCAGCGCACGGTCGATCAAGGAGACCTTCGTGTCGCCTACCGACTACCGCTACCCCTTCATGGAGGACGAGTAGACGGCAGGCGGAACACCACCGCGATGTCTCTGGGCCCCGACCGGTTCTCCGGTCGGGGCCCTCGACGTCTCAGCTGCGAAGGGCGGCCTCGAAGTCGGCGATGAGATCGGCCGGATCCTCGACCCCTATGCTGAGCCGTACGAATCCGTCGGGGATTCCCTGCGCTTCTCGCTCCTCGAGCGAAAGTCCAGCGTGGGAGGTGTACCGAGGCTGTGACACCAGCGTCTCCACCCCACCCAGGCTCGGGGCCGCCAGCCCGACCTCGAGGCCACCCACGAAGCGATCGGCGGCGTCTCCTCCCCCCTCCAGCACGATACTCACCATCCCGCCGGATCCGGTCATCAGTTCCGATGCGATCTCGTAGTCCGGATGCGACGGAAGGCCCGGATAGATGGCGTGGGCCACCTCGGGCTGTGACTCGAACCACTCTGCGATCCGTTGCGCGTTCTCATTGTGCCGGCGAACCCGCACATCCAGCGTCCGGATGCCCCGATCGAGCAGCCAGGCGGTATGTGGATCGAGCGCAGGGCCGTAGAGGCGTGACACCCGGGTGACCTCTTCGATCAACTCGCTCGATCCGGCGACGACTCCCGCGATGAGGTCCGAATGGCCCCCGAGGTACTTCGTCGCGCTCTGGATCACGGCGTCGATCCCCACGGAGGCCGCTCTAAAATTCACCGGCGACGCGAACGTCGCGTCGCACGCCACACGCGCACCCCTTTCGTGCGCCAACTCCACGATCGGCCGTGGATCGACGATCCGCAGCGTCGGATTGGTCGGAATCTCGATAAAGACGACACGAGTCTCGGGCCGCATCGCCTCTTCCCAGCCTCCCTGGTCGGGATCGACGAACGTCGTCTCGATGCCCCTTCTCGGAAGCTCATGGGCCAGCAGCGCTTGCGTGGCTCCGTAAAGCCGCGACGATGCCACGATGTGATCCCCGGACTCGGTCATCGCTAGCAGCGTCATCGCCGTAGCCGCCATTCCGCTCGAGAGCCCGACCGCTGCCTCGGTACGCTCCAGCGCGGCCATCTTCAGGCCCAACGCGAGCTGGTTCGGGTTGTTCCCGTATCGGGTGTAGAGCAGCTCGCCGTCTTCCGGCGTGGCCCAATGAAACGTGGCGCTCTGAACGAGCGGCGGAACGACCGGCGCCCCGGCCACCCGCGGCTCGTCACCCCCGTGCACTCCGATGGTCGCGGTGCCTGGCTGCTGCTTTTCGTCGGACATCCTGGATCCTCGGTTCGAAGAGTACCGCGATATCACATCAGGTGCTCGACGAGACGACTCAGGGCGTGCACACGACCAGAGATAGGACTCCGGAAGGCGAGTCCTCGCTCGACAAGCGTCCTCAGAGCTACCCGATCCTCACCGTCGCCGAAAACGGTATCGACGTCCTCGGCAGCAAGGAAACCGCGCTCCTCGAGGAGTGCCCAGACACGGGCCTCCCGATCCGAGTGCACGCCGAGCAACCGGAAGGTGCCCGGATCGGTTTCCGCCACCAGCGCGAGGCCCTGTCGCTCGAGCACGACCTCGATCTGATCCCGGTGCGGCTCGTGGACTCCTCGAAAGACGAAGAACGCGTCGTGCGACTCGTGGTCGCGGTACCCCTGAAGAAGCTTCGCGACCACCTCGTCCGCGCATGAAAAGTCGAGAATGACGACCTCTGATAGATCGATCAGGGATAGGGACCGCTCCCCGGTTCCCTGTAGTTGGGTCTCGATCGCCATACGAACCGCACGGCCCGTGGGGCGCGTCACGAGATGGGAATAGAGGGACGTTACCGTCTTCTGGAGGACCTCTCCCACGTCGATTGCGATCGGGTCGATGGGCAGATCGGTCATGGCTCGATCCGAGCTGGCAAAATGATGCTGATCTGAGACCCGGGCAGCGGGCCCAATCCATCGACGATGGGTGGGGTGTCATCCCACTCTGGCACCTGCCCGATGCGCGCCGTCCCGCTCCGGATCGTAATCGCTCCGTCCCACCTCCGGACCTGTCTGCGAATCTGTTGAATGCCCTGCCCCCGACCCGAATCCGGAAAGCGGGTGAGTCCGTGCAGAAACGCGGCCTCGAGCGCGGTCGTGTCTCCCCAGCGATCCGTGTACCGCGCGGAGTGCTCGTCCGTCAGGGACCCTCGAAATCCACGCCCGACGTCCATGACCGAGATGACGACCACGAACCGCCCCAGCCGCTTGGCCCAGTTGTACGCCTGAGCAGCGACCCAGCCAGGCGCCTCAGCGTGCTCGATGATGTTCTGGCAGACCTCCGAGAGAATCACCGAGAACTGCACGACTGCGGAGGCGGGATAACCGAGCTTGGACGACAGGATGGCACCCGCCTTGCTCTGAACACGGTCCACGACCTCGTGGACATCCGCGTTCGCCGCGATGGGTGTGATCTCGAGCAGAACGTCCGACGGGCCTCCTCCGCTCCGACGTGTCGGAGGCTCGCATTCGAAGACCCCTCGGGCCGCGTCGAAGAAGGCCATGCGCGCGAGGTATCCGTTGACGTCCGCGCTCTCGGGAAGCTCCAGTCGCGGAATCGCTCCCTGCTGCTCCGCTGCTACCGTCCCTGCCAGCAAAAGTGCGACCATGCCGTTGGGGTCGACCCAGCGCAGGTGCCGGGCGTCGAACAACGATCGCTCGGTCCCCTGGGCGAGTACCCCGTCCAGAAACGCGTCGATCGTGCGATGATCGAGTGATCCAGGAACTGCGATGACGTTCAGCTTCTCACCCTCTCTTCTCCAGCCTTATCAGGATTTCATGTCCCGGGACGTCCCGGAGACACCCGTCTCCGCGAGGTAGCGGATCAGTCCGGACGCCCCCCGTTGCCTCACGTTCGCGCTCGCGATCCGATTCGCTTCCGACATCGCTTCCTCGATCCCGGATCCGCCGAGCAAGCTCGCGCACATCGTCGCACCCCACACGTCTCCGCATCCCGTGGGGTCACCGGAGATCGGCGGCGTGCGCAGAGTAACGTCTCGGCGGACTCCACGCCCGGGAAGAGTCGACGCATCCCAGACAGGCCATCGCGTGCGGTCCGGCTTGAAGCCGGATCCAGTCACAAAAGCAGCCCCGCGCTCCCCCAAAGTCACCACGATCATGGCACACGAATCCTCGGAGAGGCGCTCTGTAACTCGCCACGGATCGTCGCCGTCGGACATGAGGGCGAACTCGTCTTCGTTCACCTGGATGACGTCCGAGCAGCGTAGCCACTCATCGGCCGAGTCCAGCCGTCTCGGATACCGACGACCCTCGTCATCCGAGGCCAGAAAGAGAGAATGAAGATCGGTGTAGATCGGACCCGCGAACGCCGCACGGAGTGCGCGCGCGCCCTCGAGGCCCATCTCGAAACCGGAAATGAAGTTCACGTAGAGCGCGTCGCATGTGCCGATCGCGTCCGTGATCTCAAACGGCTCCCATGACGGGACGCCCCCTGTGAGCTGCTCGACGCGCCGGGACTCGCTGGTGTAGTCGAGCTGGACTCTGTTGTTGATTTCGGGGACGATCCGAAGGGCCGCATCGTCGATCCTGGACAGCCCACCGATGAACGAACGCGCCTCCGCCTCGACGTCGGCGCCGACCTTGAGGATGGGTCGCGCGACCCATCCCTCCGGCAACGTCGCATCGAGCGCCGAGAGCGCGTACGCAATGCCACCCCAGTCCTCGAAGGGAGGCGTAGTCGGATCCTGGACGTGAATCTGGTCCCAGACGAGCGTACCGATCACACCCAACGTCCGGACTCCGGTCACGCCGTGGTCACCTGCTGGGCGACGAAGATGCCTGCGGCCCCGATCACTCCCGCCGTCGCGGGAAGCGCGCCCGGCACGATGGTGCATGCCTTCACCGCGCTTGGAAACGCGCGCCGACGGACTTCGGAGCGGAGTGGTCCGAAGAGATGGTCCCCTGCCCTCGTCACACCGCCGACGATCACGACCATCTCAGGATTGAACGTGTTGACCACGTTGGCCACACCCGAACCGAGGATCTTCGCGGTCTCGGTCATCACCTCCTGCGCATACTCGTCACCGTCCATGAGCGCATCGTATACGGTCAGCGCGGTGATCGCGTCGAGGTCTCCGTCGACCCATTGCCGGAGGCTCGATTCGTACCCCGCCTCGAGTCCTTCACGGGCCCGGGCCGCTATGCTCGGACCGGATGTGTAGGCCTCGAGACAGCCATAGTTGCCGCATCCGCAACGGCGGCCCGCGAAGTTGATCGTGGTGTGTCCGATCTCCCCGGCGCTGCCACTAGCGCCCCGAAGCAGGCGACCGTCCAGGATGTAGCCGCCACCGATTCCGGTACCGACCGTCACGCCGAAGAGAGACTTTGCCCCCTTCCCGGCACCTTGCCACCACTCGCCGTATGTCGCGCAGTTGGCGTCGTTGTCGAGGCTCACGGGAAACCCGACGGCTTCGATGATCCGATCACGGATCGGGTACCCGTTCCACCCGAGATTCGGAGACGATATCACAACGCCCGAATCGAGATCGAGAGGTCCCGGGCACCCAATGCCGAGCCCTATGAAGGCCTCGCGGCTCACGCCGAGTGACTTGCCCATCTCCTGGACCACCGCTTCGACCATCTCCGCGATGTCGGCGACGGTGGCGTCGCCACCGCGCTCGGGGAAGGTCTCCTGGGAGCGCAGCGCGACCGGCTCACCACCCTCGGTGGGCACGGCCGCAACCACGAGGTTCGTGCCACCTATGTCGACCCCGAGGACCCACTGATCACTCATGTGCGCCCCACGGCCTCAATCGTCGCCGAGATTCAGAACCGCGAGGAACGCCTCCTGCGGAATCTCGACGGTGCCTACCTGCTTCATCCGGCGTTTACCCTCCTTCTGCTTCTCGAGCAGCTTCATTTCGCGGTGACGTTCTTCCGGAGCGCCTTCACGTTCGTCCGAGCCACCACGTTGTTTCCGATGGCGGCCTGGAGCGCCACGGCAAACTGCTGCCGCGGAATGAGGTCCTTGAGCTTCCGCACCAGGTCACGTCCATAAAGGAAGGCCTTGCTCTCGTGGATGATCACGCTGAACGCGTCGATGGGGTCGCCATTCACCATGACGTCGAGGCGTACCAGGTCGTCCGGGCGGAACTCCATCAGTTCGTAGTCGAGTGCCGCGTAGCCACGAGTCCCGCTCTTCAGTCGGTCGTAGAAGTCGAGCACGATTTCAGACAGGGGTAGCTCGAAGTCGAGCTCCACGCGCTGGGTGTCCAGGTAGTTCATGCCGCGAAACACGCCTCGCCGTTCGTGGCACAGCTTCTGAACGTTCCCGATGTACTCCGCCGGGCAGAGAATTCGCGCCCGCACGATCGGCTCCGAAATCGACTCGATCCGGCCTGGATCCGGAAGCATCGGGGGGCTCTCGACGTCGAGCGACGACCCGTCCGTCATCTCGACTTGATACTTCACGTTCGGCACGGTGGTTATCAGGTCCACATCGAACTCACGCTCGAGTCGCTCCTGGATGATCTCCATATGCAGGAGGCCGAGGAAGCCGCACCGAAAACCGAACCCCAGCGCGACCGATGTTTCGGGCTCGTACTGGAGCGACGCGTCGTTAAGCCGGAGGCGCTCGAGCGCATCGCGAAGGTCCTCGTAGTCGTCCGTGTCGGTCGGGTAGAGCCCGGCGAAGACCATTGGCCTCGCTTCCTGATAGCCCGGCAACAGGTCCGTAGCCCGGTTTTCGGCGTCGAGGACGGTATCTCCGACCTTTGTGTCGCCTACCTGCTTGATCGCCGCGACCACGTATCCGACTTCGCCGGGGAGCAGGACATCCTGACGGACCCGCCCGAGCCGCATACAGCCGACCTCGGTCACCTCGTACCGCGCGTCCACATTCCCGAAGGTGATCTTCATACCTGGCTTCATGATGCCGTCCATGACGCGCACGGACGGCACGGCTCCCAGGTACTTGTCGTAGTACGAATCGAAGATCAGCGCCCTGAGTGGTGCGTCTGCGGATCCGGTCGGAGCCGGAACCCGATCGACCACCGCCTCCAGGATCGCCTCGACGCCTATGCCTTCTTTTGCGCTTGCGAGGAGGATCGAGTCCGGGTCGACACCGAGGAGATCCGCCAGCTCGTCGCGTCTGCGTTCCGGTTCGGCGCCCGGGAGGTCGATCTTGTTGATGACCGGAATGATCTCGAGATCGGCTTCGAGGGCCAGGA
This sequence comes from Gemmatimonadota bacterium, assembly GCA_039585495.1. Lineage (GTDB taxonomy): Bacteria > Gemmatimonadota > Gemmatimonadetes > Longimicrobiales > Gaopeijiaceae > UBA2589. The sequence continues at coordinate 2,454 of JBDGVT010000004.1, read as the reverse complement.
AGAGGTTCGAGAGCGTCTGTGCCTGCACCCCTTGGGTGGCGTCGACCACGAGAATCGCACCCTCACAAGCCGCGAGCGACCGAGAGACCTCGTACGTGAAGTCCACGTGGCCGGGTGTATCGATGAGGTTCAGCTCGTACTCGATCCCGTCTGCGGCCGTGTGCTCCATGCGGACGGCGTGGAGCTTGATCGTGATGCCGCGCTCCCTCTCGAGCTCGTTGTCGTCGAGGACCTGTTCGCGCATCTGACGACTGTCGAGGGTACGCGTTCCCTCGAGCAGTCGGTCGGCCAGTGTCGACTTTCCGTGGTCGATGTGCGCGACGATACAAAAATTGCGGATTCGGTCAGTCTGCAAGGGAGGTTCGTCTGGCAGGGGATGGACGGTGAGGAGCGAGCAAAGTTAACCGACCAGACGGACCTCTCGAAGACGCTGGGCCCGGATCAGCCTCCCCGACCTCGCCGACGAGGAGGCTGCGCGGCGCCGCGGCCGCTCCGCCCCCGCGCCCCGGTCCGCGCCGCGGGCCTGCGGGGAGGAGGCGCACTCCGACCGGTCGTCGGCCTCGGCCTGGTCTGGCCCCTCGCCGTCGGAACCCTTGCCGAGCCCCGACTCCGGGTCGCCGAGGGTCGCTGTGCCGGCGGTGGCCGCACCACCGCCGGCCGCCTCGATGTCGGCGCTGGGCGCGATATGACCGGGGGCCGTGCGCGCTCACCGCCTCGCACCCGCGAACTCGGCGCGGACTGGGTAGGCGGGGTGCGCCTTCGAAGCGTCGGGCGCGTCTCGCCGCTGCTGGGCCGGCGGGGCACGACGATCTTGCCCGACCCCGTACGGTTCGGCCGGCGCGCCGGTGCGGCCGCGGCCCGCGACGGCCTCGCGGTCTGTTTATACGCTACCGACCGTCTCGGCGGTGGCGGCCGAGTCACGATGATCGGTCGCACCCCACTGCCCAGCACCCGGGCGGTCACTCCATACCTCGGTCGAGGAACGCGCGGGCGGGCCACGACCACGCGCCCGGCCGAATACCTGTACGCGGGATAGAAGTACGGGTCGTCCCAGACAACCACCTGATACGAGGAGCACGAATACGCGTAGGGATTCCAGCTCGAGTAGCTCTGGAAGCCGTGGCAGTCGTAGCACAGGAACCGGGGGAAGTCGTGGTCTTCACCGACGTTATACGTGACGAAGTCCAGGGCGTACGGCACGATGTCCCAGTCGGGCAGTATGGCGGCGACGTACTCGTCGATCGCGACATAGGGATCCTCGTACACTGCCTCACCCACACCGCTGAGGTCCCATCCGTCGTCGGCGTCGAACCCGAACAGGGACAGGTCGGGAGCCGCATCCGACGCGACCATGAAGAAGTACCCCACCCCGGGGTCGTCATCGACCCGCCAGCGAGGCGAATCTCGGAGGACCAATCGATAGTCACGCCCGCCCCCGACAAACGGATCGGCATCGGGATGCTGAGGGAAGAGCAGTGAAACCCGGCCGTCGGTATCGATTCGGAAAATCGCCGCGTACGCGTCGGCAGAGGTCCGGTAGTACACCCTGACCTCATCGCCAGCCTCCACGACTGGCTCGTCTCCACGATCCAGCCAGACACGGGTCTCGAGAGAATCCGTGACGGGCGCCTGCTCCTGAGCGACCCCGCCCACGGGCTCCAGGCCTGACAAGGGCGGGACGTCTGTGCCCAGCAGCGCGATGGCTGATGCCACAAGTATCGTCGCACGCATGATCTTCTTCGACTCCTCTGGTCACCACCGATTGTATGAGGCAACAGCCGTGCCAGTTGGGATCCCCCGGGAATGCTGGGCATTTTCGTGGCCCCGTCACCGTTCGAGGACACTGGATCACCTCCGAGGGCACACACCTCCCATCACACGGCCGGAGGCGTTGTCGCTGGCACCGTTGAGAGCACGCGGATCCGCCGATAGCTTCCTTGGCTCCCATGACAGAACTGAGATCTCCCACCCGTTCGTCCGGCCCTCGAGCCGACCTCCTCGACTCCGCCTCGCTTTCGCAGCTTGGCGGGATCGAGTTCATCGCGCGTGAGGTGGTCGAGGGCTTTCTAATGGGCCTCCACCGATCTCCTCACAGAGGCTTCTCAGCCGAGTTCGCGGAGCTGCGCGCCTACCAGACCGGTGACGACCTGCGACACATCGATTGGCGCATGTTCGGGCGCTCCGATCGCTACTATGTGAAACAGTTCGAGGAGGAGACGAACCTCCGCGCTTACCTCCTGCTCGACATCAGTGAGTCGATGGGCTGGAGCTCGGATCCGGGCACGCTCCCGAACAAACTCTGGTTCGCTAAACACCTCGCGGCATCTCTTGCTCTGATCCTGCTACGACAGGGTGACTCGGTCGGAATGGCCGCGTTCCACAACGAGATAGCAGAGCGGGTCCAGGCGCGAGGAGGACGTCGGCAATGGCACGAATTGGCCAGACGCTTTCAGA
>JBDGVT010000003.1:0-67837 GCA_039585495.1 Gemmatimonadota bacterium | reverse complement strand
GGAGCGACGATGTCGATCTGTCGCGTACCGTCGATCCCGTCGATCGGGCCCAGGCCGTCCTGCGGGTCGCCGAGTGAGTCCACGACGCGGCCGAGGTAGCCCGGACCGACTGGAACGTCGAGCACGCGACCCGTCCGGCGAACCTGGTCACCCTCATGCAGGCTGGTCCAGTCCCCCATAATGACGGCGCCGATGTTGTCCTCTTCGAGGTTCAACGCGAGCGCGGTGACCACGTCGCCGCTACCCGACGAAGTGATCTCGAGCATCTCCGAAGCCATGGCTTTGGTGAGGCCGTAGATACGCGCGATGCCGTCCTTTACCTCGAGCACCTCACCGATCTCTTCGGCTTTCAGTTCGTCCTCGTACCGCTCGATCTCATTGAGGAGAACGTCTTTGATCTCGCTGGCTCGGAGCTGGGAGTCGTTGGCCATCTCTATTTGGTCCTGAGAGTTAGGTGCAGATCAGTTGTCGACCCCGCCACCGGCGGAGGCAGGTAGTGCGGCCTGAAGTAACTGGCGACGCATCCCTTCCAGGCGTCGCCGAACCGATACGTCGAAAATCGTATCGCCCGTTCGTACGATGAGCCCCCCGATAATGCCCGGCTCGACCCGGACGTGGGGGATCGCTTCTTTCCCGAGAATCTTGGACAGCTTCTCAGTGATCAACTGCTTGGTAGAATCGTCGATGGGACGAGCAACGGTGACGCGCACGTGCTCCCTGCCCATGTGACTGTCCAGCAGAAGATGGTACTGGGTCGAAATGCCCCGCAGGAGTCGCTGCCTGCGCTTGTCGATCGTCACCAGCACGAAGTTCACCACGTGCTTGGGCAGTGCTTGTGCAAAGGCGGTCTTTACGACCCCCTTCCTGTCGTCGTCGTCGATACGCGGCGTCTCCATGAAGGTCCGGAACTTCGGGTCCTCGTCGAGGAGACGCGCCACCGTCTCGATCGCATCTCCATACTCCTGGAGCGCGTCGTTGCGGCGGCCCAGCTCGAACAGCGTTTCCGCATAGTTCTTCGCGACGGTTTCGTCTCTCACGCTTCGGCCCCACCCGAACCCAGATCCGCCAGATACCGCTCAACGAGCTGACGGTCCTTGTCCTGATCGAGGTTCTCCTGCATCAGCCGTGACGCTGCAGCCAGGGCAAGGTCCACGGACTCTCTGCGTAGAGTCTCGAGGGCCGCATCGCGCTCGCGCACGATCTCTGCCCTCGCTCTCTCGATGATCCCGAGGGCTTCCGCACGGGCCTTTTCCTCGATGTCCTTTCGAACACCCTCACCCGCGGCCTTGCCTTCGGCGATGAGCTCGCTGGCCTGTCGCCGTGCATCGGCCAGCTGCTCCTTGTGCTCGGCCAACAGCCCGGCAGCCTCTTCGTTCCGCTCCGCAGCCTGGTCGAGCGCGGACTGGATGCCCTGCTCGCGAGCGTTCACCGCCCCCAGGATGGGACCCCAGGCATAACGCCCAAGCACCCACACGAGGATCGCGAACACCACCAAGGTCCAAACGCTCAGACCGGTGTTGATATCGTACAGTCCACCTCCGCCCTCCCCGCCTTGGGCGAACAGCACCCCAGGCGTGGAAGCCGAAAGGGCCAGCAGGGCCGCTGTGATTCGACTCGCTCTCATGATGACTCCGTGATTCTCCAGGCATCGGGTCCTACCGGACATGGCCGGACCCTTCCTTCACATGCCGCATGCGGCTTACGAAGGGGCTTTAGAAGAACTTGTAGAGGATCGTGATGACGAGACCGAAGAGCGCAGCACCCTCGATCAGCGCGGCCAGAATGATGCCGGCGGTCTGAATCGTCGCTGCAGCCTCAGGCTGACGTGCGATCCCCTGCGCCACACCATTTCCGATGTTGCCGATGCCGATCCCAGCGCCGATGACCGAAAGACCGATACCGATACCGGCCCCAAGCAGGCCCAGACCGGCGCCGCCGGTGGCGGCGGTTTCCTGAACAACCGCGAGCATTCCGTAGAGCATGTCGCTTTCCTTGAGAGTGTGTCGTCTAACGACGGGTTGAAATCAAAGCAGAATCAGTGTGCGTGGCGTATGAGACCGATGAACACAGCGGTCAGCATCGCGAAGATGTACGCCTGGAGGAACGCCACGAAAACCTCCAGGAGCATGATGCCCGACACCATCGCGATCGAGGCAACGGTAACGCCTCCGGCGACCACCGCACCCGCGCTCGCGAACATGAAGATCAATCCGAGTAGCGAGAGTACGAGGGTATGACCCGCCATCATGTTCGCGAAGAGCCGAATCATGAGTGCGAAGGGCTTGGTCAGCTTCCCGAGGAACTCGACGGGAGTGAGGATCACGAGCATGATCGCGGTCCCCACCGGATTGAGTCCTTTGGGTGCGTAAAAGATCGTCCCCATGTAGCCACGAAAGCCGAGCGTGCGCATCCCCGTGACCTCGACCACCACGAAGGTGACGAGTGCCAGGGCTCCCGTGACCATGAAGTTCCCCGTGGGCGTAGCACCGAACGGCACCAACCCCAGAAGATTCATAAACAGGATGAAGAAGAAGAGCGTAAGTATGTATCCCGTAAATGCATCGGCCCCATGTCCGATATTCCTGCGCACCACCTCGTCTCGGAAGTAGACCACCAGGCCCTCGATCGCGTTCGCGAACCCGGTCGGGGCCCGGGTGGTGTACTTGTCTCGCATCGCCCGACCGATCGGAAGGAAGACAAGAAGGCAGAGGACAGCAGCAAGTAGCAGGAAGAAGACGTGCTTCGTAATGGACAGGTCCAACGTGAGCGGCCCAATGTGGACCGGATCGAAGTGAGGCAGTTCGAGGTGCCAACTGAACCACGGTGTAACCACTTCGAGCTCGTTGCCGTCGAGCAAGTGGTGCGTGAGCATGCCCTGGAGATCCGGGGCGCTCTCGGTTGTCGCATGTTCCTGGGCCGCGGCGCCGCCGCCCTGCATCATGGCCAGAAGCTTCATCTAAGCGTCAACCCGTCTGGTTCTGCTCGACCCGGAAAAACACCGGCTCGAGAAGAAGCAATCCGAAAAAGAAGCCCACGAGCGCCAGAAGCGTGGGCACTGCACCCTCGGCCCCCGAGCGAATCACGGCAATCGCAACGAGTCCGAGAACGATCATCCTGACCATCGTGCCTCCCACCCACGCCGCCAGAAACCCGTTCAGCTCTCCCCGGTAACGAATGAGAACGGCGAATGCGGCAACCTGGACGGGCACGGCAATGACCGCCGCCAGGAGCACACCCTTCCATGCGACCGTATCGAGAATCGGTATCAGGCCGACCATCACGAGCGTGATAGAGGACACACCGATCGTCGCATACTTCAGCGAGGGACTCATTGCGGGTCGTTTCCCCGCTCACGAGGTTCGATCACGATGTGGTAGTAGAGACTGTAGAAACCTGCGCCGCCACCGACGAACGCACCGAGTACCATGAGAATCGGAGCGATGCCCAACTTCGAGTCCAGCCACGCACCAATACCCATGAAGAGCAGAACGGCGAGGGCCAAGGAGAGACCGTGACCCATGAACTGCCCGGATGCACGCATCATTTCGCGGCGTGGATCCGGTCTTTCTGGGTCTTCGGTCAAGACCGTGCTCCCTCAGGCTCCTGCGGACGTTGGATCTGAGCAGGTACTTGATGCCCGCATAGCCCGCCTAAGCTAGCCCTTGTGAAAAAAAGCGCAAGCCGTTTTGGGGCCGATTTCGGGGCAAAAGGTGCGCTTGACGCAGCGCCGGAATCGACTCAATCTTCGCGCCCCACTACAGGGTCCTATACCCGACAATGAGAAGCGAATGACGCCAACCGACGAAGCCACGATCATCGACCGCGATGTCGACCTCCTCGAGCGTGCAGCCGAGGTATCCGACGCCATGCGGAAAGAGGTCGAAAAGAGAATCGTCGGCCAGCGGGAGGTCATCGACGAACTGCTCGTGGCGCTCCTGGCCAACGGGCACGTCCTGCTCGTCGGAGTCCCTGGACTCGCAAAGACGCTTCTGGTTCAGACACTGGCGGATGCGCTCGATCTCGAGTTCAGTCGCATCCAGTTCACACCTGACCTGATGCCGACGGATATCACCGGCACCGAAGTCATCGAGGAAGATCGAACGACGGGCCGACGTGTGTTCCGGTTCGTCAAAGGCCCGATTTTCGCGAACATCGTGCTGGCTGACGAGATCAACCGGACTCCGCCGAAGACGCAGGCGGCCCTCCTTGAAGCGATGCAGGAGAGAGCGGTCACGGCCGCCGGCGAGACCTACATCCTCCCGCCACCCTTCTTCGTACTGGCGACACAGAACCCGATCGAACAAGAGGGTACGTACCCTCTTCCGGAAGCACAGCTGGATCGCTTCATGCTCGAACTCCCGATCTACTACCCGAGTCGGGACGAGGAGGAGGAAGTGGCAATGCGAACGACCGGAGAAGAGGACCCTGAGGTCCACCCCGTCGTGTCCGCTTCCGAACTCATCGACCTGCAGCGTCTCGTTCGCCGGATTCCCGCTCCGCCCTCACTGGTGTCGTTCGCGGTAAGGATGGCCCGTGCGACCCGACCCGGCGAGGAAGCCGCAGGTGTGTCTTCGAAGTACGTCGCGTGGGGCGCCGGTCCGAGGGCCTCGCAGTACCTCGTCCTCGGCGCCAAGGCGCGCGCAGCCTCGCGCGGTGTAGCCCTTCCGTCGTACGATGACGTGCGCGCCGTGGCGCCGGCGGTCCTCGCGCACCGGCTGGTCCTTAATTTCGAGGCCGAGGCGGATGGCAGGGGTACGCGCGATGTAATCAAGGAGCTCCTCGAGGAGAGCCAAGGTTGGACGTAGACAGAGATATGGAGGGCAGCGACCGCCCTCCGAGTAGAAACGACGGACCGGCGGGCTTCGCATGATGGGGCTCGCGGGTGCGTCGGTCGCCCTCCTACTCGTGCTCTCGGCGGTTCTGACCGCCGCGCACGACGCCGCCTTCCAGATCGCGCGACCTCATCTGCGCACGCTCGAGGAAGAGGGTTTCGAGGGCGCCGAGGCTCTGTTGCGCGTACGGGAGCAGAAGCGCCACGTCCGAGCGAGTGTGCGCGTGGTGACGCAGGTTTTCGACCTGACTGCTCTCGCGATCATGACGCTGACCGGGGTTTCCACGTGGGGCGCGGGCGGAGCAGTAGCCAGTGCGGCCGTCGGGATTCTCATCGTCCTCATCATGGCTGATCTGATCCCCCACGTGTTCGCGGCCCGCCGACCTGTCCGGCTCGCCCTTTCCGCGGCACCGATGCTCCTGACCCTGGAGCGCCTCACCCGGCCGCTGACCATCCCGGTCGCGAAGCTCGAGGACCGGATCGGGGGTGGTGAGGGTGAGCAGACCACCGAGCGTCGTGAACTCCTCGAGATCCAGGAGATCGGTGAGGAGGAGGGAGTTCTCGAGGAGTCCGAGAACCGGCTGGTCGAACGCGCCTTCCGACTCGATGAGTTGACGGCGTGGGACGTCATGGTCCCAAGGGTCGACATCTTCGCGTGGCGAGAATCGCAGACGCTCGCTCAGGTCGTCGACCAGCTCTCCGATGTCCCGTACAGCCGTGTCCCCGTGTATCGCGAATCGGTCGACGACGTGACGGGAATCGTATATGTGCGGGAAGCCTATGAGCGGTTCGCGCGAGGTGATCGTCAGGTCACGCTTGGCGACCTCGCGAGGGAGCCCTTCTTCGTCCCGGGCTCTCTGTCGGTCATGCAACTCCTCCGGGACTTCCAGGCTCGCCGTATCCATATGGGCATCGTAGCCGACGAGTTCGGCGGTACCGACGGCCTCGTGACCCTCGAAGACATCCTCGAGGAGCTGGTGGGGGAGATCGTCGATGAGACGGACGTCGAGGAGGAAGAAATCGTCCGCATCTCCGAAGACGTCGTGGAATGCGACGCAGGCGTGGATGTCCGTGACCTCGACGAAGCCCTGGCCGTGTCGATGCCCAAGGTGGAGCATAGATCGTTGAACGGCCTGATCCTCGAGGAGCTCGGATACGTGCCCAAACAGGGCGAACGCTTCGAGACCACGGGCGTCCGGATCGAGATTCTGGAGGCATCCGAGACGCAGGTGCTCCGGGCCCGTCTGACCAGGATGCGGGGAAGCTCGGCCGACGCCGACTGATGGCCATCGTCCTGCCGTTCGGGGGTAAGTCACCCCGCATTCACGAGTCTGCGTTCGTCGCACCCAACGCGGTTATCGTCGGGGACGTGACGATCGGTGCCGAAGCGAGCATATGGTTCGGTGCCGTCCTGCGCGGCGATGATCCGGACTTCGGAATCGAGGTTGGTCCAAGGAGTAGCGTGCAGGACAACTGCGTCGTTCATGTCGGGCGCTGGGCGCCCACGCTGATCGGGAAGGGCGTCACCGTCGGGCACGGAGCGAAGTTCGAGAGCTGCTCGATCGGGGAGCGGGCGATGGTCGGGATGAACGCGGTCATTCTACCTGGCGCGGTGATCGGCGCGTCCTGTGTGTTGGCAGCGAACACGGTCGTGCTGGAAAACACGGAGATCGCAGACCGGAGCGTCGTGGCCGGCGTTCCGGGGGTCGTCAAGAAGACGCTCGATGGTTCGGCCGCGAAGTGGATCGAGCGTAGCGAACAGCACTACGTCGACCTCTCGCGTCAGTACCTGGCCCAGGGCATCGGGCGATGGGAGGGGTGAGCGAGCAGCGCAGGGATGAGCGGAATCCGGGCTCCCCATCCAGAGGGACCGAGGCGGAAGAGTCCGAAGAGGTCTTCTACTGCGACCTCTGTGGCGCCGAAATGCTGAACCTTCACTGCAAGCTCATCTGCGAGCGGTGCGGCTATAAGCGAGACTGCTCGGACCCTTGAGTCGCGTTCTGGACACCCCGCCCGAGAGCTAGCCGGGCAAACCCACCACCGACGTCAGGTACCACCTGACCATCGCCTCACCCCACACATACGCGACGCCACCACCCGCGGCGAGGAACACGCCGAGGGGAATGAGCCGGTTCGTGATGTCCGTGACGGGCTTGAAGGACAACAGGGCGAGAAACGACCCCAGCGATACCCAGAGGAGAGCCAGGGCCGAGCCCAGAAACACCGTCAGCGCGACTCCCCAGACGCCGAGGAACGCGCCGATCATCATCATCATCTTGATGTCGCCACCACCCATCGCCTGATCGACTCCCGCCTCCTCCAGTCTGCCCGGCGAGATCCTCTTGATGATCCAGGTCCCGGCGACCCCAACGCCCCACAGGACCGCGTATCCGACCGCGGCTCCGATGAGCGCGGGGACCCAGTCGATTCCCCCCGGGACGAAGGCGAGCCCCAGTCCGAGCACGGCGCCACCGATCGAGAACTGATCCGGAATGATGAAGAAGCGAGCATCCGAGATCGAAATCCCGAAGAGGATGGTCAAGAAGAGGCTCCCGCGCAGGGCCTCCCAGGACGGGCCGTGAAGGGCAAACGCCCCGGCCCACATCAACCCGGTCGCGAGCTCGACCAGCGGGTACTGAATGGAAACGGGCTCGGCACAGGTCCGGCATTTTCCTCGGAGCACGAGCCAGCTGACGACCGGCACGTTGTCGTACCATCGAATGAGCTCTTCACAGTTGGGGCAGCGCGAACGGGGTCTGACCACGGACTCGTCGACGGGCCATCGGAGCGAGCAGACGTTGAGGAACGAACCGATCAAGAGCCCATAGACGCCCGCGAGGATCGATACCGTCCAGCCCTCCATCAAGTGTCTTCCCGTGTCAGCGCGTGCATGAGTATCGATCCAGCGATCCCGACGTTCAGCGACTCTGCCGGGCCCTTCATGGGAATGCCGACCACCGCACGCGCGGCGGCCCGGATCTCCTCTCGCACACCGGCGCCTTCGTTACCGAGCACGAGTCCGAATGCCTCCGCACCGGCCACGACCGGTGCGCCCTCTCCTGATGCGACCCGAATCGGGATCTCCTTTTCTTCGAGAACCGCGAGGGCCTCGCCGTGACCGCAGCCGATCACCGGCAATCGGAACACCATTCCCGCGGAGCCACGTACCGCCTTCGTACTCCAAGGGTCCACGGTCCCGTCCAAACACAGCACCGCGTCCAAACCGAAAGCGACCGCGGACCGGACGAGCGTGCCTACGTTACCCGGATCCTGAACGGCGTCGAGCAGCAACACCCGTCCACGGCTCGGAAGCTCGCTCAAGCGGTGACCGGGCTCCTCGAAGACCGCCAGCACTCCCTGCGGTCGGTCGGTGTCTGCCAGGTCCTCGAGTTCCTCGTCGGACACGGTCACGACATCGGCCGAGGCCAGCCGCTCTTCGAGGTCCGCCCCCAACACGCTCGACGAAAGGCGTGGAGACAGGACTGCGAAGGCCAGTGCGGCTTCGGCGTTCAACGCCTCGGCCACGGCCCGAACACCTTCGACGAGGACGCGGCGCTCCTTCACGCGTGACTTTCGCTGGCGCAGTCTCCCCAGGAGACGCTCTCGGCGCTGGCTCAGCTCCATGCTTCTCGCGACCTTCTCTCGATATGCATCATCACGAAATTCCGATCGGGCTGACCATCGCCGGAAGTGACTCCGGTGGCGGCGCCGGCATCCAGGCTGACCTCAAGACGTTCCAAGCGTTCGGCGTCTTCGGGACGAGTGCGGTTACGGCCATCACCGCCCAGAACACCATGGGCGTGCAAGCGATCCACACTGTGCCGCTCCCCGACGTGCGCGCTCAGATCGACGCGGTGGTCAGCGACATGCGTCCAGCAGTGGTGAAGACCGGAATGTTGGCCACGAGCGCATTGGTCGTGGAGGTAGCGGAAGCGCTCCGTGTGCACGGCCTGGCCCCCTATGTCATGGACCCGGTCATGGTCGCGACGAGCGGAGACAGGTTGCTCGCGTCGGATGCGGTGGAAGCCCTCAAGAGAGAACTCCTGCCCCTCGCGACCGTCGTGACCCCGAACCTCGAAGAAGCAGGGATTCTCTCCGGAGAAACCGTCGAGGATCTCGAAGGAATGCGCGCAGCGGCTCACGCGATCGTAGCCCTCGGTGCCTCTTCTGTCCTCGTGAAGGGAGGCCACCTCGGGGGTGACCCCGTCGACCTCTTCTGGGACGGGGCCGAGGAGCACGTCTGGCGTCGGGCAAGAATCGATACCCGCCACACGCACGGCACGGGGTGTACGCTCTCGGCCGCCGTCGCGGCGGGGCTGGCCCGCGGACGAGGTCTCCGCTCGTCCGTCGAGTCGGCGCTCGACTTCGTCGCGCGTGCGATCGCAGACGCACCCGGAATCGGCCAGGGGCATGGTCCGGTGAATCACTTCGTTTCGGCGGACTGACGCGCGGCCAGTCGTTTCAAGAGACCGGTCACAATGCGGGCCAGATCGCGTGCGCCCTGCTCTCCTACCTCGAGCACGTCCGCGTGCGATATCCGCCTTCCCGATCGTCCGGTCGCCCGGTTGGTCACGAGAGACAGCACGAGACTACGGAGACCGAGCGCCCGCGCGGTCAGGATCTCTGGCACCGTCGACATCCCCACGACGTCTGCACCGAACCGCGCCATCATTCTCACCTCGGCGGCCGTCTCGTAGGCGGGTCCCGAAACGCCGACGTACGTGCCCTCGACGAGGCGTATCCCGCACTCTACCGCAATGGATCGAGCGAGGGCCGCCAACTCAGGGTCGAAGGGAGCGCTCATGTCGGGGAACCTCTCCTCGCCCGCGGCGACCGGACCGGCGAGCGGACTGCCGAGGGTCAGGTTGATCTGATCGTCGATCAGGACCAGATCGCCCGGTTCGAGATCCTCCCGGATTCCGCCGACCGCGTTCGTCATGACGAGGGTTTCTACCCCGAGCTCCGCCATCAATCGGACAGGAGCCACCACCACATCGGCGGGCCAGCCCTCGTAGGCGTGGTATCGGCCCGCCTGCACGATGACATCAACGCCATCCAGGCCCCCTCGGACGAATCGACCTTCGTGACCCTCGACTCCCGCCTCGGGGAAACCCGTGAGATCCGAGAAAGCGACTGAGACTGGATCGACGAGCGCCTCGACCAGCTGATTCGACCCGGACCCCAGCACCAGGGCCACCCGAGGGAGCGAAGGGCCGAGCCGAGAGCCGAGGACGCGCGCTGCTTCGCTCAGAGGATCATCCCCGCGATCGTCGCAGTCATGAACGCCGCGAGCGATCCACCGATCATCGCCCGCAGCCCGAGCCGCGAAAGATCGGACCGGCGTGATGGTGCGATCCCGCCGATGCCCCCGATCTGGACGGCGATCGACGCGAAGTTCGCGAAGCCCGACAGGGCGTAGGTGGCGATGATGATCGAGCGGGGCTCGAGCGTGTGCTCTCCGCTCAGAGTGCCGGCCAACTGCAGGTAGGCCACGAACTCGTTGAGAACGGTCTTCACACCCATGAGAGAAGCGATGGTGGGTGCGTCGGACCAGGGCACGCCCATCAGCCAAGCAAGTGGGGCCAGAAGCCAACCAAGGATCCCCTCGAGGGAGACCGTCTCCCACCCTACGAGCCCCCCCATCCATCCGAGCACGCCGTTACAGAGATGGATGAGTGCTACGAAGGCGAGCAGCATTGCACCGACGTTCAGTGCGAGCATGAGGCCCTCCGAAGCTCCGCGGGCCGCAGCGTCGATCACATTGGCGTCCTTCTTCTCCACCAGGATATCGAGGGAGTTCGCCGTCTCGGATACGCCGGTCTCCGGCACCATGAGCTTGGCGACGACCAGGGCTGCGGGCGCGGACATCACCGAAGCCGCGATCATGTGGCCCGCAATATCCGGGAAGTATGGAACGAGCATCCCCACGTACGCCGCCAATACACCTCCGGCGACCGTCGCGAACCCACCGGTCATGACGGCGTTCAGCTCGGACATCGTCATCCGCTCGACGAACGGCTTGATGAGCAGCGGAGCCTCCGTCTGACCCACGAACACGTTGCCGGCCGCCGACAGCGTCTCCGCACCAGACGTCCCCATCGTTCGTTGCATTACCCACGCCACCCCCCGGACCGCGTACTGCATGATCCCGAGATGGTAGAGGACGGTCATGAGCGAGGAGAAGAAGATGATTGTGGGCAGGACGTAGAAAGCGATGGACGCTCCGGTTTGCGCCACCTGCCCCGGAAGCGCGCTGAATCCACCCTGCCCTGTCGCGGTCCCTACCGGTACGGTGTCGTAGACGAGGTTCCCGAATACGAAGCTGGCCCCGTCCATCGTGAATCCGAGCAGCGCCATGACGAGCGCCCCGGCAGCGGCAAAGACACCCGCCCCGAGCGGCGTCTTGAGAATGAAGAACGCGAAGGCCAGTTGCAGGCCGAGGCCCCAGAAAACGACCCGCCACGGGATCCTCGCCCGATCCACGCTCAAACCCCAGGCGACGAGACCGAGGAAGAGGAGCCCCAGAAGAGATCTGATGCGGGCGAGAAGCGGCGTGTCGAGACCACCCTCCGGCACGCCGACACGGGTTCCCGCCTCCTCCTGCTGGTCGATCGACGCGAGCACGGACGGTACGTCGTGCGCGTCCAGAACCTCCGCAGAGGCGTCAGCCCCGGGAAGAAGGAGGAGACCGAGCACCACCCATGTCACCGACAGGATCGACTTCGGTCGCATCATCGAGGGTGGAGTTCGGATGGAAGCGCGGGGAGAGGCGCAGCAATATCAGGCGTCCGAGCGCGGCCCACCAGACGAGACCATATTCAGGGACTGCCACTATGGCAGCATCTGGCCCTGAAATCGGCCAAATCGGCGGGCTTTCGTCCCTCTCTACCGGCATGAGGATTGCACTTCTCATGCCGCTGTCAGTGGGTACCTCATCAGACACAGAGAGAGGAAATGGGTAAAGTCATCGGAATCGACCTCGGAACGACCAACTCGGTGGTCGCGGTCATGGAGGGTGGAGAGCCCGTCGTGATCCCCAACTCCGAGGGTGGCCGCACGACCCCTTCGGTCGTGGGCTTCACCAAGGACGGGGAGCGCCTGGTCGGTCAGGTGGCGAGACGTCAGGCGATCACGAATCCGGAGAACACCGTGTTCTCCATCAAGCGCTTCATGGGCCGCAAGCACGACGAGGTGGCCGAGGAAGAGAAGCTGGTCCCCTACGACGTCCAGCACGACGCGAGTAATCGGGTCACGGTGAAGATCCCGAACGCCGACAAGACGTTCACGCCGCCCGAGATCAGCGCGATCATCCTCCAGAAGATGCGTCAGACGGCCGAGGACTACCTCGGAACGAAGGTGGCGCAGGCAGTCATCACCGTCCCGGCCTACTTCAACGACGCGCAGCGCCAGGCCACGAAGGACGCTGGAAAGATCGCCGGACTCGAAGTGCTGCGGATCATCAACGAGCCCACGGCCGCCGCACTGGCGTATGGCCTCGACAAGAAGGCCGAGGAGAAGATCGCGGTCTTCGACCTCGGAGGTGGCACGTACGACATCTCGATTCTCGAGCTCGGCGATGGGGTCTTCGAGGTCAAATCCACCAACGGTGACACGCACCTCGGTGGCGACGACTACGACCAGCGCATCATCAACTGGCTGGTCGAGGAGTTCAAGAAGGACCAGGGCATCGACCTGTCCAAGGACACGATGGCGCTTCAGCGGCTGAAGGAAGCGGCGGAGAAGGCGAAGATGGAGCTCTCGACGACCATGTCGTCGGATCTCAACCTGCCGTTCATCACCGCGACCCAGGAAGGCCCGAAGCACCTGAACTACAGCCTCACCCGGGCCAAGTTCGAGCAGCTCGTCGACGACCTGAACCAGCGCACGATCCCGCCCATGGAGAAGGCCCTCAAGGACGCGGGCATTTCCAAGGAAGATATCGACGAGGTCATTCTGGTCGGTGGCTCGACGCGGATCCCGAAGGTCCAGGAGATCGTGAAGGAGTTCTTCGGCAAGGATCCGCACAAGGGCGTGAACCCGGACGAGGTCGTCGGTATCGGCGCCGCCATCCAGGGTGGCGTCCTCGCGGGTGACGTGACCGACGTTCTCCTTCTCGACGTAACGCCGCTGTCGCTCGGAATCGAGACGCTGGGCGGCGTCATGACGGCCCTGATCGAGCGGAACACGACGATTCCGACCAAGAAGGCGGAGGTGTTCTCGACCGCAGAGGACAACCAGACGACGGTCGAAATCCACGTGCTCCAGGGTGAGCGCAAGATGGCCATGGACAACAAGACCATCGGCAAGTTCCAGCTGACGGGAATCCCGCCGGCACCGCGGGGCATGCCTCAGGTCGAGGTGACCTTCGACATCGACGCGAACGGAATCCTCCACGTGTCGGCGAAGGATCGCACGACCGGCAAGGAGCAGAAGATCCGGATCGAAGCGTCCAGCGGACTGTCGGATGCCGAGATCGAACGGATGGTCAAGGACGCCGAGTCGCACGCCTCGGAGGACGAGGAGCGTCGCTCGAAGGTCGAGTCGCGCAACCAGCTCGACTCACTCGTCTATCAGGTCGAGAAGGACAGCGCCGAGTGGGGCGAGATGGTCTCGGAGGATTCGCAGGCGCGCCTGACCGAAGCCACCGAAGCCGCCAAGGAAGCACTCAAGGGCGACGATCTCGACACCATCAACGCCGCGCGTGACGAGCTCATGCAGGCATTCAGCGCGGCGGGCCAGGAGATGTATCAGGCGCAGGCCGCCAAGGCCGAGGAGGCCGGTGAAGGTGATGATGAGGGGTACGATGATCAGGGTGATGCCGACGTCTCGGATGAGGGAGACGAGGACACCGCGGCGTCGGACAACGAGGACGTTGTCGAAGCCGACTACGAGATCGTCGACGAAGAGAAGTAGCTGATTGGTCGAGTTGGACCGGCGGGGCAACCCGCCGGTCCGCTCCCCTCGTCGTAGACAGTTGTAGAAGGTCGGACCACAGCCGAACCTTCTCGTGTATTCTCGACCAGGCACCAGCGGCCCGGGTCCTTCGCCCGAGCCCTTCGATAGACAGGAGGAACCCTGCATGTACGACCCCCTGAAAGCCAAGGCGCGCATCGTCGCCGGCATGGCCGTTGTACTTCTGTTCGGGGTCGGGATCGCCAGCGGCCTGGGTTGGACGAGTACGTCCCACGCCATGCCCCCGATCGTGGAAGGTCCACAGGTAGCGGAGTCCGCTGTTCAGCCGGCCCTCGACCTGAGCAGAGCATTCACGAACCTGGCGGACGCCGTTACGCCAGCGGTCGTTCGGATCGAGAGCCGGCGCACCGCCCCGGCGTCCAACACACGCCAGGACCAGTTCCGACAGTTCTTCGACGAGCGAGGAGGCCAGGAAGGCGAGCCGGCTCCTCCTCGGTCGCAGATCGCGGGCGGCAGCGGATTCGTGGTGTCTTCGGACGGGTACATCCTGACGAACAACCATGTGGTGGAAGGATCTACGGACGTACGGGTCTATTTCCCGGATCGGCGTTACTACCCGGCACGAATCGTCGGCGCTGACCCATTCACGGACGTGGCTGTCATCAAGGTCGACCTGGATGAGGACCTGCAGGCGATGGCGATTGGCAACTCCGATGAGATCAATGTGGGAGAGTGGATTCTCGCCATCGGCAACCCGGGCTTTGGAGCGTCGACGCAACTCGACTTCACGGTCACTGCCGGGATCATCAGCGCCCGGGGCCGCGGATTGAACCTCCTTCAGAGGGACTTGTTCAACGATCCCCGCTACGGCCCGGACTTTTCGCCGTATGCCATCGAGGACTTCATCCAGACCGACGCGGTCATCAACCCGGGCAACTCGGGCGGCCCGATGGTCAACCTTCGCGGTGAGGTCGTTGGCATCAACTCGGCGATCGCCTCGACGACGGGGGTCTACCAGGGGTACGGGTTCGCGATTCCGATCAACCTTGCGCGGCGGGTCATGGAAGACCTCGTCGAGTACGGCCATGTGCGCCGACCTCGCATCGGCGTGAGCATCGTCGAGGTCAGCGCTGAGGACGCCGAGTTCTACGGACTGCCCTCGGTTTCGGGCGTGCTCGTCCAGGACGTGCCGGATGGCCCGTCGGTTGGCATCCTTCGGCAGGAGGACGTCATCGTCGCGCTGGACGGCCAGCCCGTCGGGTATGTGTCCGAGCTTCAGGCAGAGATTGCAGAGCGCCGACCGGGTGACCGGGTGCGCGTAACGGTGTACCGAGAGGGTGGCCCCGTCGATGTCGACGTTCGGCTGGGAGAAGCCCCGATCAACAGCATCGAGACCGTCACTGCGACGCGAGAGGTGCATTCTGAGGAGCGCCTCGGAATCCAGATCGAGGCGCTGACTCTCGAGCGTGCCAGCGAGCTCGGATTCGAGGACCCCTCGGGTGTCGTCCTGACCGAAGTCGCCCGCGGCAGCGCAGCAGAGCGACGTCAGGTGTTCCAGTATCTGGGTTACAAGCTCATCCGGATCAACGACACCGAGGTGCGCACACCGGATCACGTACGGATCGCTCTGGACGGCGTCGATAGCGAAGAGATCGTCTCGCTTCACTTTTTGCACCCGAACGGTACGGAGCGCATCGTCAACGTCCGGATGCCATAAGAACAGAGCGGGACCCAGCCAGGGGCGCGGGGAGCGACGAGGCTCTCCCGCGCCCCGTTTTCGTATCGAACGGGCCCGCGATTGAACCGCTGTTGATACAGGGTTTATCTTTCCGACGCGCGAAAGTGGCGGAATTGGTAGACGCGCGGGATTTAGGATCCCGTGGCCTCGTGCCGTGGGGGTTCGAGTCCCCCCTTTCGCACTTCGCAGACCCTTTCTTTTCAGATCGCACCCATCGGTACTCGCATGACACTAGACGCATCTCTTCTCCAGATCTCCGTGCAGGAGCACGAGCGCTGGCGCCGCAGCATGAGCGTGACCGTCCCAGCTTCGATCGTCCAGGAGGAGGAGCGCAAAGCGGCCCTTCAGCTGGCTTCGAGGGCCCGCCTGAAGGGTTTTCGGAAAGGGCGAGTGCCTACCAAGGTCATCGAGTCCCGCTTCGGTGGCGCACTTCGACAGGAAGCGCTCGACAAGCTCATTGGAGCCGCGTACCGAGAGGCTCTGGCGGCCGAAGAGCTCCGACCGATCAGTGAAGGTGAGATCGAGGACGTGAAGTACGAGCCCGAGAGCGACCTTACGTTCGCGATCGCCTTCGACGTCGAACCCGTCTTCGATATCGAACGGCTTGGAGGCTTCGCAGTCGAGCGTTCCGCCGAGCCCGTCACGGATGAGCAGGTCCAGGCGGTGCTGTCACGGGTCCAGGAGCAGAACGGGGTCTGGCAGCCGATGGAGGAGGGGACGCCCCAGGACAAGGATCTGGTCTCGGTAAAGGTGACTCGACTCGACGACGAGAACGAACCGGCCGACGAGGGCCGCGACTACGACTTCGTCGTCGGCCAGGGTGACGCCATTCCGGACATCGAAAACGGCATCAAGACCCTCGAGCCCGGTGCCTCCGGTGACTTCGACGTCACGTTCCCGGACGATTTCCCTGACGAGCCGCGGCGTGGAGACACGGAACGGCTCCGGATCGAGTTGATATCACGGCGAGCGATGGACCTCCCGGAGCTCGACGACGAACTCGCCAAACAGGTGGGCGACTTCGAGACGTTCGACGATCTACAGTCGAAGGTCAGGGGAGACATGGAAAAGGAAGCGGCCCAGCAGGCCGACGCCGTCGTTCGAGGACGACTGCTCGACATGCTCATCGAGGCAAACACCTTCGAGGTCCCTGCTTCGATGGTGGCCCGGTACTCTGACGGGATCATCGGGGACGCGCAGGGTCTTCCGGAAGAGAAGGTCGCCGAGTTCAGAGAGCAGATCCGTCCCGAGGCCGAACGCGCCGTGAAGCGGATTCTCGTGATCGAGCGCATCGCTCAGACCCAGAATCTCAACGCGACTGAAGACGACCTCGATGCCCGTATCGAGGAAATCGCCGCAGCAAACAACACCGACGCTGCGAAGGTGTATGCAGAACTTCAGAAGTCTGGTCGGCTCGAGTCGTTGGAGCGCGAGCTGACCGAGCAGGCGGTATTCGAGTTCCTCATGGAACAGTCCGAGATCACCGAAGCGTCGCCCGCCTGAGGCGGAGCGCCAGGAAAGACCAATGACGATCTACCCTCCGTATGTCATCGAGCGCACCAGCCGTGGCGAGCGCAGCTACGACATCTTCAGCCGACTCCTCATGGACCGGATCGTCTTCCTCGGAACGGGGATCGACGACAACGTCGCGAACATCATTCTCGCCCAGCTTCTCTTCCTCGACGCCGAGGATCCGGAGCGTGACATCTTCATGTACATCAACTCGCCGGGCGGCGGTGTCTACGCGGGTCTCGCTATCTACGACACCATGCAGCACCTGCGAGCGCCGGTGTCGACCTTCTGTGTGGGCATGGCGGCTTCGATGGCCGCCGTGCTCCTCGCGGCCGGGGCCGAAGGCAAGAGAAATGCCCTTCCGAACTCCCGAATCATGATCCACCAGCCGTCTGGCGGATCGCACGGAACCGCTTCCGATATCGAGATCGCCGCACAAGAAATCTTGCATATCCGAGAGAAGTTGAACGGTATTGTTGCAAAGCATACCGGCCAGAGCGTCGAGCGTATCGCAGAAGACGTCGATCGCGACCGATTCATGGGTCCGGAGGCAGCGGTGGAATACGGTCTTATCGATCGGGTCTTGGAAGGTCCGGTTCAGACGATGGAAGGCAAGCCTGCAGACTCGGACACAGCCGAGTAGGGTCGGCACGAGGAACCGAACATGAGTGACAAGCACCTGCGCTGCAGCTTCTGCGGCAAGTCCAAGGAGAGCGTTAAGAAGTTCATCTCCGGACCCAACGTCTACATCTGTAACGAGTGCATCTCGCTCTGCAACGAAATCCTGGCGGAGGAGGAAGAGCGCGAAGCTCAGGAACAGACCGTTCCGAGCCCGACGCCCGAAGAGATCAAGGCGACTCTTGACCAGTACGTCATCGGCCAGGAAGTCGCCAAGAGGGCTCTCTCCGTTTCGGTTTACAACCACTACAAGCGGGTCAGCCACCAGGGCGTCCTCGACGATGTCGAGATCGACAAGGCGAACATTCTCTTGATCGGTCCTACAGGCGTAGGGAAGACGCTCCTTGCCCAGACGCTCGCGCGTACGCTTCACGTCCCCTTCACGATCGCGGACGCGACCACGCTCACCGAGGCGGGTTACGTCGGTGAAGACGTGGAGAACATCCTCGTACGTCTGCTGCAGGCCGCGGACTTCAACGTCGCAGAGTGTGAACGTGGAATCGTCTACATCGACGAGATGGACAAGATCGCTCGGAAATCCGAGAACCCATCGATTACGCGAGACGTGTCGGGTGAGGGTGTGCAGCAGGCGTTACTCAAGATTCTCGAAGGCACCATCGCCAGTGTTCCTCCGCAGGGTGGCCGCAAGCACCCGCAGCAGGAGTACATCCAGATCAACACGAAGAACGTGCTCTTCATCTGTGGTGGAGCCTTCGACGGTCTTGAGCGGATCGTCGAAGCGCGAGTCGGGACCCGCAAGATCGGCTTCGATGGAGTCGACCTCGAGAAGGAGAAGAAAGAGGGCAACCTCATGCAATGGGTCGAGCCGGAGGACCTGCAGCGCTACGGTCTGATCCCCGAGATCGTCGGCCGGTTGCCCGTGAGTGTACACCTGGACGAACTCGACCAGGAGTCGCTCGTGAGGATCCTCCAGGAGCCCAAGAACGCTCTCGTGAAGCAGTACGAGAAGATGTTCGAGCTCGAGGGGATCGGCCTCACGTTCGACCCGGAAGCGATCCAGGCGATCGCCACGCAGACCCTGGATAGGAACACCGGCGCACGGGGTCTCCGTTCGATCATCGAGACGATCATGCGCGACGTGATGTTCGAGATCCCGTCTCGAAACGACGTTCGAGAGGTCGTGGTGACGCGCGAGTCCATCGAGGACGGCGTACCGCCTCTCCTGGTCCTGCACCCGGAGACTCACGCCAAAGAGGCCTGACCAGGCCGCACTCCCGCAAAAAGGTGTCGCCCAGGCGACAAGGGCCCCCGTCGTGAGCTGCGACGGGGGCCCTCCCTTTTTTCGGCGGTCCGGAGGGCGTACGATACCTGCATGGCCACTCTTACGCGGGCCGAAGATCAGGTCGAAGTGCCCGATCGCCTGCCGGTGGTCGCACTGAGGGATCTCGTCTTCTTCCCCTACATCGTTCTCCCGATCCTCGTCGGTCGGCGACGCTCCGTCGCCGCTCTCGAAGCCGCGCAGGATCACGACGGCCTCGTCCTGCTCGTCGCCCAAAAGGACCCGGCTGTCGACGATCCGGGTCCCGCCGACCTCTTCCGGATCGGAACCGTGGCTCGGGTCGTTCAGGTGACACGCCTTCCGGACGGCACCTCGAGGGTCGTTCTGGAGGGGCTGGGTCGCGGGCGAATCAAGCGGCTCACCACGACAACGGAGGCGCTACGGGCGAGTGTCGAGCTGCTCGTAACGCATGAAGCGGAAACACCAGCGACCGCTGCGTCCGCTCCGACCAGCCCAGACCCAGAGGACGACGCGGTGTCGGCGAGCGATGAGCGCACGCTCGAGTCGCTGGCCAGAGCGGTAGGCAAACTGTACTCCGAGTACGCACGCGTGCATGAGCGCATTCCCGACGAACTGGCCACGCTTCCCGCCTCCGACGGCGACAAGGTCCGCTTCGCCCATTTGGTCGCAGGTCACCTGATCCTGCCTTCCTTGGAGAAGCAGGAGATCCTCCAAACCACCGAACCGAGGGAGCAACTCCAGACCCTTCGCGAACTCCTGGTGCGAGAGCTCGAGATTCTCAGGATCGAACGGAAGCTCGACCGCCAGATTCAGCTTCAGCTCGGGAGCAAGGACACTCCGTTCGACCTGTCTCCAGGGCTCAAGGTCGTCCACCGCGAACCGGGGCGGGACGAACCGGAGGAGTGGGCCGAAATCGCGGAGCAGATCCGCCAGGCAGAGTTGCCGCCGCACGCGCTCGCGAGAGCCGACAAGGAGTTCGGCAGGCTACGCAAGCTGAACCCTGTTGCACCGGAAGCGGCGGTGATCCGAACGCATCTCGATTGGATCGTGTCACTTCCCTGGAATGGCCGTTCCCAGGACAACCTCGATGTGAAGCACGCGTCCGAGATCCTCGAGGCGGAACACTTCGGTCTCGGCGAAGTGAAGGAGCGTGTGCTCGACCACGTCGCAGTCCTCTCGCTGGTGAAGGAGATTCGCGGACCGATCCTGTGTCTCGTCGGCCCGCCCGGAGTCGGCAAGACGTCGCTTGGCCGTAGCATCGCTGGGGCATTGGGTCGTGAATTCGTCCGCGTCAGCCTCGGTGGCGTCCGAGACGAAGCCGAAATCCGGGGCCATCGCCGAACGTACGTCGGCGCCCTGCCGGGTCGAGTCATCCAGGGCATGCGGCGGAGCGGGACCCGCAACCCGGTGTTCCTCCTCGACGAGGTCGACAAGCTGGCGCGTGATTTCCACGGCGACCCGGGAGCAGCGCTCCTCGAGGTCCTCGATCCGGAGCAGAACAAGTCGTTCACGGATCACTACCTCGAGTTGGAGTACGACCTCTCCGACGTACTGTTCGTCGCGACGGCCAACACCCTCCAGGGGGTCCCCGAGCCGCTCCGCGATCGGATGGAGGTGATCCGACTGCCGGGTTATCTCGACACGGAGAAGCGGGAGATCGCCACGCGCTTTCTCTGGCCGCGCCAGGCGAGCCAACACGGCCTCCCCGTTGACGAGGTCTCTCTCTCCGACGGTGCGGTCCATGAGGTCATCGCACGCTACACCAGGGAGGCGGGGGTCCGTGAGTTGAACCGCCGCCTGTCGAGGGTCGCTCGGAAGCTCGCCCGCTCCATCGCGGACGAGGGAGACTTACCGGAAGTCATCGAGGCGACCGACCTCAAGGAGCTGCTGGGTCCACCGACCTATCAACCGTCTGACCGCGACCAGGATGAGGATCGAATCGGGATCGCCAACGGCCTCGCCTGGACCGCAGCGGGTGGCGAAGTGATGGACGTGGAGGTTGCGATCGTCCCAGGAGCCGGCGGACTCCGCCTGACAGGCACACTCGGAGACGTGATGAAGGAGTCGGCGCAGGCCGCGGTCACCTATGCGCGCTCTCGGTCCACTCTGCTCGGACTCGACCCTCAGTTCCACGAGAAGATCGACGTTCATATCCACATTCCCGAAGGGGCAACGCCGAAGGATGGACCGTCGGCGGGAATCACGATCGCGACCGCGCTCATCTCGGCCCTCACCGACACACCTACCCGGGCCGACGTCGCGATGACCGGCGAGATCACGCTCCGCGGACGGGTGATCGGGATTGGAGGTGTGAAGGAGAAGGCGGTCGCCGCGCTCCGCAGCGGAATGGCCCGTGTCGTTCTACCTGCGGCGAATGCGACGGACCTGGAGACGCTCCCCGCTGAGGTTCTGGAGAGTGTCGAGTTCGATCTGGTCACCACCATGGACGAAGTCATGGACGCGGTCCTGGTCGCCAACCCGGGAGGCTCGGCGAGGCGCTCGACGGCGGAAACCGACCTCGGAGCATCGCTCCCGCACGGATGAAGATTCATACCGTCGAGTATGCGGGGACGATCGCGGCACCGGGCGGCGTTTCGCCTGGCACGCTGCCCCAGATCGCCTTCTCCGGTCGATCGAACGTCGGGAAGTCGTCGCTGATCAACGTGCTGCTCCGTCGGACCCGGAAGAAGATCGCACACGTGTCCGGGAAACCCGGCAAGACTCAGGCGTTGAACTTCTACAAGGTCAACGATCACTTCTTTCTCGTCGATCTCCCGGGCTACGGTTTCGCCCAGGTCCCGGTTGCCACTCGGGACGCATGGGCAGTGCTGATCGACTGGTACCTCGGAGAGTCGGGAAGTGTGCAGGGAGTGGTGCATCTGGTCGATGCGCGTCACAAGCCAACCGACCACGATCTTCGGATGGTCAGCTACATCGCAGACATCGGACTCCCGACGCTCGTCGTCCTCACCAAGATCGACAAGCTCAAGCAGAGTGAACGGAAGGCGTCGATCTCGCGGGCCCTGGAGACGTTGGAGATCGAGGAGTCGCAGATGGTCCCGTTCTCATCCAAGACCGGTGAGGGTCGTGACACATTGCTCGAAGCCCTCGACGAACTGGTGGGCCCTCCGGGAGACGCCTCGTGAGGAGACCGCTCCGCACGACGATGTCCGTCCTCGCGTTCTTGGGATGTACCATTGCGCCGGCGCCGGCGGAGGGCCCCGATGTGGCCGACGTGAGTCCGCTGCCACCGCCAGGTTTCGGAACGCTTCTTCAGGACGAGGTCTCGATCTCACTCGTGAGCGGAGACCTCGAACTCAAGGTCACGCCCCTCGCGGAGTCGGTTACACGGGTGACGGCACCCGACACGTATCGGAGACTGTCCGGTATCGCCGAAGCTCATCGCTCGTCGACCCAGGCCCCGGGCTCGCTGTTCCTGGTCTCCTTCTACTCGGAGCAGCCCGACGTCACTTTCGTGCCAGAAGAGGTCCAACTGATTTCCAGCGGCTTTCGGATCAGACCGAGCACGATCACGCCGATCACGCCTACCTGGGGTCAGCGGCGCGTCCGCCAAAGGGAGACCGAGATCGCGGTATATGCATTCGTGCGCTCCGTCGATCTGGAATCGGACCTGGCGCTCGCGTACGGGCTTGAACAGACGCAGGAGTGGAGCGGCATTCTCCCGCGCATTCAGGCCGAACGCGCACGGGCACGGGCAAGAGCAGGGATCGGCAACTAACTGCTTGAATCTTCCAGGCCGTACTTGGAGATCTTCCGGTAGAGCGTCCGCTCCCCGATCCCTAGCACTTCCGCGGCCTTGCGGCGATTGCCGTGGACATCCACGAGCGCAGCCGCGATCGCGGCTCTCTCCATCTCTTCGATCGTCATCCCTGGGCGAAATACGACGACGCCTGCTTCGAGGCTCTCTTTCGGCACGTCAACCGGTTCGTCCTCTTCGAAATCGTCTCCCGGGGAGTAGGCCCCGATCTCGATTCCGCCGGACGGGTCGATGTCCGGGTGCGATGCTCCCGATCCGACTCGCCCAAGGATCGCCTCGCTCCCTGCCTGGAGCCGCCCTCCGGTCCGATACACCTCGAAGTCCCTTCGGAGGTCGTCCATATCGACCCGCAGCTCCACGAGGGTACGGAACACGAACTCGAGCTCCGGCCGGAGATTCGCCGAGGTGGACCCACCTGACGATGCCCGGGCCATCGGGACGGGGAGCAGCGAGGTCCCCGCCCCGCTACGGACCTCCTCGGGAATGTCCTCGGGTCGGATCTTCCTTCCCGGCGAGAGAACGACCATCGACTCCACGAGGTTGCGGAGTTCACGGATATTTCCTGGCCAGCTGTACTCGGCCAGAAGACGCATGGCCTCGGGTGTGATGCCGGGGAAGTCCCGCTCGTTCCGGTCCGACACCTCGCGCACGAACGCCTCGATGAGAAGCGGGATGTCGTCCCGGCGATCACGGAGAGGCGGCAACTCGATGCTGAGGACGTTCAGCCTGAAGAAGAGGTCCCTTCTGAAATCCCCGATCGCGATCAGCTGCCGGAGATCCTGGTTCGTGGCGGTGACGATCCGCACGTCGACCGTAATCGACGCCTCGCCGCCCACGCGGTGGAACTCACGCTGTTCCAGGACCCTGAGCAGTTTCGTCTGAGTCGCGAGTGGCATCTCCCCGATCTCGTCGAGGAAGATCGTGCCTCCGTGGGCGAGTTCGAAGAGGCCCCGGCGAGCATCGATCGCACCCGTGAACGCGCCCTTCTCGTGTCCGAACAACTCGGACTCGAGGAGTGTCTCGGACAAGGCCGCGACGTTGACCGCGATGAAGGGCTGGTGACGTCGAGGTGAGAGGGCATGGATTCCTCGAGCGACCAGCTCCTTTCCGGTTCCCGACTCTCCCGTGACCAGCACGGTAGACGTGACCGGAGCGATCTGAACCACCCTTTCCAGAACCTGCCGCATCGCGTCGGTCTGCCCTACGATGCCTGTGAAGGTCCTCAGTCGCTTTCGTTCCACAGCCCGGCTGCCGAGAAGCACGATGTCCTCAACCGACGCCGTGCGGGCGAATACCTCCTCGAAGCCGGGTCTCAGAGCGGGGGCGAGCGCTTCACTGGCGCTGATCGCGAAGATCGAGATATGCAATTCGTCCCGGGCCTGGCTCGCCAGGCCGTCCGAACCCTCCTCCAGGCCACCGGTCAGGACGAGGAGAGCGGCATTGGAGTCGCTCGAGAGCCGCTCATCGGGTGTCACGAGGTCAGTCGAATACCCTGCCGTTTCGAATCCCTGACGAAGCTCTCCGGCCCGATTGAGGTCGTGCGTCGAAATCAGGACCTGCTCTTCTCTCACTTCAGCCTCCCTCGGGGACGTGGGAGGGTGCCTCGCCTCTCAGGAGCGCCACGGCGTGCCCCACGATCGGTCCGAGCACCTCGAGGCCGTCTGCGACGCCTCCTGGGCTCCCGGGTAGGTTTACGATGAGCGTGTGGCCACGCGTGCCCACCACGCCTCGAGACAGCGAGGCGAACAGAGTGGTCTCCCGTCCCCGCGTCCTAATTTCCTCCGCGATTCCCGGAGCCTCCCGCTCGAGGACGGCTCTCGTGGCCTCGGGAGTCACGTCGCGGGGGGAAAGACCCGTCCCCCCGGTGGTCACGATCAGGTCGAGGTCGTCATTCGCCCAGGCGGTCAGCGTTGCAACGATCGAGCTCGTTTCGTCCGGGACGACCGCTCGGCACGTGACCTCGTAGCCTGCCTCCTCACACCAGGAGACGATACGTGGTCCACTCGTGTCGACACGTTCCCCGCTCGAAGAGCGATCGCTGACGGTAAGGACGCCCACCTTCATCTCGGCAGCCACGGCACTATCGCCGGATCGAACCCTCGGTGTAGAACGGCGGCCTCTGCACCACCGCATCCACCAAACGCCCTCGGGCATCGATCTGCACGACCGTATCGGGCTTCGAGAGACTCACCGGTACGTAGCCGAGCGCGATCCCGTATCCGAGGGAGGGGCTCACGGTCCCGCTCGTTATTCGACCCACGACCTCCCCATCCGACACGACATCGTAGCCGGGGCGTGGAAAACCCTTCCCGGTGAGTCGGATGCCGACGAGTCGTCGCTCCACCCCGGCCTCCTTCTGCGCCGCGAGCGCCTCCCGACCGACGAAGCCTTCCTTCGCGAGCTTCGTCACCCATCCGAGTCCCGACTCGAGCGTCGTGTGCTCCTCGTCGAGGTCGTTCCCGTATAGGGCGTAACCAACCTCGAGCCGCAAGGAGTCCCGCGACCCGAGACCGGCCGGCATCAGACCAGAACTCTCGCCGGCCTCGAGAATCGCCCGCCACAACTCGGCGGCCCGGTCGGCCGGCACGTACAACTCGAAGCCGTCTTCACCGGTGTATCCCGTCCCGCTGATGACAGCCGGGACACCGGCGACCTCACCTTCGCGGAAGCGATAGTACCGCACGTCATCGATATCGAGGCTCGTCAGGGGGCGCAGCACCTCGCGTGCGGCCGGCCCCTGGACCGCGAGCAGCGCCGTCTGCTCCGACAGGTCCTCGATCTCCACGTCGAAGTCGACGGCATGCCGCTCGAGCCAACGCCAGTCCTTCTCCAGGTTCGAGGCATTGACGACCAGCATGTACCGATCTTCGAAGCGGTAAATGATGAGGTCGTCGATGACACAACCGGTCTCGAGGCACATGGCCGAGTACTGAGCCTGCCCCACTTCGATGACCGCCGCATCGTTCACGGAAATCCGCTGCACCAGGTCCAGCGCGCCGGGACCGCGCACGATGAACTCGCCCATGTGCGACACGTCGAAGATCCCGCAGGCCTCCCGGACTGCCTTGTGCTCCGCCGTAATACCCGCGGGGTACTGCACCGGCATGGAGAAGCCCGCGAACGGGACCATCTTGCCGCCGAGTGCGATGTGTTCCGCATGGAGCGGGGTGTGCTTGAGACCGTCCGTCATGTGGGTCACTCCAATCGTGATCGGGTGGCGATGGTGGGTTGGCGCAGGCTAGAGGATGTAGCGGCTCAGATCCTCGTCGTCCGCGACCTTCTTGAGGCGGTCCCTCACGAACGTCTCGTCGACGACGACATCCTTTTCTCCTCCCTCCGGGAGGTCGAACATGACGTCTTCGAGGAGGGTCGTGAGCACCGTCCGTAGTCTTCGCGCGCCGATGTTCTCCATGCGGTCGTTGAGCTCCATCGCGATCCGGGCGATCTCCACGACACCGTCGTCGGTGAACTTGATCTGCGCACCCTCGGTCTCGATCATCGCCCGGTACTGGTCGAGCAGCGCGTTCTTGGGCTCCTGGAGAATCCGTACGAACTCCGCCTGTCCGAGCGTCTGCAGCTCCACCCGAATCGGAAAGCGCCCCTGGAGCTCTGGAATGAGGTCCGACGGCTTGGATACGTGGAAGGCGCCCGCCGCGATGAAGAGAATGTGATCGGTCCGAACGAGACCGTACTTCGTCGCGACCGTCGAGCCCTCGACGATGGGCAGCAGGTCTCTCTGTACACCCTCCCGGCTCACATCGGGACCCTGTCCGCCCCTGACTCCCGCAACCTTGTCGATCTCGTCGAGGAAGACGATGCCCATCTCCTCGGCACGGAACAGGGCCTCATGCACGACCTCATCCATGTCGACCAGCTTGTCGAGCTCGTCCTGAAGCAGAAT
Source organism: Gemmatimonadota bacterium (assembly GCA_039585495.1). Lineage (GTDB taxonomy): Bacteria > Gemmatimonadota > Gemmatimonadetes > Longimicrobiales > Gaopeijiaceae > UBA2589. The sequence goes on along the minus strand of JBDGVT010000003.1, from coordinate 41,225 downwards.
CCGACGGGCCTCAGCCACCGACACCGTGCGCCGCTTCTTCTTCTTCGGCAGCATTTCCTGCAGCATCTCGGTGAAGTTGTGGTCCATCCCTTCACCGCCGCCCATGGGAATCATCATCCCGTCGATCGACGCAGACTGCGTGACCTCGATTTCGATTTCTCGTTCCTCGAGCTTCCCGTCCTTGAGTAGCTTGCCCAGCTTCTCACGCGTTCTTGCCCGCCGCTCCTGAACGCCGTCACGAATACACTCGTACCGTCGGCCGTCGGTTTCGGCTCGGGGTTCGTCACCGGCAGAAGCAGATCGAGAAGTCTCTCGTGGACCCTGCTCTCAGCGAGCTCCTGCACGTCGTACTCACGATCCGCGCGGACAAGGTTGATCGAGATATCGACCAGATCGCGGATCATGGACTCGACGTCACGACCGACGTATCCGACCTCGGTGAATTTCGACGCCTCGACCTTGAGGAAAGGCGCCCCCGCAAGGCGTGCCAGTCGCCGCGCGATCTCCGTCTTCCCGACACCGGTAGGACCGATGAGGATCAGGTTGTTCGGAGCGATTTCGTCGCGCATGTCCTCTTCCACGCGCTGTCGACGCCAACGATTCCGAAGCACGATGGCTACGGATTTCTTGGCGTCGTCCTGGCCGACGATGTACTTGTCCAGCTCCGCGACGATCTGACGTGGCGTGAGCTCATCCAGCCAGACGCCCTCTTCCGATTCCTCGGGTACCGCTTCAGGCATGGCTTCACCCTGGCGCTCCAGCGCTTCGGTCGTCATGCCTCATCTCCCTCATCGTTGCCGAGCTCGAGCACGACGATGTCGTGGTTCGTGTAAATACAGATGTCTCCCGCTATCTCCAGGGCTTTCTTCACGATCGCTGGTGCGTCCAGGTCGGAGTTCTCCTTGAGCGCGCGTGCGGCAGCGAGGGCATACGAACCGCCCGAGCCGATCGCGAGAACCTCGTCGTCGGGCTCGATGACATCGCCCGTCCCACTCACCAGGAACAGGTGCTCTGTGTCAGCGACCGCGAGCAGCGCATCGAGTCGGCGAAGATACCGGTCCATCCGCCACTCCTTGGCCAACTCGACGACCGCCTTGGGCATGTTGGCCGGATAGCGGTCCAGCTTCTCCTCGAGCTTCTCGAAGAGGGTGAACGCATCGGCCACAGCGCCGGCGAACCCCGCGAGGATCTTCCCGTCCTTGAGGGAACGTACCTTTCGAGCGCTCCCCTTCACGACGGTGTCACCCATGGTGACCTGACCGTCACCGCCCATGGCGACGTGACCATCCTTGCGGACGGCTAAAACGGTGGTGGCGCGAACGTCAGGAAGACTCATGGGGTCGGGGGTGCGGGGTTACGTCCGAGGGCAGACGGAGCTTGGTACAGCAATCGAGGGGCCACGAATCTAACCAGAGTGCTGCCGATATGGCAGACCGTCTCGGGTCACTTCGAGCGGGGGTGGGCATCTCGGTAGACCCGAAGAAGCCGCTCCTTGCTCGTATGCGTGTAGATCTGGGTCGTGGAGAGCGAGACGTGACCGAGGAGCTCCTTGACCGCCAGGAGGTCCGCTCCAGCCTCCATCAGGTGCGTGGCGAACGTGTGACGAAGCGCGTGGGTCGATAGACCGCGAGCGCCTGCCGCCTCCGACAGGCACCCTCGCACCGCCGTCTGGATCGAGCGCCGGGACAAACGGGTCCCGCGTGCATTCACCAGGAGGGCCGACTCGTCCGGACCGACCGCTTCGCGACGCCGTAGCTCGTATCGGGCGAGGGCGACGATCGCGGACCCGGTAACCGGCACGATGCGCTCCTTGGAGCCCTTCCCCATCACTCGCATCTGGTGCGTACCGCGGTCGATCGAGTTCATGTCGAGGCCGTGGAGTTCGGAAAGGCGCAGGCCGCTGCCGTACAGGAGCTCGAGCACGACGAGCGTCCTGGTGCCCACGAGCGTGTTCTCCTCCGCACCCCGCTCCGCGACCTCGAAGACGACACGCACGTCGGAGGCGGTGAGATGGCCCGGCAGACGTTTCTCGAGCTTCGGCGCCCGCACCGTTCGACCCGGGTTCACCGGGATGCGCTCCTCGAGATGCAGGAACGCGAAGAAGCTCCGAGCCGAAGCGAGCTTTCGGGCCATGCTGCGCTTGGAGAGGCCCCGGCGGTTGCCCCAACCCAGGAATGCCCGGAGGGCGAGGCGGTCGACGTCTTCGTCGGCCCAACCCCAGCCGGCCCGAGCGAGATACTCACTCAGGAAATCCTCGAGCTGACCCAGGTCCCTGCGGTAGGCCTTCAGGGTGTTGAGGGAGAGTTGCCGCTCGTCAGCCAGGTGCCGGAGAAAGTCCTCTACCTCGGGCCTCGGCTGCTCCACCGCTCAGCTCCGCGCCGCCGCCGGCGTCGAGTCGGGTGAGGCCAGTTCGAGTCCGTGGACCTGCATCCACTCCAGGAAGTGCTCCTGGGCCCGAGCTCCGAGAAGAGCGCGCTTCTCCTTCTTGTTCTTGACCCTCTTCGGAAGCGGATCCACGAGCCCCCAGTTGGAGTTCATGGGTTGGAAGCGGCCCGGCTGGGCGTCTCTGAGGTATCGGAAAAGCCCTCCGAGCATGGTCGTGGGCGGTGGAATCACCGGCTCCATTCCGGCCAGCAGGCGGGCCATGTTCACACCCGCGAGGATTCCGCTCGCGGCGGACTCCGTGTATCCCTCGACGCCGGTCAACTGCCCCGCAAAGATGACGTCCGGTCTGTCCGGGAGCGCTCCGTACTCGGTGAGGCGCTCGGGGAAGTTCAGATAGCTGTTTCGGTGGATCGAGCCCCAGCGCAGGAAGTCGGCGTCCGCGAGGCCGGGAATCATCGTGAAGACCTTCCGCTGATCCCCAATGCGGAGTCGGGTCTGGAAACCCACCATGTTCCACATCTGGCCGGCGCGATCCTCCCTGCGCAGCTGGACCACCGCCCACGGACGGTCTCCCGTGCGAGGATCGGTCAGGCCGATCGGCTTCATCGGTCCGAAACGGAGCGTGTCGACGCCCCGGCTCGCACTCACCTCGACGGGAAGGCATCCCTCGAAGTACGGAACACTGTCCCAGTCGTGGCCACCGTGTGCCTCACCCGCGTTCATCGCCTCGATGAAGGCCTCGTACTCGGCCTTGTTCATCGGGCAGTTCAGGTAGTCCGAGTCTTCGTCGAAGCGTCCCTGCTCGAACACGATCGACTCGTCGAGGCTGTCTCGGTGGACGATCGGCGCAATCGCGTCGAAGAACGCCAGCCCGCCGTCACCGAGTGCCTTCTCGATCGCGTCGGACAGAGCGCCCGAGGTGAGCGGCCCGGTCGCGATGATGGTCGGACCGGTCGGAAGGGCCGTGCATTCCTCTCGCACGACCTCGATGGCCGGTGCCGCCTCGATCGCAGCGGTCATCGCCTCCGCGAACAGGTGCCGATCCACCGCGAGCGCCGAACCGGCCGGAACACGGGTCCCGTCGGCCGAGGTCAGCAGGATCGAGCCGAGGGCCCGCATCTCCCGCTTCAGTTGGCCGTGCGCGTTCTCCGGACCCTCACTCTTGAACGAGTTCGTACAGACGAGCTCCCCGAGCCGATCGGTCTGATGCGCTTCTGTGCCGCGCACGGGACGCATTTCGACGAGCCGAACCGAATGCCCGGCGGCCACGAGTTGAAGCGCTGCCTCACACCCTGCCAGCCCGCCACCTACGACGGTAACCTGAGACATCACTTCTTCTTCCGGGCCCGGCCTTTCTTTTTGCCACCGCGGGCGGCCTTCTCGGCGAGCATCGTCACGGCCTGCTCCAGATCGATTTCCTCCGGCTCCGTACCCTTGGGCAGCGTCGCATTGACGCTCCCGTCGGTCACGTAGGCGCCGTAGCGACCGGACAGGATGACAATATCCTCACCGGAATCAGGGTGCTTGCCGAGTTCCCGGAGCGGGAGGCTCTTGCCAGCTGCCTTGGCGGTCACCAGAGCCGAGGCGTCTTCGATGGTCACGGTCCACATGTCCTCGATCGCCTTCAGGCTGGCGAACGTCTTGCCCCGCCGCACGAACGGTCCGAAGCGTCCGAGTCCGGCAACGATTTCTTCATCGGTCACCGGGTCCACGCCCACCGTTCGGGGCAACTCGAGGAGCTTCAACCCGTAGGCGAAGTCGATCTCCGTCGGGTCCTTGCCCTTGGGGACGCTCACTCTCTTCGGCTTCTTATCCTCGGACGGAGCTTCGAGCTCGATGTACGGGCCGTACGGGCCGTACTTGAGACGGACCATCCGCCCTTCCTCGGGATGATCGCCGAGCTCTTCACCCTCGGGATTGAAGCCGTCCAGAGAGCGCGTACTCTTGCAGTCTGGGTACGCCGAACAGCCGAGAAAGCGCCCATACCGGTTCCATCGGACCAGCATGGGGCTCCCACACTTGTCGCAGACCTCACCTTCGGCCGCGAGGATCTCCTTGATGATCTCGTCCGACTCTTCCTGGCCTTTCGCGATCTTCTCCATGAGCCCCGGATAGAAGTCCGCCAGGAGCTTCTGCCACTCGACCTCCCCGTCCTCCACCCGGTCGAGCTCGTTTTCCATCCGGCTCGTGAACTCGACGTCGAAGATGTTCGGAAGAACACGCACGAGCAGTTTCGCCACGACCTCACCCAGATCGGTCGGCTCGAAACGGCGCTGCTCCAGATCCACGTAGCCGCGGTCCACGATGACCGAGATGATCGACGCGTACGTGGCGGGACGCCCGATACCGTGCTTCTCCATTTCTTTGACCAGACTGGCCTCGGAAAAGCGGGGCGGCGGTTGGGTGAAGTGCTGCCTCGGCGCCAGGTCCTTCAGATCGGCGCCATCGCCTTCGCTCAACTCGGGAAGCGGCTCCAGGTCGTCGAGACGTCTCTTCTCGCCGGCCTCGGTCGCTTCCAGGTAAAGCCGTGTGAAGCCCTCGAACTTCACGATCGAACCCGTGGCGCGGAACAGATAGTGCTTCCCGTCGCTGCCTATGAGGTCGAAGTCGGCGGTGGTCGTATCGTAGATCGCCGGCGACATCTGGCTCGCCACGAACCGAAGCCAGATGAGCTCATAGAGCCTGGCCTGGTCCTTTTCCAGATACTGTTCCGCTTCACTGGGAAGGATCGTCACATCAGTGGGACGGACCGCTTCGTGCGCGTCCTGGGTCGCCCTCTGCTTGTTCCCACCGTAGAGTTGGGGGGCAGAGGGGGTGTACTCGCTCCCGAACTCGCTCTCAACCCACTCGCGGGCCTGAGCGACCGCTGTCGGAGAGACTCGAGTGGAGTCCGTTCGCATGTAGGTGATCAGACCGATCTGCCCTCGTGATCCGATCTCCTGCCCTTCGTACAGGCGCTGCGCATTCGACATCGTGCGCTTGGCGGAGTAGCGAAGCCGCTTCGCCGCCTCCTGCTGCAAGGTCGAAGTCGTAAACGGCGCCGCCGGGTTCTTGCGCCGCTCGCGCCGCTTTACGCTGGTGACCTGGAAGGGCGTCTGCCGGACGGCCTCGAGCACGGCGCTCGCAGCGGCCTCGTCCCCTAACGTGAAGGCCTTGTGGTCGATTTGATGGAGCTTGGCCTCGAACGGCTGATCGGCCCTCTCGAGTTGCGCGGTGATCGACCAGTACTCCTCCTGGACGAACGCACGGATTTCGTCCTCTCGCTCACAGATCAACCGAAGAGCGACCGTCTGCACTCGTCCGGCCGAGAGTCCCGGTCGGATGGGTTTCCACAGCAGGGGGCTGACCTTGTAGCCCACGAGGCGGTCCAGGATGCGACGTGCCTGCTGCGCCTCGATCTTCTTGACGTCGAGTACGCCCGGGCTGTCCAAGGCCTTCTGGACAGCTCCCTTGGTGATCTCCCGGAACGTCACGCGCTGGAATCGCGAGGAGTCCTTCTCGTAGCCGAGCTGCTCCGCCACATGGTACGCAATCGCCTCGCCTTCCCGATCGGGATCGGTTGCGAGAAGGATCATGTCCACGTTCTTGGCCTTCTTCTTCAGCTCGGCGATGACCTTTCCCTTGCCGCGAATGGTCACGTATTTCGGAGCGAAATCGTGATCGACATCAACGCCGAGTTCTTTGGTCGGAAGGTCGCGGACGTGGCCGACCGAGGCCGCGACGTCATAGTCGCTACCCAGGTACTTGCCGATCGTCCGGGCCTTCGCCGGAGACTCGACGATTACGAGATGTTTCCCACTTGAGTCGCTCATGCAGGCTCTGCTTAGGTGTCGTTCCCGGTCAGCAACCGGAGAATCCGTGCCGACACATCTTCTACCGAGTAGCGCTCCGTGTCCACTCTCCATCTCGCGGCGGCATAGGAAGACGACCTCTTCGCGAGCAGCTCCCGCGCGTCCTCGACCGGATCTGCTCCCTCGAGCAGAGGGCGTTGACCAGGCTGTGCGGACACCCTCCGAACCGCCTCCTCCGCACTTACCTCCAGCCACACAGAGGCGGTTGCTTCGGGGAGCTCCCGGAGCCGCCCGGGCACCGCAGCCCACCCGCCCCCGCTCCCGAGCACGACCCCTTCCTCGCCGAGCAACCGCTCGGCCACGCGCTGCTCGACTACACGAAACGCCGACTCACCGAGTTCGTCGAAGATCTGGCCGATCGACATCCCGGTCTCCGACTCGACCGCTTCGTCGAAGTCCAGGAAACGCCACTTCAGCTCCGAGGCCAGGATACGGCCGACGCTGCTCTTTCCAGCGCCCATGAAGCCAACGAGGAGCACCCGCGAGAATGGGAGTGGCTTCAACGCTCGGAGAATCCCCGGTCCACAAGATACGTGAGGTACCCGTCCAGGTTCCGGCGAATCTCCCCGACGGAGTCACCTCCGAACTTGTCCAGAAAGGCGTCGGCGAGCACGAGCGCCACCATGGCCTCCCCGACCACGCCGGCCGCCGGGACCGCACAGACATCGCTTCGCTCGACCGCTGCATCACCTTCGCTTCCGTCACGGAGGTCCACACTGGGAAGCCGCTTACGAAGGGTAGAGATGGGCTTCATCGCTCCACGCACCACGAGCGGCTCGCCGGTCGTTACGCCGCCTTCCAGGCCACCCGCTCGATTCGACGCCCGCCCGATCCCCCCTGCCCTCGGCTTGGTCTCGGCACGAACGATCGGATCGTGCACGGCCGACCCGGGGCGAAAGGCCCCCTCGAAGCCGAGCCCCACCTCCACGCCCTTGACCGCCTGGATCGACATGACAGCACCCGCCAGCCTTCCGTCGAGCTTCTGATCCCACGATACGTAGCTGCCGAGGCCCACTGGCAATCCCGTGGCGACCACCTCGAACACACCGCCGAGCGTATCGCCACGTTCCTTCGCCGCGTCGATCTCGTGCATCATACGAACCGCGGCGTCTTCGTCGAGGCAACGAACCGGGTTCTCCGCGACCGCAGCGTTCAGGCCCTCGGGCACCTCGGTGGGTTCGGCGCGCACCTCACCGATGGACGTCACGTGGCTGCCGATCGCCACTCCGAACTCGCGCAGCAGGCGTTTGGCCACGGCTCCGCACGCGACCCGCGCGGCGGTCTCTCGAGCACTGGCACGTTCCAGGATGTCTCGAACGTCCCTACGATCGTATTTGAACGCGCCGACCAGGTCGGCGTGTCCCGGCCGAGGCAGGTAGTGCGGTCGTAGCGACTTGGGGTTCACGTCTTCATCTGGTGCCGCGTGGCTCATTGCCACCGTCCAGTTCTCCCAGTCGCGGTTCCAGATCACCATGGAGATGGGGGAGCCGATCGTCTCACCTAGCCGGACCCCCGAAAGAAGCTCGGCCCGATCCGACTCGATCTGCATGCGCCGTCCCCGCCCGTAGCCTTTCTGCCTCCGGGCAAGCTCCGGGTCGACATCAATGGCCATATCGAGTGCCAGGCCCGCCGGCACACCCTCCAGGAGTGCCGTGAGGCCTCGCCCGTGAGATTCACCCGCCGTGTGGAAGGAAAGCCGTCGCATGGAAGTCGAGGTCGGTGGAAATGCAAAAGCCCGGCGTAGCCGGGCTTTTGCCGGTCGACCCGGATGGGTCGTCCTTATCTATACAGAGAGGTCGGTCCGAGACCAACCCCGGACCCTCATCAGTTCTGGACGATGGTCACCTTTACGGAATCCTTGCCCGTCCCTCCAATTTGGTCGGTCGCCTCAACGACGATGTAAACCTGGCCAGCGACTTGACCGTCCGCCGCGAGCAGGAAGTTCGAGAGGCTGACCGTCGTTTCACCCGCGAGGGTTTCGGTCTCCGCCGTATACGCAGCCGTGCCCGAGGACACGTAATTGCCACGATAGGAGACCGAGCTTACCCCGCTCGATGACGTCACATCGGCCGTGATACGGATCGAATCTCCAGGCGCGATGGTCCCACCCTCTCCCGGAGCACTCATTTGTACCTGAGGTCCCAGTTCCCCCACCGACGCCGAGAGAGAAAAGAGATTCTCTCCTGCACATCCGGCGAGCACCAGACCGCCCAAGACGACGGCGAGCACGGTACGCGGGTTTCGACTGACTCGATGCATGGTCTTTGCCATCCTCGAAAGTCCCCTAGCGCTGGCTGCGGACGATATGCGGAGTGACCAGGATGATCAGGTCACGCTGGACCGCCTGCTCCCGTCGCGTCCGGAAGAGGCCACCTATGAGAGGCAGATCCATCAGCAAGGGAATGCCTGCTACCGCCTCCGTCCTCTCGCTCTGCGTCATGCCCCCGATTACAACGGTCTCGCCATCCTCGACGAGCACGCGCGTCGTGCCACGCTGGGTCCGGAACACGAAGCCGGCATCCGAATCTGCGAGTTCGGCAGCTGAACGTTCCGTGTACACATCCAGGGAGATGCGACCGTCCGCCGTGACGTGGGGCGTGGTCCGCAGGATGATACCTGTCTCCTGCTGAGCTACCTGAGCAGTCGGGAAGCCACCCCCGCTGGCACCCGCGCCCGCGTCGATCGTACGGATCGGCGTCAGTTCACCCACGAGGATCTCGGCCTCGTGGTTGTCGAGCACCGTTACCTGAGGCGTCGCCTCGATATCGCTGAGCTGCACGGCCTGTAGTGCGTCGATGAAGGAGATCAACTGGTGGCGGCCCAACACCAGGGACGTCAGCAATTGCAGGGTCGGGCCCGCGACGCGTGAGGTCGCGTTACCGAGTGCGGCCACGGAGTTACCACCAAGCGCGACCACCGACTCACCCTGCGGCACGGCCTCGAGCACTCCGTCGCCATCGAAGTCGGCGGCGCCTGACGTGAGCGAGTTGAACTGATTCCCCCGCGAGTCCTTGAGCTCGTACGTGACACCCAACTCGTCGAGGTCCGTCCGGTTCACAAAAATGATCTTCGCCTGAATCGATACCTGTGGGGTCTCGATATCGAGGCTTTGAAGCAGGCTCCTAATCTGGCTCTGTACCCGCTCGATGTCGGAGACGATGAGCGAGTTCGTCGCCGTCGCCGGGGTGGCATTTCCGCGGTCCGTGAGCAGCGACGACACCGTAGTGGAAACTTCTGTCGCGTCGGCAAAGGAAAGACGGTATGCAACGGTCCGGATGGGCTCGATCGCCTCGCGATCATTCAGATCCGAGATGTTGTCGATTCGGATGATCCCGTCGACGTCTTCCTGGCCGACCAGACCCTGACCGCCGAGGATCGAGTTGAGCGCAACGTCCCACGGCTGATCGTTGATGTCCGCAGTGACGAATCCGGTCACGTTCGAGCCCGGGACGAGCGATTTGCCCGAAAAGGCCGCGAACGCGAGGAGCACGTCGTTGATCGGCATCTCGGTCATCGTCATCGAGATCCTGCGAGCCTGCTGGACCTGAGGTGCTTCTTGCACCGCAGGTACCATCGTCGACGGATTGAAGGGGCTCGTCGCACCGGAGGACCAGGGCTCGAAGTCCCCCGTCGGGTTCTCGAGGGAAATTCGGAGCCCCCTCGAGTCGGGAATGACGGAATATCCCAGCGACTGATCGAGCACGAAGACGACGCGTACCACATCGTCCGAGTATTGGCTCGATCGTACCGACACGATTCCGCCACGGTTCACGCTGGCGAAATCGTCCTGGGGCAGCGCATGGCTGGCTCCCATGAGGTCGATCACCAGCCGATGGGGGCCCTCCATGGTGAAGTCGCGGTACTCGACGTCCCCGGTGACGGATATGAGGACGCTCGTCTGCGAGGCCATCGGTGTGATCGTCACTTGAGTGACGGGTCCACCGAGAGCCAGGAGCGTGCCCGCCCAAAGAGCGAACATCGACATCATGGGGTGCCTCCCTCGCGCCTGGAAACAAAGTTCATAGTAATTCGCTCGACTTCATCGAAGACCTCGACATCCACTATGACGGCGTCACGACGAATCTCAACGACCGTCGTGTTGCCGACACTCTCACCGACCTTGAGGTTGTACGACTCACCCTCGACTGGGCTGGTGGTACCATCCTCCGCGACCTGCACACCACCCGTGCTCAGGGTGGCCAGACCGAGGCCCGGGTCAGGCGAGTAGATGATCCCAATGAGGGAAAGCTGTTCGAACCGCGGCCCCCCGCCCTGCACACCTTCCAACGGGATGAAGGGATTCCTCCGCGTGAACGACGGGTACTGAAACACCTCTCGCTCAAATACGAGTTCGGTGTCCGCCGCTCGGACCTGTTGTTGGGTGTCCTGCGCGTGCGCCACAACAGGAGCCAATGACACTCCGATTGAAAGCACACCCAGGACCGCTGATTTCGGGATGGCCATGGTGATCAACCTCCAGGCAACTCGGCCGGCGGCAGAGCTACTTGGTCGGGGAGGACGAAGGTCTCGATTCGGAACGTCGCCTGGACCGGGGACTCGAGATTCGGATAGGCCGCCGGCGTCTGGTAGAGCTCGAGATCTAGCTGGACCGGTGTCACGATCCGGGGAAGGCTCGCGATGTCGGCGAGGAATCGACCCACGGAGTGGTATTCTCCAACCACGATCATGGAGTATCCGGTTTTGCTGTATGGGCCCGCAGGCTCCGTCGGCTCGGGAAAGAGCCCCATTACCTCGACATCGGTCGCTCGTGCTCTTCGCTGAATGTCGTCGAGCAGAACGGCCACCTCTTCCTCGCCCGGAATCAGCTCCTCCAGGCGCGCCACATGTCTTTCGTAGAGCGCCATGCGCTCTTCCAGATCGCCACCGCCACGGGCCAGAATGACACCCGCCTGGCGGTTCTGCTGGTCAAGCGTCTCGATGCGATCGCTCACCACCGTGTTCGCCTCTTCGCGAGGCGTCATCAGATACATGTCGAACGGCACGATGAGCACGAGCGCCACGAGCCCGAAGATCATGTAGTTGCGCTGGGTCGGGTCGGTCGGGTTATACCAGGCCATAGGTCAGTTCCCCGTCGCAGCGTTCTGGGCCTGAGCGGCCGCGCCATCGAACAGTGGGACAGACTCCAGTTCACCCAACCCGGGTGGATCGTAGGTCATGATGAACTCGAACATGAAGACCATGTCGTCCGGGTTCGCCTCGGAAGCCACCTGCTGCATAGTCTCCGGAGTGACCGCTCTCAGAAAGCGCGAGGCTTCGAGTCTGCGCATGAAGTTCGTGATCACGTAGAGTGATCCGGCGCGCCCGGTCACTCGGACCTGAAGCGGCGAGTCACCTGCGTAAATGATCTCACGGAGCCAGGTGTAGTCTGGAACGGCAGCAGCGATCTCGTCCAGAAGGTGAGGCCAGGTAAACCGTCCGGCGTCGATCTCCTGAATGATCGCGACGCGGGCCTGGATCGAATCTCCGCGAGCTTGAAGCTCGTTGGTTCGCTGGATGATGGTCGCGTTCCGGCTCGAGTCCGCCACCGCAGTCTCGAGCGTTGCCGCGAGTTCTTCGGCCTCGGATCGGACACTCATGAAGGAGTATCCCATATAGCCGAGGGCGACGACCATCGCGCCCGCGAAGAACATCTGGTAGGGGTCGACTCCACCCCCACCCCCTCCGCCGCCCAGTTTCTTGAGCGCGTCGAGGCTGAAGTTGAAGGAGAAGCCGCCGCCTGAGGACCGCTTCTTTCCACCCGGGAGAAGATTGACTTCAATCACGGTATCGGTGTCCCCATCCTAGGCCCGAAGGGCCAGTCCGAGTGGCAACAACAACATCGGCGCAGCTTCGTCGATCGAGAGATCACCCGCAGCGCCCGGCCGCACCGGCACACGCTCGAACGGGTTCACGATCTCGGTTTCGACGTTCATTCGGCGCGCCAGTGTCTGACTCATGCCCGGCACCCGCGCCCCACCGCCACTGAGGAAGATGCGGCCTACGGAATCGCCGTCCTCACGCGTCATCAGGAAGGCGCTGGCACGTTCGATGCCGACTGCGACTTCGTCTGCCGACGCCTCGATGAAGCTCTCCAGATCATCTGCGGACTCGCGAGCCTGCACGACATCTTCGGCCTGTTCGGCGGTAAGTCCCCGCTCACGCTGCAGATCTTCGCGGATCTTGCGAGAGCCGAACGGAATGTCACGAGTCAGGATCGTGATCCCGTTCTCGAGAATGTTCACGTTGGTCGTCTCGTGGCCGACGTTGACCAGAGCCACAATGCCGTCCCGCGCCTCCGGATAGTTGTGCTCGAACGCGTTGACCAGGGCGAAGGCGTCGACATCGATCACGACCGGGTTGACCCCCGCGTCCTGAAGGAGGCCCACCTTGTTGTCCACGAGCTCACGCTTCGCGGCGACCAGCAGGACTTCCATCTGGAGTCCGTCGCCGTTGGGATCGAGCACCTGAAAGTCGAGTTCGACGCTCTTGATGTCGAAGGGCACATGCTGCTCGGCCTCCCAGCGAATCACCTCGCGGGCATCGGCCTCCTTCATGCGGTCCATCTCGATCTTCTTGATGATCACGTCGTGGCCGCCAACCGCGGTGACGACGTCGGCTCCCTTCAGCCCCATCTCCTGGAAGAGTCCCTGGACTGCGTCGGAGACGAGGCCGTAATCCATGATCTCGCCCTCGACGATAGCGTCTGGGAGCAGCGGTCGCATCGCGACACGGACCACTTCGGGCTGATCGCCCGAGTGGTCGACTTCCACGACTTTCACGAAACCGGATCCGATGTCCAGTCCGATGACCGTGCTCTTTCGTCCGAAGAGGCCCATTCTCCGCCTTTCGCCCGAGGGTATGGGAACAAATTTTCCTGAGAATGTCGATGTCAGGTTACTACCGAAAGTCGAGCCTTGTCAAGAAGAAAATGCCACCCGACCCTATTGCAATAATTGGTAAACATTTGGCGCGGACATGGCCGAGAAAAAATGGCCGGGGGCGTTCGCCCCCGGCCACCCTCCCGCCATCGACTCAGTTTACAGCCGACGTGAGGTCGACCCAACTCCGCTCGGCGACGGGACGAGCCCTCGAAAGATTCGCATTGTTCAGGATGGAGCGCTGCACGGCACACCGCGAATAGGTAATCGTCGAGTTACCCCCGAGACCCTGGTCCTCGTCCACGACGATCCCGTTCGCCGCGAGCACGGCGCCATAGACCGTGTTGTCGTTCCCGGTCGTCTCGAACGTGCCCATCGTGATGATGATGCCGTAGAAGGTGAACCCCCCGTTCATGACGAGGTTGTTCTCGATCAGGAGGATGCCCTGGCCCTGCCCGCCCCCAGACAGGGTGACCGTCCGCCCGTCGGGAGTCACTTGTCCCCCTCCATGATAGACGAGAGGGAAGTACGAGCCACACGGGTGGGCTGAATCGATGTCACCCCAATTGGTCATCACGTCTTCGTCGCAGACCAGGATCCCGGAGTCGTCCTCGGGAACGGGCTGAATCGAGTTCAGGTTATCCGAGACGCCGGTGACATTCTTGCCCTCCGCGATCGCGAGCGCGACCAGGTCAGCCCAGGACAGGTTTCCGAAGTCGGTGAAGGTCGCGGGAGCAACGGTGGCATCGAACTGCGTGGCCGGGTTGCCGAGAAGGTGTTTGCCCACCGTCCCGCCCATCGTGCCCCCATCGTGGACGATGCCCGGCATGTCCGTCTCGTCGACACCCGTGCAGAGTCCGGCACCGTCCCAATCCGCAGGCGGATCATCGTTTCCGTTGATGCTCGCGTTGCCGAAAACGTTGACGTCTCCGGTCGTCGTCAGAGCGCCGGGTGGGTCGATGTCGGCGAAGATCATCTTCGTCACGATCCCGATCGTCCGGCGGGCCCCAGACCAGATCCCGGCCTTGCTCGTCGCACCGGTGGCCGTCAGGAAGTACACGAAGTTGTTGGCGTTGTGGATCGTCACTTCCCACTCGCCGATCGTACCGAAGTCATCTCTGATGACGGTTTCGTCCCAAATCGGGATGCTCCCGAGTTCATAGCCGTTCCAGTTCGCCAACACCTCGTTGGCCCCGGCCTGGGCGATATTGAACGCCATGTTGGCGTGCCGGTTCGCGACACCCATGCGAAGCTCCTGCTGGGCCACGAAGAACCCGGCAGTGATCAACATGCCGATGATCACGAGGGCGCCGATGACAGCAGGCAGTACGAAGCCTCGCTCGTGGACTTTGGTCATTGTGTGCATCGCTTCAGGCTCCCGCATCGGCTCACGTGAATGAGATGGCCGACGATTAATTCCGCGTGTATATCAGCATCGTGATTTCATCACTCACCAAATCGCCGAGTGAATTCAGCACGGTTGACCCGGTTCGCACGGTGACCTCGATCTGACGCACGTCGGCGGGCGTGTTCGTCACCACACCCATCGCGTCACGGTACACGAATTCAAGACCGTTCGTCGCACGAAGTGGCCCCACCATGGGGACCCAGGCCCCGTTGCCCTCTCGCCGAGCCAGGTATTCGTCGCCACCGCGGGTCATTGTGCTGAACGTGTACTCGAGGTAGCTGCGGACCGGCGCCCCGATATCGACGAAGTCCCCCTGCGGGTCGAGCAGGTCTTCCGAGAAATCGTTCTTTTGGCCGGTGAATGTGAGGGTGACTCCATCGACATCATCGGACGTGTCGAGTGGATCACCGCCAAACGGATTGCACGAGGTCGCCGACACCGCGACGACATCGACAGTCGCCGGGATCCAGACGTCGTCGTCAGGGTCTCCGGGGTCGTTGTCCGCGTACACGAAGACCTGGTCTCCCACCGCGAACGTACTGATGCCCGACATGAGGGCCATCGCATTTGTAAGCGTTCCCGCAGCGGGAATCGTCTTGATCACGGTCAGAGACGGCTGGGTGCCCAGTAAATCCGTGGCACACGTCAGCGAGAACTTCCTCATTAACCGCACCTCGAGCGAGGTAGCGCTCATAGAAAGGATATCCCCTCCCGAGGCACTGACCTCGCGCAACTCAGTCGAGAGAATATCGGCCGCCATCCGCGTACTCTGTTGACCGGCGACGGTGGCCGTGTTCACGGTGTGAATCTGCTGGTTCGTGATGAGAATGCCCAGCGTCGCCATGATCACCGTGGAGCCGAGCACGACCACGATCAGAAGCTCGATGAGGGTGAAGCCCATGCGCCGCTCTGTCATCGCCTCAGAATCCTGAATCGGAAGGTCTCGCTGCGCTCCGGATCGTTCGCCGTGCTGTTCACTGCCACGCCAGGACCCACTGTAGTGATCCTGACAATCTTGGAGCCACCCCCATCGTTCGCTACCTGCCAGGCCACGTCGAACACACCGATGGTCGCGGTCCCATCGACGACGTTGTCATACGGAAGGGACTGAAGACGATCGATAACCGTCTGGAAGGCCACGGCGCGCTCACTCTCGAGGTCCGCAAACGTGATTTGACGAATAATCTGCCCCGACGCTCCGGCCAAACCCATAATGCCGATGACGAGAATCATCAGCGCTACGATTACTTCGATGAGGGTGAATCCACCTCGAGGCCCCGGTTGCACCCGCGCGGGGCACGTACTCGCAAAAGCGCTCATCCATCCACCAATTGTCCGAGGGGTAAGACGGTCACCGCATCGGAGTTCGTCCCGACCCAGAATTCGACATCGAACTCGTTGGTACCCATCGTAGCCGCGTACCCGAGAGCGGCGTACGAACCACAGTTGACGTCCGCATAACCCCTCGGTGTCATGCACATGTAGTAAGAGAAGTTCGTCGTGACGCCGCCGATACTGGTTCGGATATCGACACCGAACTCGTCCCGGAAGAACACCGGATCGAAGAAGCCTCCACTCGGAGTGTAGAAGACTATCCTATCTTGCGTCGTGTACACGACGATGAAGATCGTCTCTCCCCTCTCAACCGCCATCGCCCGAGCCTGTTGATGCATGGTCATGAAGGAGGTCTTTGCGCTCCTCGCGGCCATGACATCTCTGACGTTCCCAAACCCGGACATCGCAACGCCCGCGAGCACGCCCCCGATCACGATGACGAACAGAAGTTCGATCAGTGAGAAGCCGCGGTTTCCGCGTTTCATGGGCATCGCCTTCAGAGGATCCGAGTTATCGACAGGAGTATAGACCAAGTTCCGTGCCACGGGTGCGTTCAATATTGACGCCGGGTCTCGCCCCCGTAAAGGATTCATCACCGCACGTTCCTGCCGTACCCTGCAATTATGTTCAACGCGGAAAGGATATATGCCGTGATCGGCCCATGACGAGCCTGCCGACCCCGCTCCTGCTTGAAAAGGACTGCTCGTGATCCGATCGCGAATCATCGCAATAGCATTCTTCTTTTCGGGCATCTCGGGGTTGATCTACGAAGTCCTGTGGAGCCGGTACCTGTCCCTCTTCGTGGGTCACAGCGCATACGCACAGGTCCTTGTCCTCTCCGTGTATCTCGGCGGAATGGCCGTGGGTGCGCTTGCCGTGGCGCGTCTCTCGGAGAGAGTCGAACGCCCTCTCCGATGGTACGCTGCGGCAGAGGTTGTGCTCGGTGTCTTTGGTCTCGCCTTCCACCCGATCTTCCAGGCCGTCACGGGCGCCAGCTACGACATAATCTTTCCCGCCATCGGAACCGCCTCCCTCGTCGGGTCCGCACGTTGGGCGGTTGCCGGCCTTCTCATCCTACCTCAGGCGATAGTCCTGGGTGCCACGTTTCCCCTGATGGCGGCGGGGCTCGTTCGTAGCGATGCCCACCACCCGGGACGCGCCCTGGCTCGGGCATACTTCTTCAACACGATCGGCGGCGCGCTCGGCGTCATCCTCGCCGGATTCTGGCTCATCGGTCTCCTGGGCCTATCGGGCACCTCTGTCGCAGCGGCGACGGTCAATTTCGTGGTGGCTGGACTCATCTGGTCTGTGACCCGACAGGCTACCGGACCCGCGCACAGGGTATCGCAACAACGCGACCCCACCTCGCGCGCCGAGCGAGTTGGTGCGGCGACGGCGGAGGGTGATGCGTCGCCGCTTCCGTGGTCGCCCGGACTCCGGCCTCTCTTGGTGGTGATGCTCACCGTGAGCTTCGGAACAGCCCTCGCCTCGTTCGCCTACGAGATCGGCTGGATCCGTATGCTGTCGCTCGTGCTCGGGAGTGCCACGCACGCCTTCGAACTGATGCTCTCAGCCTTCATTCTCGGAATCGCGCTGGGCGCCCTGGTTGTCCGTCAGGTGACGGATCGTACCGAGAATCCGGTGCGGCTACTCGGCGTGATCCAGGTCGCGATGGGACTCACCGCGCTCCTTTCGCTTCCGATCTACCTCACGTTGTTCGACATGTCGGCGGGGCTGACTCAATCTCTGGGCGGCCAGCCGGGAGGGTATGCGCTCTTCAACCTGGCACGGTACGGGCTATGCCTCGCGGTCATGTTACCGTCGACGGTTCTTGCCGGAGCGACCTTCCCGGTCATTGCCGGATCTTTGCTTCACGCCGGTGCCGGTGAACGTACGATCGGGCAGGTGTACGGCTTCAACACGCTCGGCGCGGTTGCAGGCGCAGGTCTTTCAGGGCTGTTCGCCCTGCCCTTCCTGGGTCTCAAGGGCCTGATCATGGTCGGTTGCTTGATCGACGTCCTGCTCGGCTTGTGGCTTCTTGAACGCTCCGCTCGCTGGGTCGGGGCGAGGCGTCGGGGTGTACTGGCGGGTGCCGCCGTGAGTCTCGTGGCCTTCCTTGGCGTCGGATTCGTCGTGCACCTTGATCCGGTCACGACCGGAAGCGGCGTCTTTCGTACGGGCGAGATGCCAGAGCCCGACAGTCGCGTGAGTTTGTACTATCAAGACGGCCGGACAGCCACCGTCTCGGCGTACCTCAGCCTGGCCGAGCGGGTTGTCGTGCTATCGACGAATGGAAAACCGGACGCTTCGCTCGGGGATCGGTGGTTGCACGATCGGCGGGACACGCTCCCGGAGGAACCGGTTCCTCCCGGTCGTGATTTCACGACGCAAGTTGTTGCACCGATGCTGGCGCTTGCGCATCGGCCGGACGCCCGCTCCGTCGCCAACATCGGTCACGGCTCGGGAATGACAGGGGCCTCGTTCCTGACGAGTGACGCGCTGGAGCGTCTCGTCACGATTGAAATCGAGCCATTCATGGTCGAGGCCTCGCTCGTATTCCTTCCGGCAAACGCGACCGCGTTCGCCGACCCGCGCGCTTCGTTCGTATTCGATGACGCGAAGTCCTTCTTCTCGTATCACCGCGAGCGGTTCGACATCGTGTTCTCCGAACCGAGCAATCCGTGGGTAAGCGGCACGGCGAGTCTGTTCACGAGAGAGTTCTTTCTCCGGACGACAGAGGTTCTCGCCGATGACGGCATACTCGCCCAATGGATTCAGATCTACGAGTTGGACGATGACCTCCTGATGTCGGTAGTCGCCGCAATCGACGCCGTGTTCCCCCACTACCGAGGCTATCTCGTGGGGGACTCGGACGTAGCAATCGTCGCGAGCAAGGGAGCGTTGGACGAACCCGACTGGTCCGTAGTGGAGTCGTCATCGTTTCGAAACCTCACGCGAAGTACGCCTCCATGGCGTGCGCAACATGGGGAGTCGTTGTTCATTTTCGATGAGAACACGTTCCGCGCCCTTCTGGACCGGGGTGTCCCTCCGAACTCCGACTTTCGTCCGATTCTCGACGTCGGCGCGGAGCGGACCCGGTTCGACAAGGTGAGAGCCGATGGCTTCCACAGCTTCGGGGTGAGCCGGGTCGACCTCGGACGCTACCTCTCTGGGCGTCACCTCCAGAGGGTCCCATACGCGACGGTGCCGGCCGAGGGGCTACTGCCCGCCATGTTGAGGGAACGTGGAGCCTGGTTGCGAGCAGCGATCGAGGCAGGTGGGGGCATCGCGCCCGAGGAATTCCCTATCTGGCAGGCCGAGCTGGTCCGCATGCAACAGTTCATGGGGTTCGCCGACCTCCGCCCCTTGCTCGGCGCTTGGGAAGCATGGACCGATGCCTTCGTACGAGCCGAGAATACACTGCACTGGGGCACGTCGGGTTGGATCGATTCGACCTTCTATTCGACCGCTGACGCGTTCATGGCTCGGCACGACGCCCCGCCCAACGCTCGTGCCACGGTGGACGTCTTGCGCGGATACAGCCAGGGCGATTGGGCCCTGGCGGCCGCCGCTGCCAACCAGCTCGTGGGCCCGGTCGCGGACGGCCAGGAGTGGATGTCCGTCAGGCTGCTTCTGGACCTGGCGGTGATCTCGAATCTCGAGATGAACCAATCAGCGGAGGCTCGACGGGCGATCGAGTCGCTCGTACCGCTTACAGGCCGGGAGCCGTGGAACGTGCGGAACCGACTGCTCGACGCACTCGTGACCCAAGCCGAGGAAGCGGGCTCGCGCTAACGAAACGAGCCGAGCCTCCGGGCCGGGTGGAGTGGCAAGGCATGCCGGAGGATCCCCCGTTGTGCAGCCAACGCGTGAACTGCCCAGCATGCGGAGCCATCCAGCCGGGCACCCGCGTCGACCTCGACCCCGCCGAATGCGATGGCGAGACCCTCCAAGCGCGCCAGCTCCAGCAGACGTAGCGTTCCGGTGACGACGACCATCCCGTAGAAGCGAGCGTCTGATCGCAACTCGAGGTCGCCGTCCACCACGAGTAGCCCCTGCCCGACGCCGCCATCGACCACCAGGTCCGACTCGCTCCCAATCATCGGAAGATACGCTCCACATGGTCGGTACCCACGATCGGGGTCACCCCAGTTCCAAGACCTCTCCGTCGTGCAGACGCTGCCGGTCTCGTCCGGGACAGGCGTCCCGGTCCCGCTGACCTGGACGGGAGCGTCGGAGAGAAGATGCGCAACGTCGATCTTCCCCAGTGACGGGGACTCGACCGCCGACAGAAGCGGCGCGCTCCCCGTCGGAAAGGCCGCGAGCAGCTCGGTGTTCCAGGGGGCACAGATGCTACCCTCCAGCGGAACTCGGATGTCCAGGACCGCGTCCCCGCGAATGGCACCGGCCACTGCCACGGATCCCGTCGGGCCGATCGCGACAATCGCTGGCATCAACCTCACACGCTCGAGACCGTCGAGCACCCAAACCAACCGGTTCGAGACGACCGTCGGCCCACCCTCCGACCAAGCTGTTGCCTCGACCATCCACGCCTCCGCCGAGAGTCTGCGCCAAGCCGTGCGGACACTATCCGGGCCAACTGCCCTACGTGCCCCACCGGCCCGGCCTCCGGGGCTCACCCCGTCCATCCACGGGCCACCACCCTCTTGTATCGTCCCCAACAAGGCCCCGTCCGCAATCGCCAGGAGTCGGGCGTGCAGTGCACTGAGCCGAGCCGTTCGCAGCGCCGATCGTGAAGAGAGGACGAGTCCGTGACCGAGCGCGAGGAAGGCGACTGCCAGGAGGACCACGACGACCAGCACGGCACCGCGTTCGCCCGATGCGGGCTGGTGGAGGGCCCGACGCGTCACGGATACACCCAGCTCAGGAACCCACTCCAGGCGGCCCCGGCCACCGAGTCGGATGGCGTCACGGTCACTACGATGCGGCCGTCCTCCGTTCGCCAACTCGATTGTGAATCCGTCCAGACTTCCGGAGTCAGGGGCTGACGGCCGGACACACCTCGTCGGTAACGGAGAGCCGAGCCAGTGAGGTGATACGAGCCTCGCTCGAACACCCGGGCCAGCACGACGGGCACTACCGGCGGTCGGTCAAGGTGCCACGCGAGGATCATCTCGGTGGAATCGGCAGCTCCACACGAGTCGGACGAAACTCCGCTGCCAATCAGGTCCGAGTAGAGGACACCTCCGTCGGCATCCGTAAACTCCACCGAGTCCTTCGATGGATCCGGGAGCCGGTCCCCGCGGTAGGCGACAACGAGCCGCCCCGGTTCGAAAGTTTGTGAGCACAACAAGGCCAAACCGCGAAATGCTCTCAGCGCGACGGAGTCCGACGCGGGCGGAGCGATCGCCCTGGTGTGGGCGAACTCACGGCGCATGACGTGCCTGAGCACACGAAGCGATTCGATCGCCTCCTTCCGAGAATCGAGCCGTCGCTGTGCGTGATTCACCTGGGCCGCAGTCTGTAAACCAAGCATCACGACGAACAGGCCGAGCGTGAGGGCGAATATCGCTTCGATAACCGTGCCCCCGGCCCTGCTCACCGGAGCGGTACACGCGACCAGAGTACGACGACCGCTCCATCTCTCTCGTTCGACGAGGTCACAGTTACCTCACCGGCCTCTCCGACGGCCCATTCGACGATGCCCCCATCGAACACTCCCACACCACGCCCCGGCTCGCCCCCGGCACCCAGTGAGTCCAGTGCGCCCTGAGCTCGCGCCGTCGCTCGCTCTACCACTTCGGCCTCTCTCATGATATTCGCAGACAACACCATCGCCCCGAGAACGCCGACGACCGCGACCTCGAGCACGATGATGGCCACGACGACCTCGATGAGTGTAAACCCCCTACTCATCTGCGACGCACCCGACCGTAGCTCGATATTACCAAGGTCGCCGTCGCGGATCCCCTTCTCAGGACGATCGTCTCGCTCGCGAAACGACCGAGCCCGAGCGCGTCGAAGCGGATCTGAGTCGAGTCGTGTCCACCACTCAGTACGACTTCGAGCGGTCCGTCAGCACCCAGGTCGACCGAGCGCCGCAGGGTTCCGCTCTCATGGATCCGCAGTTCCGGTGGGTCCGAAATAATCGTGACCGAGCTCCCCGCAGCCACCATCGCCCGCGAGCGGGCCTCGCTCAGGCCGGCAACGACCTCTTCCCGCGCTACCGCGACCGAAGCGGTGTCGGACAGCCGCCGCGCCGTCGGTGCGAGCGTAGATGCTCCGACCGCCATGAGCGTCAGGACCGCGAGCAGTTCGATAAGTGTGTATCCGCGCATGCATCGAAGCTGCCTGCGCGGCCGGGGCGTCGGGATGGCGTCTCGGGACTACCCGATCCCGTACTCCTGGATCTTGTAGCGGAGCGCCCGGGGTGACAGCTCGAGGAGATCGGCGGCCTGGGTCTTGTTGCCTCCGGTCCGATCGAGCGCCAACTGAATCAGGTGGCGCTCGAGGCGGGCTCCGTGCTTCTTCACGGAAAGATCATCGCCGTCGACGCCGAGAGCCGGACCATCGGGCGGAGGCCTGCGCACCCCTTCCGGAAGATCTTCCAGCGAAATCGTCTGGTCCTCCGTCAATACGAGCGCGCGCTCCAATACGTTCTCCAGCTCGCGGATATTCCCCGGCCACGAGTACTGGAGCAACAGCTCCATCGCCTTCGGGTCGATTCCGTCGACCGCGACTCCCAGTCGTTCGGAGTGTCTCCCGAGGAGGTGCACCGCGAGCTCCGGGATCTCCTCCTTTCTCGCGTGGAGTTGCGGAAGGTGAATGGGCACCACGGCCAGACGGTAGTAGAGATCCTTCCGGAACTGCCCATTTTCGACCGCGTCCTCGAGGTCACGGTTGGTCGCCGATATCACCCGGACGTCGACGCGCGTGGTCTCCGTCGCCCCGATACGTCTGACTTCGCCCTCCTGAAGGGCCCTCAGCAACTTGACCTGGAGGGCCCCCGGGAGCTCCCCGACTTCGTCCAGGAACAGCGTGCCGCCGTCGGCCGCCTCGAAGAGCCCCTCCTTGTCCCGGTCCGCCCCGGTGAATGCACCTTTCCGATAGCCGAAGAACTCCGACTCCAGAAGTTGCTCGGGTACACCCCCGCAGTTCACCGGTATGAACGCTTCATCTGCCCGAGAGCTTTCTCGATGCAGCATACGCGCTACCAGTTCCTTTCCGGTTCCGCTCGCTCCCGTGATGAGTACCGCCGAGCTGTAGGGGGCCACCTTCTGCACCACCTCGATCGCCTCCCGCATGGCGGGTGACCCGACCACGATTTCACCGAACCGGGCATCCGCACGCACCTCGTGCCGGAGTCGGCCCACCTCACGGCGAAGCTGTTCGCGTTCCTCCGCCTTACGGACGATCAACAGCACATCGTCCGACCCGAACGGCTTCGGGATGTAGTCGTAGGCCCCCTTCTTCATCGCCTCCATGGCGAGGTCGAGTCCTCCGTACGCAGTCATCACCAGGATGAGCGCGTTACCGCCGCCCTCCCTATACGCCTCGAGGAACTCGAGGCCCCCGAGCTTGGGCATACGGACGTCACACAGAATGATGCCGGGCGACTGCTCACGGGCGGTGGCGAGCCCCTGCTCACCGTCCTCGGCCTGCACCACATCGTAGCCCGCGTCACTCAGTATGAGCGAGAGTGATTTCCGCAGACCGGCGTCATCATCGATTATCAGGATCTTCACGGGCTCTCCACGACTCCTTGTTGGTCCCCATGGTACATGAGTGGGAGTCGAATTACGAAAACAGCTCCCTCGGGCCTGTCGGTCCGCGCGTCGATGCGACCGCCCATGCCTTCCACGAGACGGGCGCAGATGGAAAGGCCGAGGCCCGTGCCCTCGCCCGGCTCCTTCGTCGTGAAGAAGGGGTCGAAGAGGTGTTCCATGACTTCCGCGGCGATTCCGGGGCCGTTGTCCGAAACCTCGATGGCCAGCACCCGCTCTGCCGTCGCGACGGCGTCGACACCCGACTCACCGACCGCCACTCTGCGGCGATGCATGTAGTTGATACCCGGAGGATCCTCCTCTCGCCGAGCAGGCATGCCGACCAGTTCGCCCTCCTCCTCGAAGAGCCTGACGGTCACCGCGGGCGATTCGACGTCGCGGACCGCATGCAGAGAGTTGAGCAGGAGGTTCACGAGAACCTGCTCGAGGCGGTGCGGTTCTTCCACCGCGTGGGAACCGGCGTCGCCAAAACCCCATTCGGTGGCGATCCCTTCGAACTTGCCCTGGCTCTTCAGGAGCTTCCGTACCCGCCCGATCACCTCCTCGGCGGTCGCGGGCTCTCCACCCTCGGCGGGCGGTCGAGCGTAGTCGAGCAGCCCACGCACGATACGATCGATCCGAGCGGCCTCTGCCCGGATCGCGTCGAGAATCTCCGTATCACCCCCTGACTTCTCCACCCGGGCCCGCGCGACATCGACGAACCCGATGATCGCGCCGAGGGGATTTCCGACCTCGTGTGCGATCCCCGCTGCCAGCGTCCCGACTGAAGCGAGTCTCGCGGTGCGCACCACCTGATCGCGGGCCAGGAGCAATTCCCGGTTCGTATCCTCGAGCGATCGGACGTTCTCGGCGAGCAGTCCCTGATCTGCGATGAGTCGGTCCGCCAGCCTGTTGACGCTCTCCCGGATCTCGCGAAGCTCCGCCCTGTGTGTGTCGCTGATGCGGTGATGATAATCACCGTCCGCGATCCGAAGGACCTCCGTGGAGAGCTTCTGGAGCGGAGAGGACACCGAGCCCCTGATGATCCAGCCCGAGAAGACGACGAGGATCGCGAGGTCGACCGCAGCCAGTCCAAGCACC
The DNA here is from genome assembly GCA_039585495.1 of Gemmatimonadota bacterium. Taxonomy (GTDB): domain Bacteria; phylum Gemmatimonadota; class Gemmatimonadetes; order Longimicrobiales; family Gaopeijiaceae; genus UBA2589. The sequence goes on along the minus strand of JBDGVT010000003.1, from coordinate 16,543 downwards.
AGGAGAGGACCTGCCGTCGGCGCGCGCATGGCCGGCAACGCGAACACGACCCCGAGCACTGCGATGGCCTGTCCGACGGCGAACAGAAGGGCGAGGCGCACGATGAGACGCCTCGCGCGGAGGGGATCCCAACTCAACGTTTTGGCCCAGCGAATGGGTGGTCGAGACGTGGATTCACGACCGCTCAAGGCCGCGTGCAGCTAGCGGGTACAGCCAATCGTGCTCGGAACCGTCGCGGGCGAGACCGGTGTCGCATCGCCGTGAAAGAAAGCACAGAAATCCAGGGGGAGTCCGATGTGAGCCGCCGTGGCCGACCAGCCAAGGTTCGTCGCCTCTCCGAAGGCGATGGTGACGCCTTCCGAGCCGGCAAAGCCGACCGCCGTCAAATCATTTGAGAACGTGTAGTTGTCGTTGTAGTACACCTCCTGCAGGCTCGCAAGATTCCGGAGGTCTGCCTTTGCCGAGGACATGAACGCCTTCTCACGGACAGCGGTGAACTTCGGGATCGCGATCGCCGCGAGAATCCCGATGATGACCACAACGATCAACAGCTCGATCAGGGTGAAGCCCGAACGACGCGTCTCCATTTCCTCCTCCGTTGGCTCGAGAAGACCGGCCGGCAAAACGAAGGGTGGCCCGGGTCAGCGCCCGGACCACCCCACCGCTTCATGTCACACCCGCACCGAGGCGCGGGATCCTTCCAAATGACCGATCGGTCAGTTGGTGCAGGCAACCTCTCCAGGCTGCCCCGGCGCGACCGGTGTCGACGGAGCCGTCGCGACCGTGCCGTAGTAGATCGCGCAACCCTGCGCGCCGCCGAGCGCGGAGTGGATGGCCGTGGCCGCCCAACCGGACGACGTAACTACAGACATCGCAACCGTAACGCCATCGGAGTTCGTGAACGCGAGGTCATCAGCGCTCGACGAGTACGAATATGCGTCCGAGTAGTAGATCTCCTGCTGGCTGGCCAGGTTCTTGAGATCAGACTTCATGGCCGCGAAGTAAGCCTTCTCACGCGTGGCGCTGAACTTCGGAATGGCGATAGCCGCCAGAATTCCGATGATCACGACCACGATGAGGAGCTCGATCAAGGTAAAACCCTTGTTGTCCCGCATCGGTGTTACTCCAGGTGTGAGTGAAACACGGTACTTTGTTCTTGGGCGTCTCAAGTGGCAAGCCAGGGTCCAAAGAGCGTCATGTCGCTGTTATTTGTTATGCGGCAACGACTTAGAGGTTCTGCGCGACCACCTTCCTTGGCTGGCATGGCGCAATTTGCCGTGGGATTCTGCAACTCTCAGGCACGTTGCAAGAGTCCTGGCCTACCGATTCGGGTCGCGACCGGATACCAACGAACCCACCGCCAACGAGTCAGGTAGCAGGGGTTGGAGCCCAAAATCGGCCACTCTGACCGAATCGAGCGTCGCCCGACCGATGTTCGTCAATACCTGTGCCCAGGCGGTGTCCACAGCCGCGAGGGCGCGGACGGTATCACCCCGCCGGTCCGCCATATAGGCCTCATAGACATACGCCTGCCAGAAGATCGCTCCGCCCTGCTCGAGCGCATCCTCCTTCGCTTCGAGCGCCTCGTCATAGCGACCCTGGGCCGCCAGCGCCCACGCGAGAAGATGAGCACGCGTCGGATCTACGTCTCTGAGCGCAAGCGCTTCCCGAGCATATTCCTCGGTGCCGAAAGCATCACCGTACTCGGCCCGCAAATCCGCCAGCATCCGAAATGCGTGAGGGAAGTCCGGCTGCTCCCGGGTCAGTGAGCCGAGTAGAGTTTCGGCAGGAGGATAGCGTTCCATCGCCATCATGTGCCCCGCCACCGTGAGGATGAGCGCATGCTGTGGCCCGAGCAGATCCACGGCCGCCCGATAGGCCCTCAGCCCCTCACTCTCTCGACCCCGCAGGAAGAACTGGTCGCCCAACGCCCACTGAGAGCGCCCCGTGTACGGGTAGTCACGGATGAGGACCGCGATCATGGTATCGGTGTCGTGCCACGTCGGGTTCCGCGTCCAGACCCGCACCGAGCTCGCGATGACCGCGACGCACAAGCCTCCCCAGGCGAGTCGACGCCGATCCTGAGCCAACCGGACGATCAGCCAACCCGTTGCCGCCGCAAGTCCGACGGAGGGCAGATACAGGACCCGCTCCGCCATCAGGACGCCGGACAGGAAGAGGGTGTTCGAGGTCGGAGAGATGGAGATCATGAACCACACGACCCCGAACGCCGCCGCTTTCGATGTGTCCGAGCCACCCTTCATGTCGGGACGGCGCCACGCGACGAACGCGATCCCCAGCACCAGGAGCGCAAGGAACGCTCCGACAATGCTCTCAGCCCTCCAACCGAACGAAACCGGGATGATGTTCGGCGAATAGTCCGCCGACAGATCGAGCGGGAACACCCACAGACGCACGTAGTGCATCCAGACATCGGAGAGTGTCCAGATTCTCGGGATCTCGAGCAGCACCTCGGCGCCGACCGGCGCGAAGGGGCTGGCGATGCTGCCCAGAATCGCGAAGCGACCCGCGAGCAGCCCGATCGCTACACACAGCATCACGAGGTAGGTCCGCCACCGGTCGGCGACATATCGTGGTACGTCGCTGATTGAAATCCGACCTCGAGCGGCATCCAGAAGGAAGATGAGGCCGGGTAGCGTGACCCCGCTCTCCTTGGCCCCGAAGCCGATGAGGTAGAGCCCGCCGATCGCGAGCGCGCTTCGCCAGTCACTCCGGGGTCCCGCGCGGATGTGCAGCAGGCACGCACCGATGATGGCGGCGGTCGACAGAAGCTCGGAGAAGCCGACGATGTTCGCCACGGCCTCCACATGGACTGGATGGACCGCGAAGACGAGCGCACCCACGAACGCGGCGGCCAGCGACATCAACTCGAGCAAGAGTGCCAGCACGAGAACCGACGTCACCATGTGGATGAGGAGGTTCACCGTGTGAAAAAGGAGTGCGTCCCCTCCCCCGAGGATGTATTGGATGCCGAGGAGACCGGTCGTAACGGGCCTCCAGAGACCAAGCTCCTCGCCGTACTCGTCGGGCCAGTACGGAGCGACTAATGAGCCGGGTAGTGTCTCGATCGAGTGGATCGCGGTATTGACCGAGATGATGTGATGGTCGTCGTACGCGAATTGGTTCGGCAGCGCGTTGAGGTAGAGGGCGCCGGCAATGAAGCCGACGATCAGGAACGCGCTCGTCCTGTCGCGCAGGGGGGAGCCGAGTCGAGTCAGGTGAACCGACTCGGAACGAAAGGCCATCAACTCCTGTCGGCGTCGGAGGGTTCGGGCAGAGCCCTCTGGGCCTCCCCTTCGTCGACACGATCCACCGAAATCGACGACAGTCGCTCCTTGGTATCCCAAAGGGCGACCTCCGGCGGTGTCCACCGGGGCGCGCGAGGACCGAACACGTTGTACTTGAAGATGCACCAGAGTGCCGACACACCATCCTTCCAGCCGATCTTCTTCCCCTCGTCGTACGACCGGCCATCGTAGCTGATCTGAAGCTCGAAGATGCGGGCACCCGCCTGAGCGAGCCTCGCAGTGAGCTCCGGTTCGATGCCGAACCGATTCGCGGACAGCGGGATCGACTGCAGGAGTTCGCGCCTCACCATTTTGTAGCAGGTCTCCATATCCGTGAGGTTCAGATCGGTGAACATGTTGGACAGAAGGGTGAGGAAGCGGTTCCCGATCGAATGCCAGAAGAAGAGCACACGATGTGGCCCGCCAAGAAAGCGCGAGCCGTAGACGGCGTCTGCTTTCCCGGAGAGGATCGGCATGAGCAACATCGGGAATTCGCGAGGGTCGTATTCCATGTCGGCGTCCTGCACCACTACGACATCGCCGGTGGCGTGTTTGAACCCCGTGCGCAGCGCCGCCCCCTTCCCCTGGTTCTTCTCATGGAAGATGAGGGTGTCGATGAGCGTACCCTCGAACTCCGGAAGCACGTCCCTCGTCCCGTCCGTGGACCCGTCGTCCACGGCGATGACCTCCAGCCACAACGGGACTTCCCGGACCCTACGCAGCAGGGTCTCGACGGTCCGCACCTCGTTGTAGATCGGAATGACCACCGAGAGTCGCACCCGGTCCCATCCGAGATCCTCGTCGGCCTTCCTTCGTTGGCCCAGGTGTCCAGGCATCATCATACGGCGATCCCGTAGCGGTTCAATTTGCGGTAAAGGGTGGAGGGGTCGATCCCGAGCACTTCCGCGGCTCGGGTCTTGTTGCCTCCCTCCGATTCGAGCACCCAGAGGATGTATGCACGTTCCACGACTTCCATCGTGGGGTTGGACAGCAGCTCGGCGGAGCCCAGCCGAGGGGTCGGCGCCTCTCGCACCCGCTCGGGGAGCGCACCGGGCCCGATCACATCGCTCGTCGAGACCACGGCGGCACGCTCCAGCGCGTTTTCCAACTCTCTGACGTTGCCTGGCCAGTCGTATGCCTTGAGCACGTCCATCGCCTCATCGCTCAGCCTTCTGGGCTCGGCATCATCCGTCGCTTTCGCCCGAAGGAAGTGATTGGCAAGAACTGGAATGTCCTCCCGTCTTTCGCGCAGGGGTGGCAAGCGGAGCTGAATGACGTTCAGTCGATAGTACAGATCACTGCGGAAACCGCCACGGGTGATCTCCTCCTCGAGGTCCCGGTTGGTCGCAGCAATGATGCGCACGTCGACTGGCACGGCCTTCGTAGCGCCCACCGGAATCACTTCACGCTCCTGAATCGCCCGCAGCAGCTTCACCTGTGTCGCGGGACTCATCTCCCCGATTTCGTCGAGGAAGAACGTCCCGCCCTCGGCCGCAACGAGGAGTCCGTCCTTGTCCTTCACGGCCCCCGTGAACGATCCCTTCACATGCCCGAACAGCTCACTCTCGAGAAGGCTGTCCGGCAGGGCCCCACAGTTGATCGAGAGAAACGCCTGGTCCGAGCGGCCCGACAGCTTGTGTATGTAGCGTGCCACGACCTCCTTACCCGTGCCGCTTTCTCCCGAAATGAGAACGGTTGAATCGGTCGAGGACACCGTCTCCGCGAGTTCGAGCACGTCGACGAAGCCGGGTGCCGCTCCGGTGGGTCGCTGGGCACCCGGTTCGGTGCGACTCTTGATCGCCTTCTTGAGCCGCTTGTTCTCCACCTTGAGCTGGCGGGCTTCGACAGCGCGACGGCAGATCGCGAGCAACTCGTCATTGGCAAACGGCTTCTGTAGGTAGTAGTAGGCTCCCTCGTTCACGGCGCGGACCGCCGACTGCAGAGACGCCTGGGCGGTCATGAGGATGACGGCCATCTCCGGATCTATCTCCCGCGCTTCGGAGAGCACTTCGAGACCGCTGGCTCCGGGCATCCGGATGTCGGTGAGCACGATGTCCGGCCTTTCATCCTCGAGGGCGGCAAGAGCCTTCGGACCGGAATCGGCCACGGAGACCTCGTAGCCTTCCCCTCGGAAGAGAATCTCCAGGGTATCGAGGATCGCGGTCTCGTCATCGACCAGGAGGATCTTCAACGTATTGCTCCGGTGGTTTCGACATCGGACAGATCACCTGCGCCGACGCCGGGAAGGAAGATCACGAACTCTGCGCCACCGTCCTCGCTTCGCTCGACGAAGGTGGCTCCGGCATGGGCTTCGACCGCCCGGTGCACGACAGCGAGGCCCAGTCCGCTTCCACCGGCTTTCGTCGTGAAGAACGGGTCGAAGATCCTGCCTCGCTCGGCCTGATCGATTCCGCCACCGCTGTCTCCCACAGAGATCCGGATCGGCCGCTGGATGTCGGTGCCCCTGGGTCGCAACCGATCGGGCTCGTTCTCGAGCGACACCACGACCCGTCCTCCCGGACCAGCGGACTGAGCGCCGTTCAACACGAGGTTGAAGATGGCCCGGTGGAGCAGGTCTGCATCGCCGATGATCGGAATCGGGCCTTCGTCGAGCGTGGCCAACACATCGACGCCCTTCAGATCTGGATGCTGCTTGACCAGAAGGAGGCACCCACGGACGACGGCGTGAATGTCGAGCTGCTCCCTCGCGCTCATGCCGAGGCCGGAGTAGTCGAGGAACTCCGACAACAACCGACTCAGTCGATCAGACTCCGTGATCACGAGCCGTTCGAGCACACCCCGGTCGACCTCGGAGAGCTTGCCCCGGCTCAACTGCTCGACTGCGCTGCGGATGGACGCGAGCGGGTTCTTGATCTCGTGAGCAAGCGATGCGGACAGGGTCGCCACAGCCTCCAGTCGCTCGGCCCGGACGTTGAGTTCATCGAGCCGCTCTAGATCCGTGATGTCCTGAAAGAGCGCGGTCGCGGACGGCATCTCGTGCTCTCCACGCTCCAGTACAGCCGTGCTGACGCCCAGCAACATGGCGCCGCGACTCGTAACCGCCTCTACCCGGCCTCGCGAAACCGGCGCGCGCCTGTGAATCGCCGCCTGTAGCAGAGAGCCCAGGCCCGGAGCGACCTGGTCCACCTCGTCCAGGACGGGTCGGCCGAGCAGAGCTCCGAGCCGAATGCCGAGGAGCGCCTCGGCCGCCGGGTTCGCGTAGGCCAGGCGCCCGTCCCGGTCCACGGTGATCACGCCCGTGGAGAGGTTGGCGAGTATGTCGCCGGTATCGAGTCGCAACTGATGGAGTTCGGAAGCCACGACTCCCAGTGCCTGACCCGCCCGTCGAAGTCGGTCTCCCAGGAGGCCGGTCACGAGCGCGACTACCGTGAACAGCACGATCCGCAGGGCGACGTCGATCGTGAAGCTCTCCTGGAATCCCCACGCGAGGTCGGCAAAGTAGAAGATGCTCACGAGCGCACCGATCAGCACGCCGCCGGGAAGCGGCAAAAGGAGCGCTCCCGCACTGATGACCAGAATGTAGAGCGAGGCGAAGCCGCTCTCGGCCCCGCCCGTCAGGTGAACGATGCCGGTCACTACGAGCGAGTCGAGGACGACCTGGGCGTACAGGAACGTCTCGCTCGGTTCGTGTTTCGTGATGTGCGTGAACCAGAAGGACCACGCCGTGACTGCCCCGGTGAGGATGAACATCACCGTCACGATCAGCGTTTCGGCGGGGCGCGCATTCGCCCAGATCGCCAACCCCGCCACGAAGATGCCGGTGACGAGAGTCATTCGCCCGACGTAGAGCCACCGCAGGAGATCGCCTCGGAGAAGCTGTTGCTCTGGTGGCGGAGAGAAGTCCGCCGGGCCCACCAACTCAGCCACGCTACTCGGCTCCGGGGGTTTTTCGAATCTGCCCGCCGGGGGCGCGAGCATCGAAGGGTTGAGCGTCACCCGAAGGGTACACACTCCCCCTCGCAATCTGCAAGAATTGTCTTCCCGCAGATTGCAACGGCGACCCGACCGTCACGCCAAGGGAACGATGGGTGGCAACTGCGGGGCGGCGTCCGCACATTGCGTCCCCATGCCCTACCTCCGCCGACTTCTCGGCGCCGCGCTGCTGCTCTCGGCGTACGCCCCCATCCACCGTCTTCTCGACCCCGCGGCGACCGGGCCGGCGGGTGCAGCGACTCGGGCCGCGGCGGAAGCGGCGTGGACGGTCGGGATCTCCGGCACGCTCATCGTGGTGACGTTTGCCTGGGTGTGCGTGAGGATGGTTCCGCGGGGTCGTCTTCCGATCCGGTGGAGCGAGACCGCGGTCCGTTGGCTGACCACCCCGACCCCGGCGACCTTCGCGATCGGAATCGGCGTCGTGACCGCATCTCTCGCCGGTATCCTCGCGATCGCCGTCCACGGAGGGAGCCCCACGAGCGTCGACGAGATGGCCCAACTCCTCCACGCCAGAGCCATTGTTTCCGGGAGGATGACCATCCCGTTCGAGGGTCCGGCAGCCGCATGGACGATCCAGAACGGCATCGGAGTCCAAGGCGGATGGGCGTCCATCTACCCCCCCGTCCACACCCTCCTTCTCGCGGCGGGGTTGGCGGGCGGCCTGGCATGGCTCGTCGGACCCGTCGCGATAGGAGTGGCGACAGCCGCTACCGTATCGGCCGGAGAGCGCCTGATCGGTTCGACGCCCGCCCGCGCGGTCGGGCTGCTGTTGGCGGTGTCGCCCTTCTGGCTCCTCGTGGGCAGCACCCATCTCAGCCACGCGACGGCGGCGGCGGGCCTCGCCCTCGTGCTCTACACCGGCGTGCGAGCCACGCGCGGGAGTCTCGTCTGGGCCGTCGCCACCGGCGTCGCGCTCGGATTCGCGATCGGGGCCCGGCCGTGGGTGGGCCTCTCGTCCGGTGCTGCGATCCTCCTGGTTCTGTGGTGGCCCGGGACCCAGACCGAAGAGCTGTCAGCCGGCGCCCAACTGCGACGCCTCGGGGCGATGTGCCTTGGCGGACTCCCCTTCGCCGGCCTTCTCTTCTGGTGGAACGCCCGGCTCTTCGAGCACCCTCTTCAACTCGGGTACTCCGCGGCGTTCGGTCCCTCCCACGGGCTGGGATTCGGGGTGGACCCGTGGGGCAATCTCTATGGCGCGGTCGAGGCCATGGGATACACCGGCGGAGACTTGACGATGCTGGGCCTCAAACTGTTCGAGAGCCCGATCCCGACCCTGGCGTTCATCGGCGCGGTGCTCATCGTGCGGCCACTTCCAAGGGGGGTCACGGTCTTCGCGGCCTGGGCTGCGGCAGCCGTTCTCGCGAACGCAGCCTATTGGCACCACGGGATCCACATGGGTCCGAGGATGCTCATCGAAAGTACGCCTGCATGGATCGCCCTCTTCGCTGTATCCGGTGTCGTGATCCTCCGCCCCGGAGCTTCGCGGCTCGGCGCTTGGAGCCTCTCGGTCGCGATGCTGGCTGCGTGGGCTCTATCGATCGGCGCCGTTCGGAACCAGATGACGCCCGGCGCGGTGATGCTTCCGGACCCGCCGGTCGACACCGCGATCGTGTTCGTACATGGCAGCTGGGCATCGCGTATCGCGGCGCGTCTTGGATCCGATGGCATGCGGAAGGACTCGATCGAGACGGCACTCCGGAGAAACGACGTCTGTGCGGTGGATCGGTACACACGCTGGCGAACGGCGGGCGACCCTGCTGCGGACCCTCCCCCACTCGACCTCGACCCTGTTTCGGGGAGTCCGGCCAGCCTGGAGACTCGCTCGCTCTCCCCGGGCAACCTGGTCCGCGTAGAGCCAGGCGTGGTCGTGGACGCCTCGTGTCTGAGGGAGGCACGATCGGACCGCCTGGGCGTGCTGGAGCTCGAACTGGTCGCGTGGCAGGGACCGCCGCTGCCGGGTGTGGAGGTCGTCTTTGCCCGCGACCTGGGTCCGGTCGGGAACATCGCCGTCCTCGAAGCGGTCGAGCGCCCGGCGTTCGTCTACGTCGACCGGGGCTCCGAAGACGAAGCGCTTCTGCTCGACTACGCGGCCGGCATGGAGCTGCTCTGGGGCGGTGCTGCGAGAGAGGGGATTGGATCCGTCCGCTGACTTCAGGCGCTGCGGTCAGACGCAGCCGTCAACGGTGGTCGGGCCGCAGGATTCGACGTACCTCGGCAGGTATCGCGTACGCCGCGCCGCCGAGTCGCCCGACCGGCCGGAGCGCTTCGGCCGCTACCAGCATCGTGTCGTCCTCGAATGGAAGGTCCTCGGAAAGAATCAGTCCTACGACCTCAGCGATGAACAGCGTATTCGGGGCGCCTCCCAGGTCGACCTCCTGGCGGACGACACATTCGAGCACGGCCGGGCAGTCGGCCACGAAGGGCGCGTCCACACGGCCCGAGGGTGCGCGAGCAAGCCCGACGAGTTCGAATTCGTCTTCCTGGGGAGGAACCGTCGCCGAGGTCTCGTTCATTCGCTCGAGGAACGGTTCGGTGACCACGTTCGCACAAAACGCGCCGCGAGCGCGCAGATTCACCATCGTGTCCTTGAACCCCTCCCTCAGATGCCCGATGGAAACGCCGACGAGCATGGGCGAAACGGACAGGGCACCGAAGTAGCTGAACGGAGCCAGATTCGGAACGTCGCCTTCACCCCAGGTCGAAAGCCATCCGATGGGACGCGGTACGACCAGCGACGTCATGAGCTGGTAACGCTCCCTCCCTGAGATGCCTGCCGGGTCGATGAGCCGTCGACGCTCTTGGCGACTCACGGGTGCTTCCGTCCGGCGGTCAGTTGCTGCCTATCGGGACTTCGAGCACCTGACCCGCAAAGATCCGACTTCCGTCGATGCCGTTCGCCACCTTGAGGTCGTCGACCGTTCCACGTACCGCGAGTACTGGTCGGGGAAGATCGCGACATGGTAGTGCCGCGGGCTTCGCTCGAGGGTCGCCTCGAGAACGCCTTGTCGTTCGAGACTGGTCAGAACTCCTTCCAGCCAGTTCCGACACGCGGTGTTCCAGCTGTAGCGTAGATCGAGGGCCATCCCCGTAGGATGCACCGTCCGATCCGAGGCGTTTCGTGGCTGGCGATTCGTCGGTCGCGTCAGGCTGGTCACCACCAGGGGTTCACCACAGGCCCGGCGGTACTGAGAGCCCAATCGGCGGGCGAACAGCTGCACCTCCGGACGCGCGTACGGGAAGGACACGTCGTTCTTCACGATGAAGTCCCCGGAGGACTCGATGGGGACCAGCCAACCCTGGTTCGCGAAGAACCTCACCCTGTCGGGTGTTTCGATGTAGGTGAAGTCATGCTGTCTCGCCACTCGATTCTGCCGGTCGAGTGAGGACGGCGAGCCTCTCAGGCTTTGTCCGGACAGCGGCGCGATACCCGCTCCGACGAGCATCAAGGCCAGACCGTAGGCGGTCAGACTTGAAGCACGGACGAGGGGTCGCACCAGGAGCATTGATTCCGGTCTGTTCAGGTTCGCGGCACACCCGTAAATCGGGGCGATACATATGTAAACAGATGTTTTCCGTCACACAAGAATCGTGATGTGCCGTCTTTTTTCCATAACCCGAGCCAGGCGCTCAGGGTCCGGAACGACAAGAGCCGGGGCCGCGACGTCGCGACCCCGGCTCCCGCACTCGGATGTTTCGGCCGTTCTCAGCTGCCTCCGGCCGACGCGTAACGCTCAGCCACGACGTCCCAGTTCACCACGTTCCAGAAGGCGGCGAGGTAGTCGGGGCGGCGGTTCTGGTAGTTCAGGTAGTAGGCGTGCTCCCAAACGTCCACGCCCAGGATCGGCGTGAGTCCCTGCATGTGCGGGCTGTCCTGGTTCGCGGTAGCGATCGCGGTGAGCGCGCCGTCGGCACCTACGCAAAGCCAGCCCCAGCCGGAACCGAACTGTCCGCCCGCAAGAGCCTGGAATCGAGCCTTGAACTCGTCGAGTGAGCCAAACGCGGCATCGATGGCCGAGGCGAGAGCCCCTTCAGGGGAGTCGGCCCCGCCGGGCGTCATCACGCTCCAGAAGAGCGCATGGTTCACATACCCTCCCCCGTTGTTCCGGACCGCGCCCTGGATTGACTCCGGAAGCGAGTCGAGGTCCGCGATGAGTTCGATCGCGGAACGACCATGCAGCTCCGGGTGATCTTCGAGCGCCGCGTTGAGCTTGCTCGTGTACCCGGCGTGGTGCTTGCCGTGGTGGATTTCCATGGTGCGCGCGTCGATGTGAGGCTCGAGCGCGTCGTGAGCGTAGCCCAATTCTGGAAGGTCGAAGGGATAGGACATCGTGCCGGACTCCTTGGCGTTTCTGCGTAGTCGTGGAAGGTCGCTGATGCGTCCCAAATGCGGACCCGGTCCGCTACCTTGGACGGGGCCTTGGCGTGGATTCTATCCGACTCGGTTCCCCTCAGCAAACTCCGAGACACCCGAGCACGCCGTGGTCGATCAGCCCCGTGAACGAAGGATTCTACTCGTCGACTGTGACGCCTTCTTCGTTCAGGTCGCCCGCCTGGAAGACCCTGAGGGTGCGGGAAAAGCGCGATTGCTCATCGTAGGGGGCTCACCGAGCGGGCGTGGTGTGGTGACGTCCGCGTCGTATGGAGCGAGGGCGTTCGGGGTCCGCTCGGCAATGCCGACGGCCCAAGCGCTCCGTCTCTGCCCTCAGGCGACGGTCGCCAGCGTCCCGCGTGGATCGGTCACGCGTCGTAGCCGCGAAGTGCGGGCCGTGCTCGAGGAGCTCGCCCCGGTCGTCCAGGCCGCCTCCGTAGACGAGTTCTATCTCGACCTATCGGGCACCGAGCGACTGTTCGCTGACGAGACCCTCGAACAGACCGCCTGGCGCATAAGGGAAGCCGTGCTCGAACGTACGGACATCTCCGTCTCTCTCGGGGGTGGAACGCGGCGCGTTATCGCGAAGCTCGCAACGACGAAGGCCAAACCGGCGGGCGTCCACATCGTGCCGCCCGGAGGGGAGCAGGACTTCCTGAACGGACTCGACCTCGCCGACCTGCCCGGCGTTGGACCCTCGCTCGTGCAGGCTCTGAAGAAGAAGGGTCTCGTTCGGGTCGAGGACGCCATGCAGGTGCAACCGGAATGGCTCGAGGCATGGTTCGGGCAACGCCGTGGCGCCTGGCTGTACCGTCGCATGAGGGGAATGGACAACAGCCGCGTAGACCCCGCCGAACGACGGAAGTCGATCTCCTCCGAGCGCACGTTCTTCGAGGACGTGAGTGACGACGACGACCTCGAAAGGCGCCTACTGGAGTTGGCGAACTCCGTCGGTGCGTCACTCCGGAAGCGGGACTTTCGAGCCAGGACCGTGACGGTCAAACTCCGCGACCACGACTTCCAAACGAGACAGCATAGCCGCACGGTACCCGAAGCGATCGAATCGAACACCGCCATCTACGAGGTCTCACGCGAACTACTTCGTGAGCTTCGTTCGAGCCGTCGCGTTCCGGCGAGGCTGCTCGGGGTCGGCCTGACGGGACTCGTCGCGGCAGACGCGGCTCATCAACTCGGGCTCTTCGAGGAAGAAGCCGTGGCAGGCGAGACCGAGCGCGAGCGCAACGTGTCTCGGGTGGTCGACGCGATTGCGGACCGATTCGGGCAAGGCGCCGTCGTCCCCGGTCGAATGGTCGGGAGATCGCCCGACAAAAGACCCCGCCCCGGAACCGACGAGGAAAGACAATGAGAGTACAGGGCTTTCGCCAGATATGGGGGCCCCAGCCCCCTTTGATCGGGATGGTTCATCTCGCTCCGCTCCCAGGTTCCCCCCGGTGGGGAGGAGCGATGGCAGACGTAATCGAACGGGCGGTGCGGGACGCCGGATCGCTCGCCGAAGCAGGCTTCGATGGCCTTGTGGTGGAGAACTACTCAGACGTGCCGTTCCACGGAGGCGAGGTGCCTCCCGCCACGGTCGCCGCCATGACCTCGGTGGTTCTCGCCGTGCGGGAGGCGTCGTCCCTACCGGTGGGCGTGAACGTCCTCAGAAACGACGCGGCCGCGGCACTCGCGGTCGCCACCGTCGCGGGCGGCCGCTTCATTCGAGTCAACGTACACTGCGGGTCGATGTGGACCGATCAGGGGCTCGTAGAAGGACGAGCCGCAGAGACGCTCCGGCGACGGGAGGAACTCGGCACCGACATCGCTATCCTCGCAGACGTTCACGTCAAGCACGCGACGCCGCCCGCCGGCTCCGAGATCGGTTCGGCTGCCGCGGATGCGTGGCGCCGTGGCCTGGCAGACGCACTCGTCGTGTCCGGTACCGGCACGGGAATAGCCACGGACATGGAGGATCTTCGCGCGATCAAGCTCGCCGTCGCGGAAGCCGAGGTCGTGGTCGGTTCGGGGGTCACCGAGCAGAACGTGGCACGGACGCTTGCCGAGTGCGACGGGATCATCGTCGGGAGCGCGGTCATGTCCGGCGGAGTCGCCGCGTCCGGCGTGGACGGCGCGCGCGCACGCAAGTTGGTCGTAGCCGCTCGGGGCTGATCGGAAAGAAAAGGGGCGACCCCGAGGAGGGGAATCCTCGAAGTCGCCCCAGAGCTAATCTACCGTCGGCGCTCTACTCGGAGCGCATCGCCGCCTGCTTCGCAGCCTGTTTCGCCGCCATGGATTCGTACGGCTTCCGATCGAAGTAGGACTTCGTCTCCTCGACGACCACCGGCGCCAGAAGGAGCAGCGCGATCAGATTCGGCCAGATGACGATCGCGAGGGCTACGTCACCGAGCGCCCAGACGACCGCCAAGGGCAGCACCGCACCCATGTAGTGCATCCCGACGAACACTGCCTTGTAGGGCAATACCGCCCGTTGCCCGAAGAGGTAGTTCGCGCAGCGATCTCCGTAATAACTCCACGAGATCGCGGTTGAGATTCCGAAGAGGAGCACGCCCAGCACGACGATCATGTGCCCCCAGTCTCCCAGCCTGGACAATCCGGTCCTGAAGGCGGCAGCCGTCAGTGGAGCGCCATTCTCGACGGCGTCACCGTAGAGCGAAGAATAGGTCGTCCCGTCCGCGGCCACCGCCTCTCCACGGGTCGGGAAGACCGTGCCGGTGAAGAGCTGTGTCTGCCCCTCGTCCGTGTACAGGCGCTCGACGCTCGCCTCATGCCAAGACACGAGCGGAGCCCCGAGACCGGTTGCCGTGTGCGCACCGTTCGCAATGGCAATCTGCGGTGGCGCGTCCACGCCCTCGTACCGGTTGCCCTCCGCCATCGCCGTGTAGGTGATGTCCCCGCCGCCCAGCGTAAGCTCGGTGGGGAAGCGCGTGTCGTGCGTGTTCGTCATCACGATGACGAGACCCGTGAGCGTGCAGATCACGATGGTGTCGATGAACGGCTCGAGCAGTGCGACGACGCCCTCCGACACGGGCTCGTCGGTCTTTGCGGCCGCGTGCGCGATCGGCGCCGAGCCCTGGCCCGCTTCGTTCGAGAACAGGCCTCGGCGCACGCCCCACATGAGCGTCACGACGAATACGCCCGCACCCACCCCGGCCACACCCGCCTGCGGGTTGAACGCCTCCGTGAAGATCGTCGCGACTGCTCCGGGCAGCGCGCCGACGTTCAGCATGATGATGAGCAACGCGCCGGTGACGTAAATCGCCGCCATGAAGGGCGCGAGGAAGGCGGTAACCCTCCCGATGCGTGAGATACCACCGAGGATGACCGCCGCCACGATCGTGGCCGTGATCGCACCGGTCACGCCGGCCGAAATCCCGAAGGTCGACATCTGATCGGCGACGGTGTTGGCCTGAACCGCATTTCCGGTCAGGAACGCCGTGAAGCCCAGCATGACCGCGAAGAAGATCGCCATCGGCTTCCAGGCCGGGCCAAGCCCACGCTCGATGTAGTACATCGGGCCTCCGGCGACGGTACCGACCGCATCCGTGGTCCTGTACTTCTGGGCAAGCGTGACCTCGGAGTACTTCGTGGCCATCCCGAGGAAAGCCGTGACCCACATCCAGAAGAGTGCCCCCGGTCCGCCCCAGTGAATCGCCATCGCCACGCCCGCGATGTTCCCGATACCGACCGTGGCCGACAGCGCAGTGGTCAGCGCCTGGAAGTGGGTTACGTCGCCCGGGTCGTCGGGATCGTCAAACTTTCCAGTCGTAACCTCGATACCATGCCGGAGTTTGGAGATCTGGACGAACCCGGTTCGCACCGTGAGATACAACCCGGTGCCGAGCAGCAGGATCACCATGATGGCGATCGTTTCTCCACCTACGCTCGGGCCGATTTCGATGATGTACGTGTTCGCGAAATCGACGATGGGCTGCAGGAAGTTGTTTAGGGCCGACTCCATGTGTGCGTCCGTTTCTGGTTACAGGAGGACGGACACCAGGCGGCGCCCGTGAGACTCGAAGCCTGAAAGAATGACCCGGACCTCTAATCGGGGCAAGCGATTAATAGCGCGTGCCAGGGCTGCGCGTTACGCGCCCGACAGTGCGGTCTCGCAGACGTGGGCGGCCACAGCCTCAGCCAGAATCGAGTGCGCGCGATTCACGACCGTATCGAGTGACGGCGACTCCTGGAACATCTCCTCAGCCTTCTCGCGCAGCTCCGGGATGGTCGGCAGATGAGGAAGAGACATCTCGGCGAGGCGATCCTCGAGCTGATCCCGAGTGCGTCGGGCGCGCTCCGCCAGGTCCTCCATCGCGTGGGACTCAGCCCACGCCTCACGCACCGATGCCGATATGCTCTCGACGTTGAAGGTGGCGGCGAGCTCCCACGCCACCTTCTCGACGACCTTTCGGCCGACTGGACGATCGCCGCGAATGATCGCCGCGGGTGGATCCCGCAGGTCCCACACGAGTCGGAAGGCCGCCATCACCCTGAGCACGTAGTACGAAACGTCGATCTCCCACCAGAGGAAGCCCTGCCGGGTTGAGCTCTGGTAGTGGTGATGGTTGTTGTGCCAGCCCTCACCGAGCGTGATGAGCGCGAGCCAGAAGTTGTTTCTGGAGTCGTCGCCGGTCAGATACCGCTGCGACCCCGAGACGTGGGCCAGGGAGTTGATGAAGAAGGTGCAATGGAACAGCAGCACCGTGCTCCAGAAGAAGCCTACGACGAGCATGGCCCAACCACCCCACGCCCAGACCCCGAATCCGAGGAGGATCGCCGGGAGATACACCTGCTTGTCGAGCCACACGAGTTCGGGGTATCGGGTCAGGTCCTTCACGGTCCCGTAGTCCGGCTCCCAGTTCGACGGATTGAAGATCCACCCGACGTGCGAGTACCA
>JBDGVT010000002.1:0-47166 GCA_039585495.1 Gemmatimonadota bacterium | reverse complement strand
GATCCAGAGGATGACGCCCGAGGTCCTGGCCAGCGCCGCGCACCTCTTCGAGCCACGACCGGCGTACCGATTCGTGCCTCGCGAGGGACGATCGAGTCAACCCGGGGATCCGGCAGCCGGCGAGAATCCTGATGCGGGCGCGTCCATCAACTTCTACCTCGGATCGGAGCTCGAGGGCGGAGCCATGGTCCGCATCGAAACCGCTTCCGGGGAGCCGGTTCGAACGTTGCCCGTGAGAGGTGCCCGGGCCGGGCTGAACCGGGTCGTGTGGAACCTCAGGTACGACGCTTCGTCGACCCCGCGCCTGCGTACACCGGCCGCGGAGCACTCGCACGTGACCGTTGGAGACGCCGGATGGCGCCCGGCGCCCGACGGCGGTGCGGTTCGACCGCTTGCATTGCCGGGCCGATATCGGGTCACGCTCGTGGCTGGTGGAGAAGAGGAGACGGTGTGGCTCGACGTGCTCCAGGATCCGGCGTCCGAGGCGTCGACCGCCGACATGACAGCACAGCTCGATCTTCAGCTCGAGCTGCGTGAAATGAGTGACTCGACAGCAGCGCTCATCGACCGGATCGAGTGGGCGCGCAAAGGGCTGATGGATCTGGAAGAACGTATTGGCGGAGAGGTACGATACGCGGACGTCATCGAAGCGGGTGAGGCCCTGGAAGCGGCCCTCGTGGAACTCGAGTCCGGTCTGTTCGACCTGCGCCTGAGCGGCGGGGCCGCGCGACAGGACACGATACGCTGGCCGCGACAGCTGTTCGCGAAGATTTCCAGCCTGGCAGGGTATTCCGGTGGCTCGGACGATCCTCCCACCGATCAGATGATCGAGATCCGTGATTTGTATCGAGAGCAACTGACGGTTCATCTCCAGCGTTGGCTTGAACTCGCCGACGCCGATGTCGCCCAGTTCAATCGGCTTCTCGCCACGCAGGGGCTACCTCCGATCATCTCCCAGCCGTGACGTCCAGGTGAAGTCGGCCCTCAGGGCGCTGGCGCCCGGTGCGGGCGTACTCCTCGCCGCGGTCGCCTTCCTGTTGTTGGCTTCGGACAGCACGGTTGCGGACGCTGCCGGCACGTACGGCCTCGTCGTCTACGGAGCCGGGCTCGCCCTCGCCTGGGTGTTCCACCGCAGCCGCGCGTTCATCGTACTCGGGGCACTCGCGCTCCTCGACATCGCCGTGCTGGGTGAGGTCGATCGGAGCGAGTTGCTCCTCGCGTTCGGCACCATGCTGCTCCTGCTGCTCGGAGCCCTGGCCGTGGTCCGCGATCGGGGGATCGCGTCGAGGGTCGGCGCACTGCAGGTACTCGGAGCCGGGACGCTCATCGCGGTCTCCGCCCTGATCTTCGCAGATCCGGCCCGTGTGGCATCGTTCGCCGCGCAGCAAACGCTTCTACCGCTGGAGACGGAGATCTGGCCGGGGTACCCACGTGTTACCGTCGTGGTGGCGCTCCTGACACTCCTCGCGGTCAGCTACGGCTTCTACCGGTATCGCGGTCCTGTAGAGCGGGCACTCATCTGGTGCGTAGTTCTGATCATGGTCGCGATGCATCCCGAGGCCGGGGACGCGCTATCTGCACTGTTTCTGATGGCCTCGGGGCTCACGCTGACGATCGGCCTGGTAGAGACGTCCTACATGATGGCATACCGTGACGAGCTTACGGGACTGCCGGGTCGAAGGGCGCTCATGCAGTATCTCGACGGCATCCAGGGCACCTACACGATCGCAATGGTCGACGTCGACCACTTCAAGAAGTTCAACGACAAGCACGGACACGACGTCGGCGACCAGGTGCTCCAGCTCGTGGCCTCGCGGCTGGCACGCGCCAGCGGAGGCGCGAAGGCATATCGCTACGGTGGTGAGGAGTTCACGCTGCTTCTTCCGGGACGGACCAGAGAAGAGGCTCTACCTCACCTGGAGACCGTCCGTGAGTCGATAGCAGAGGCCCGCTTTTCCCTCAGGTCCTGGACGCGTCCCCGAAAGAAGCCGGAATCAGGGGGGGGCGAGAACAAGAAGAAGAGTGAGGCGAAGCAGCCTCGCGGGCTCTCGGTAACCGTCAGCATCGGGATGGCCGATACGACGGGGAAAGAGGCGGACCCCGAGTCCATTCTGAAGAAGGCGGATCAGGCTCTGTACCGCGCCAAGAAGAAGGGGCGAAACCAGGTGTCGAAGTAGGCTCTCGACCGGGCCTCGATCAACCGCAGACGGTCGATCCAGTTGCGGCGGCCTCGAGCATGCGTACGAAGGCCTCGACCGTCCCATGACCGGCGTCCTCTGCGTACCAGGCCATCTTTTGCTCGAAGATGTCGCCGGATGACATCGTTTCGTTGTTCTCCAGGATCCATGTCTGCAAAGTCGGCGGGCGCTCGATGAAGCAGCCGACCTCGTCGTAGCCGTCGTCGAGCAGAAGCACGGTCGGCGTAGACGCCCGCCCGTCGGGCGTCCTGTGGTCTTCCATGATCGCTCGCCCGACGGTCGGGTCGACAATGCGCATGTCGAGCCCGTCGACCAGCGAAACGAGTCTGGCCAGGTAGGGGATCGTGCTCACCGAATCCGAGCATGAATCGATGGCTACCGCGAGAAACTTCCACGAGCCCCCTATTGCACGGGCGCGTTCCACCAACGCCTCGTCCAGGCCCTCGGCCTTGTCTGTGTTCCCGTGCCATAGCTCGGCGCGACGCACCGCTGCGTCTAGGAAGTCGGTGTACGACCGCCCTCCTTCGTAGAGTTCCTGCAGCGTTGCATCCGGTTCCGTGGTCCCGGGCTCTGCACAGATGACGCTCCCGTCTGCAGGGCTGACGAAAAGAAGCGATGCAAACGCGAGGGCAGAAATCATGCGGGCAGGCCTTTCTTGGCGATCTCGTCCATGGCATCGACGAAGCGATCCAACTCGGAAAGCGTCGTATACACACTTGGGCTGATTCTGAGCCCGCGGAACTCGGCGTGATTGATGCTCACGACGATGATCCTGTGGGCGTCCCAGAGGTAGTCTCTCAGGGCGTTTGGCTCGACCCCGACGATCTCGACGTTGGCGATTCCGCACGCATAACCAGGCTCGAGGCTCGTGTGCAGTCGAACGTTGTCGTTTTCGAGGAGTGGCTTCGCCCAGTAGTCGCGCAGGTGGACGAGTCTGGCGGCTTTTCTCGCTGGCCCGAGCCCCTGATGGAAGCTCAGGGCCTCGCCGATGCAGAGATAGGGTGCTTCGGGATGTGTCCCGATCTCCTCGAACTTTCGGATGTCGTCGGTCTTGGCTTCCGGGGCTGCCATGAGCGGCCACACTTCGGGGATTTTGTCCCGCCGGACGTAGAGAAGGCCAGTCCCGTGTGGTGCGAACAGCCATTTGTGGAGGCTGCTCGAGTAGTTGTCGACATCGAGTGTCCCCAGGTCGAAGTCGAAGTGGGCGAGCGCGTGCGCCCCGTCGACCACGAGCGGGAGGCCATGGCGCCGTGCCATCGCCGTCAGCTCTGTCACCGGCAGGATCTGGCCGGTGAGGTTGATCATGTGGCAGGCGAGGATCATCCGTGTCCGAGGGGTGATCGCCTCTTCGAAGAGGCGGACTACCTCAGCCGGATCCTCGGCCGGTACGGGAATCTGGATCTGCTTGAGCACGATCCCCTCGCGACGCTCCCTCTGACGGAACGTCGTGATCATGCGCCCATAGTCCTGGGTGGTCGTCAGGACCTCATCTCCGGCTTGCAGGTCGATACCGAGCTGCATGGTCTGGAGACTCTCAGAGGCATTGCGCGTAAACGCGATCTCCTCGGGGTCGACGCCCCATTGCCTCGCGACCCGGGCGCGGGTGCCCTCGCGCTGTGGCTCGAGGATCTGCCACATGGTGTAGGTGGGTGCGAGGTTGGAGTAATCCTGATGACGCTTCATCGCGTCTTGAACGAGCTTGGGAGCCGGGCTCACTCCACCGTTATTGAGATTCACGAGCGTCCGATCGACCGTGAAGGCGCCTTGGACCTCGAACCAGAAGTCTTCGTCGTCTACGACGTCCCGCGCGGTACCCGGGTGTCTCGCCAGGGAGGCCGCGATGTCCACCGCCTCAGCGCGCAGCTCCGTTGGACGGAACGCCAATCCACTCGCTGCGGCCGCGGCCGGCAGTGACATGGTTCCCAAGAATCTGCGACGGCTTTGCATGGTACCTCCTTCGACGAGTCGTACCCGTCACGATACGAGGCGGCTCGGGCGCTGTCCAACAACCCGCTCATTCAACACAAGAGCCTGCTCCGGTGCCTCCCTCAGGTATCTGACCGACCCAATTCCGAAAGAGGAACAAATGGCGCCCCGGGTCATACAGTAGTCACTCCGGGAAGCCCCGCCTCATGCGAGATTCACGCCGTTTTGCTTCATGACTAGAGTTCTGACCGCCGCGCTCGTCGTCGCGATCTCCGTACCGGCTTTCCTATCCGCGCAGGACCCGGATTCGATCCCGCCGGACTCGATTCCGCAGGACTCGGTGCGAATCCTGGGTGGATTGACGGTCAGCGTCGTGCGCCCCGCGATTACGAGCGGTGGATCGAGCAGCGTGGTGATCGACCTGGACTCCCTTGGCGGAATTCCTGCGCCCACGATGGAGGAGGTGCTGCGGTCCATGCCCCTCATCCAGATCCGGAGCAACAGCAGGGGTGAGATGCAACCGGCGTTGCGAGGCTCCGAGGACCGGCAAATCGCGGTCCTCATGGACGGGGTGCCGCTGACGTTGGGGTGGGATCACCGTACCGATATGTCGATCATCCCTCTGACGGCTGCGCGGAGTGTCACTCTTGTACGGGGCCTTTCGTCGGTTCTCTACGGGCCCAACACGCTAGGCGGAGTCGTGGAGGTCGATGTTGCGAGGGCCCAACGACGAATCGGCTCGGTCGATCCGATATCGATTGGTCTGGCCCTCGACGGAACCGGCGGTACCAACGTGTCGCTGACCGGTGGACATCTGATCGACAATCGGGACAGCCAGTGGGAGTTTCGTGGCGGTGCGGGTTTCCAGGACCGAAACGGTTTTCCCGTCGCTGACGGAACGGAGGAAGAACCCGATCTCAGACCGCAATTCGTGTCTGCAGATGCTCTGCGCTTGAACAGTGATTCGCGTCGCCTCGACGGGTTCTTCACGGCCCGGTACCGGGCCGACCAAGGCGTATGGGGCTCGGTCTCAGCTTCGGGATACGAGGTGGAGCGGGGGGTGCCGCCCGAGGCACATCAGGACGCACCACGTCTTTGGCGTTATCCGGAGCAACGCCGGCTGATTGCGGCGATGTCGGGCGGAACCGGCGACCGACAGACAGGTGTGGGGGTCGGAGACATCGAAGCGAGCATCGGCGTCGATGTAGGATCGGCGTTGATCGAGCAATACGGGACCGAGCAGTTTCAGACGGTCGAAGAGACGGAGGATTCCGAGGACCGGGTCGTGACCGCTCGGCTTCTCGGTGAGCACACGCTCGGGGGGAAGGCCGACGTGAAGGCGTCTGTGACGTATGCGGACGTCTCGCACGATGAGGTCCTGACGCCCGGCGGAGCCAACAGCTATAGACAACGCCTCTGGAGTGTCGGGCTCGAGACCGGTTGGAGACTCGGCGAATCGAGGGTTACCAGCGTCTCTCTCGGAGGTGTTCTCGACGGCTCGGACACGCCGGAGTCGGGCGACAAGCCGGCCCAGGATCGGCTTTCCGACTACGGAGTCCGTCTTGGGGCCAGTTCTCTCGTGGCCGACGGAGTCCTGGTGCATGGTGGGGTCAGCCGGCGCTCACGGTTCCCGTCGCTGCGTGAATTGTACTCGGGTGCACTCGACCGCTTCGTGGCCAACCCGGATCTTCGGTCGGAGACGCTCCTGGGTACTGAAGTCGGATTCACGGCGAGCGGCCGAGCCGGTGAGGTCCAGCTGGTCGGGTTCCACCATCGGTTGTCGGATGGGATCATCCGGACATCGGTCACGGGAGCGGACGGAATCAGGCGTTTTCAGCGGGTGAATCAGGACGAGATTCAGAGTAGCGGCCTCGAACTCCTGCTCGTGGGCTCACTCGGGGCAACGACCATGTCCGGCGACGTGACGCTTCAATCTGCCCAGGGGTTCGACGCTTCCGGGGCCGAGATCGAGCTCGAATACGAACCGAAGGTCGCCGGAAAGCTCGGAATCGACGTCCCGCTGCCGGCGGAGATCTGGGCGGGTGGCGAGGTGCGGTTCGTCGGGAGCCAACTGTGCCAGAACCCCGAGGTCGGCGGCCTGCAGCCGCTCGAGTCGAGCACGACGGCGGACCTGTCCTTGAGACGCCTGTTCCGATTTGGCCGGGGCGGGGCGATGAGCAGGGTCGACGCGACCGCGTCGCTTCGTAACTTCACCGATTCCGTCGTCTTCGACCAATGCGGGCTTCCGCAACCGGGACGTCTCTTCCGGATCCAATTCCGCATCTGGTAGAGCCGGGCTAACTTGCCGGTTGTCGCCCGGGATCGTCCGGGCGGAGGTCCAACCGAAGATCGAATGATCCGCCTGACCTTTCTGGGTACCGCAGCAGCCCGTCCGACCGTCGGTCGCAACGTGAGTGGTCTAGCCGTACAGCGCGAAGGGGACCTTTTCCTCTTCGACTGCGGAGAGGGCACCCAGCGTCAGATGATGCGCTATCAATCGGGTTTCGGTGTCCAGGCGATCTTCGTTTCGCACACGCATGCGGACCATGTGCTGGGTATCACCGGTCTTCTCCGGACCATGTCTCTGCAGGGGCGGACCGACCCGATCACGATATACGGACCAAAGAGCTCGGGACCGCTGCTACACACGCTGGTCGGGCTCGGTGCCGACCGGGCCCCGTTTGAAGTCGACGTGAAGGAATGCGTCGCGGGAGACGGACTCGTAATGGACGAGTATGGGGTGTATGCCTTCGACGTCGAACACGGTCGGTCAGCGATCGGTTGGGCGTTGGTCGAGAAGGACCGCCTCGGTCGGTTCGACATAGACGAGGCGCGAGCCCTGGGCGTCCCAGAGGGGCCGCTCCTCGGGCAACTCCATCGCGGACAGGACGTGGAGGTCGAAGGACGCCTGGTTCGTGCTGAAGACCTCGTGGGCAGTCCCCGTCCCGGTCGGACCGTGGTCTACACGGGTGATACCAGCCCCTGTCCATCCACCGTGGAGCGGGCCAAGGATGCTGACGTGCTCATCCACGAGGCGACCTTCGGAGAGGATGAGGCCGCGAGGGCCCGCCAGACCTATCACAGCACGGCTCAGGGGGCGGCGCGCATCGCCAGTGAGGCCGGTGTGGGGCAGCTCTTCCTGACGCACCTCTCGGCACGGTACTCGGATGACCCGCGCCCGCTCGAGACCGAGGCTCGGGAGCTGTTCGCAGAAGCCCGCGTCGCCCGGGACGGGCTCGCTGTTGAGGTGCCGCTCGCACAGGAGGCAGCGCTGCATGGCGCTGAGTCCTGACTCGGTCGAGCGCCCGCTCGGGCGTGTGGCCATCCTGGGCCTCGGGCTCATGGGTGGGTCGCTCGCGCGTGCGATTTCGGACCTCGGCCTGGCAGATCGAATCACGGGTTGGTCCCCGGAATCGACAGAGCGAGACGCCGCGCTCACGGCTGGAGCCGTGACATTTGCCGCTGCCGAGTGGTCTCGAGCGGTATCCGACGCGGACCTCGTCATCGTCGCCGCTCCACTCGAGGCTACGAAGACGCTTCTGGAGCAGGTCGGGAGCAGATGCCCCCGAGAGGCGACGGTGACCGACGTCGCGAGCCTCAAAGGGCCACTCGCCGAGGTAGCCCGAGACGCTGGCCTGTCGAACCGCTGGGTCGGGAGCCATCCGATGGCGGGGAGCCACGAGTCGGGGTTCTGGGCGTCACGGGCCGATCTCTTTGCTGGGGCACGGGTCTGGACGGTCGGTGATGATGTTGCCGATGAGGTGCATCGGCAGCGCGTGCGTCGCCTTTGGACCTCATTGGGGGCCAAGCCGGCTACGATCGGGGCGGAGGAGCACGATCGCCGGATGGCATACGTCAGCCATGTCCCCCAACTGGTGGCGAACGCTCTGGCTGCGGCCCTCGCGGAGGCGGAGGTGCAGCCCTCTGAACTGGGTCCAGGCGCTCGCGACATGACGCGGCTGGCGGCAAGCAGCCCAGAGGTCTGGGGAGATATCCTGCGACACGCGGATCCTGCCGTCGCGGAGACGCTTCGTTCCTTGGCGCGCATCCTCGAAGGGCTCGCCGGACGGGTCGAAGAGGGCGATACCGCCGGGATCGACCGGGTCATGCGGGACACTCGGACTTGGCGGGGACGCCGGTGAGAGTCCGCATACCGGGTGACAAGTCGCTCACGCAGCGATCGCTCATTCTGGCCGCCCTTTCCGAGGGCACGAGCCGGATCTCCGGACTCCTCCATGGCGGAGACGCGGAGTCGACCGCCGGTGCGCTTCGTGCCCTCGGCGTCGACGTGCCGCCACTTCCCAGCGACGGAGCCGAGATCACGGTTCAGGGGGTGGGGCTCCAGGGACTCGAATCTCCGGAACACATACTCGATCTCGGAAATAGTGGGACCGGGACCCGTCTACTCATGGGTGTCCTCGCGGGGAGCCAGCTCACGGCGACGGTGACGGGAGACTCGTCACTGTGTTCACGCCCGATGACCAGAGTCATCGATCCGCTCACATGCATGGGAGCCGGGTTCGAGACGCTCGGAGAAGAGGGGAGGCTGCCGCTGCGTGTGCGTGGGCGGTACCCGCTCGAGCCCGTAGACTGGCCCAGCCCCGTGGCGAGCGCACAGGTGAAGAGTTCGATCCTCCTGGCCGGGCTGACCGGGGGTGCCTTCGCCATGGTGACGGAACCAAGCCAGTCGAGGGATCACACCGAGAGGATGTTGCGTCAGGTGGGCGTTTCGGTGATCGGGCACGCCACGGACGGGGGTTGGCGCGTGGAAATGAGGGATCCGCCGGCCCGAATCGACCCGCTCGACTTCGCCGTGCCCGGAGACGTGTCGTCCGCATCTTTTCTTTTCGCACTCGGAGCGCTTCGCAGGCCCGACGATGAACCGATCATCGTCGAGGACGTCGGCTTGAACCCTACCCGGACGGCCTTTCTGGACGTGCTCGAGCGCATGGGGGCCCGGGTGGAGGTGGATGATACCGGGGTGGATCCGTCTCATGAGCCGGCGGGTCATGTCACGGTGTACGGCGGTGAATTGCGGGGCACGACCGTTTCGGGGCTCGAGGTTCCTCGCATGATCGACGAACTACCGTTGGTTGCCGTTCTCGGGGCCCGGGCCGAGGGGGCCACCCGGATCGTGGACGCCGAAGAACTCCGGACGAAGGAATCCGATCGGATCGACGCCCTCGTCACCAACCTCCGGGCCCTCGGTGTGGAGGTCGAAGAGTATGCCGACGGGCTCGAAGTACACGGTACCGAACGTCCGTTGCAGGGATCTGTGCAGACCTTCCACGACCATCGTATCGCTATGGCATTTGGTGTCTTAGGATCCATGGAGTCATGTCAAATCGAGATTGACGACCGTTCCGTGGCCAACGTCAGTTTTCCTGGCTTCTGGCCCCTTCTGAACCGCCTCTCCAGCGCAGGATCCGCGACGTGAGATCCGGGCGATCGGGGGCGCGATGACGGCGAAAAAAGAAGGCCCGATCATCACGCTCGACGGGCCCGCCGGGTCCGGAAAGTCGACGACCGCGAAGGCGGTCGCGGCCCGGCTCGGGTTTCGGCACCTCGACTCCGGAGCCCTCTATCGTGCGCTGACGCTCGCTTTGCTGGAGTCCGGGATCGATGAGGCGTCGTGGGAGTCCCTGAGCGCGGCCGATATGGGCGCTCTCGACGTTACAGTGGAGCCCACACCGTCGGGATTCGAGGTCGTGGTGCAGGGCAGGGTCGTGACGGACGAACTGCGAGGCCGTGAGGTCACCTCCCGAGTGGCGCGACTGGCGAGCCTGCCCGCGTCGAGGGCGAGTCTGCTCGCGCTCCAGCGCGATGCGGGCCGGCACGGACGTCTCGTGGCAGATGGCAGAGACATGGGGAGCGTCGTGTTTCCGGGAGCGGACGTGAAGGCGTACCTGGTCGCGGATCTGGGTGAACGGGCTCGGCGCCGGCTTCGTGACGAAGGGGTCATCGATCCCACGGAGGGTGATCTGTTGGCCCAGGCCGGTTCGATCGCCGAAAGGGATCGGCAGGATTCGGAACGAGAGCACTCGCCCCTCAGGAAGCCTGAAGACGCCCACCTGATCGACACGACGCGGCTGGACTTCCAGCAGCAGGTCGATGCGATCGTCATGCTCGTGGAGCAGTTGACGACCCCCTAAGCCCCATCTACCTTTTCACGGCTCAGAACCAGGCGTTTCGCCCGGCGCTGACATTCGTTGAAGAGGCCCCGGCCTTCATCCCATTTCACCCGAGCCCGACACTCGCCCCCCGAGGGTCGGCAGATAGCGTCCCGCGCCCTCCGCGCGCGATGCAGAGATCATGACTGATACCGAGAACCCCACCCCCGAGGCCGAGTCCGAAGCTACGGACGCCCTGGCCGACCAGAACAACGACACGGACGACCTACCTGAAGGTGAGGAGGTCGTCGTCGATGCCTTGACCGGAGAGGTCACCACGCTGTCAGCCGAGGAACTCGCTGCGGAAGAGATGGCCGAACGGGCCGCGACGGCGACGGCGCTGATGGACATCCCAGAGGGGATGTCTCCGGAACTCTTCTACGACCCTTATGGCGAAGAAGTGCTTTCGACGTCCAAGGAGGAGTTCGAAGGTCTACTGGAGCAGTTCAGTGGCAGCTTCCAGGCCTTCAGGGAAGGCGAGATCGTCAACGCGACCGTTCTGGAGGTCACCGATGCCTCGGTCATCCTCGAGTTCGGCTTCAAGAGCGAGGGCTCGGTCGCACTCGACGAGTTCAAGGATCCGCCGGTCGAAGGTGAAGAGGTCGAGGTACTCCTCGAGAGCCTCGAAGACGACGATGGGGTTGTCGTTCTCTCGAAGAAGAAGGCCGACTTCCTCCGTGTCTGGGAGAAGATCCGAGAGGCGCACGAGGCGGATCGCCCCGTCAAGGGCACGCTCGTTCGCAAGATCAAGGGTGGCGTCACGGTCGACATCATGGGTGTCGACGCGTTCCTGCCGGGATCTCAGATCGCGTTGCGCAGGGTTCCGAACATCGAAGACCTGATCGGCGAGATCTACAAGTTCAAGATCATCAAGCTCAACAAGCGTCGCCGGAATATCGTCGTATCGCGCCGTGTGATTCTCGAGGCGGAGCGCGAGACGAAGCGCGAAACGCTCGTCAAGGAGCTCCTCGTCGGTCAGGTCCGCGAGGGTATCGTCAAGAACATCACCGACTTCGGTGCCTTCATCGATCTCGGCGGTCTCGACGGACTGCTTCACATCACCGACATGTCGTGGGGCCGCGTGGGTCACCCGTCGGAAGTCGTGGACATCGCGTCGAAGATCGACGTCAAAGTCCTCGACATCGATTGGAACCGTGAGCGGATCTCGCTGGGGCTCAAGCAGCTTCTCCCGTATCCGTGGACGGACATCGACAAGAAGTATCCGGTCGGCTCACGCGTGGGTGGCCGGGTCGTTTCGATTACCAACTACGGTGCGTTCGTCGAGCTCGAGAAGGGTGTCGAGGGGCTGGTTCACATCTCTGAGATGTCATGGACCCGCAACGTGCGGCACCCCTCGAAGGTCGTCTCGATCGGAGAGGACATCGAGGCCGTGGTTCTGAAGGTCGATCCGAACGACGAGAAGATCTCGCTCGGCATGAAGCAGATCGAGGAAGATCCGTGGCTGGCGCTTCCGGTGAAGTACCCGACGGGTACGAAGCTGGCCGGAACGGTCAGGAACCTCACGTCATTCGGTGCCTTCGTAGAGATCGAACCGGGTATCGACGGGTTGGTCCACGTCTCCGACATGAGCTGGACGCGCCGGATCGAGCATCCGTCCGAAGTTGTGCACAAGGGCGAGGAGCTCGAGGTGATGGTTCTGGACGTCGATGCGGAGAACAAGCGCATTAGCCTTGGCATCAAGCAGCTGGAGGACGATCCGTGGCCCGCGATCTCCGAACGGTTCGCGCCTGGCGTCGAACCCGAGGGTGCCGTCGCGCGTGTCCAGGAGAAGGGCATCGTGGTCGACCTGGGCGACGACATCGAGGGCTTCGTTCCGGTGTCACACTCGGGTGTCGACGATGCCGAGAAGCTGGACGAATACTACGGTGCTGGCGATGCGGTCTCACTGAGGGTGGTCGAGTCCGATGCGGCCAACCGCCGAATCGTTCTCGAGGTTTCTGATCTTCCGGAGCGGAAGTCTCAGGAGGAAATCGACGCAGCACGGGCAGCTGCGGTCATGGCCGCCGAGGCTGCCGCGGCCGCAGCGTCAGCCGCAGAGGCGGACGACGACGAGCCGATCGTGCGCTCCCGAGCGAGTGCGCCAGCGCCCACGCCGCCAGAAGATGAGGATACGGCGCCAGTCGTCGAGACCGTGCCTGTCAGCGCTGCTGAAGCTGAAGCCGAGGCTCAGGCCGGAGCAGCAGCCGAAGGCGGCGGGGACGAGCCCGAAGCTGAGGCTGAGGCTGAGCCCGAAGCTGAGGCTGAAGCGGAAGTCGAGCCTGCCGCAGAGGCAGAGGCAGAGCCCGAAGCCGAGCCGGTCGCTGAGGCTGAAGCCGAGGAAGAGGCCGACGAGAAGAAGGAGGACTAGGGGCCCGATGTCGAAGACACCTCGATCCATGGGGTTTCGATGACGGATCTGGTCAGAGGCGCCCGGACGCATGTCGCGTCCGGGCGTTTCCTTTTCCTCGCTGTCCTGGTGAGTGGATGCAGCATGGTCGGAAGCGGGTCACGGCCGCCGACCGCCGCGAGCGCGCTTTCGACCGTGATCGTTGCACCGGGGCCGATCTCGAGAGACCAGCAGGCCGAGGCCGCACAGCTCTGGTTTTCCGCACAGAGGTCGTTCGAGGCGAGGCGCTTCCGGGAGGCGCTTCGGAGCACCTCCGACCTGTTGAGTCGATTTCCGGCATCCGATGTGTCCGGTGAGGCTCTTCGGCTCTCAGCCAAGGCCGAACTGGAGGTCGATGCAGTGGAGCGCTCGGATGCCGCTGCGAGCCGCTACATCGCGCTGCTCCAACCCGGAGACTCTCGCGCAACGGAAATGAGACTCCTCCAGGCGAGGGCGCTCGCCGAAGATCCGGCGCTCCACCTGGATCGGCTGCTACGCATCGATTCGAGCGCGAGCGCCTCGGAGATCCGCGAGGCGGCCCCGCTGGTGCGTGCTGCGGCCGACACCCTGAGCATGGAAGAGCTAAGGTCCGTGGTCGAGGGTGTGTCCACACGGGGCCCATTGACCCCGATCGTGGAGGCTCTGCTTTCGGTCGACCTGCTCGAGGCGGGACTCGATGAGCCTGCGGCGGAATACGCGAGGGCTGCGATCGACAACGGTGCGGGGGGCGAAGAGCTGGCGATGGCGCAGGGCGTGCTCATCGGTGAGCTGCCACCGGGCCGTGGGCGGACGACGGCCTTTCAGATCGGCGTGATCCTTCCAACCGGGGGATCTCCATCAATGGCGGAGTTTTCCGCGATGATCGCGGAGGGGATCGAACTCGCGGCCGCGACCGTTCTGGGAGAAGAATACTCGGTCACGCTCGTGACTCGTGACGATGAAGGTGATCCGGTTCTGAGTGCGGAGATCGTAAGAGAGCTCGAGGCGGAATCCTTCGATGCCGTGATCGGGCTGCTCCAGGACGAGAATCTGGTGGCGGCAGGGCAGGCTCGTACCCTCGGGATTCCGCTCGTGTCGCCGACCGCGCGCAGCGCCGCTCAGGCAGGTGAGGCTGTCTTTTCGCTCGAAGGGGCCGATCCTGAGGCAGCAGCGTCCGTGGCCCGCTATGCCGCGTCCCGGGCCTTCCAGCGGGTCGCGATGCTCTACCCGGACACACCGGACGCAGCGGCTGAGGCCGACGCGTTCGAACGGGTCTCGACCTCGCTCGGAATGCCTGTGGTCGGTCGTTTCACGTATGCACCAGGCGCCACCTTCTTCGAGCCACAAATCCGTGCCGCGAGGGACGCGCTCAGGATGGCAGAAATCGCGGCACTGCAGCTGGCCGAGGACGATACGCTGCACGCCGAGGTGCTCGAGCCTGTAGCCCTCTTCCTACCTGTTCCGCCAGAAGACGTTGAATTCCTCGCGCCACAGGTGATCCACTTCGGATTGGACACCCTCGCGATCGAGCTGCTCGGTACCTCGGGGTGGACGGATCCGCAGGCGCTCGGCGTCGTGGATGCACGCCTTACGACCGGTGTGGTCGCTACCGCCCATCAAGGGGGTGCGGGTTCGGGTTCAGAGGGTGCGGTGAGGTTCGCCGGGGCGTACGAGGATCTTTTTCAGCGTAGTCTGGTGAGCAGCACGCCGGCGGTCGGCTATGATGCGATGCTCCTGCTACTCGAGGCCTTGCGGCCGGGGAAGGTTCGCCCCGAGGAGATCCTTTCGTCCTTCGGGCAGCTCACCGACGTTGAGGGGGCGACGGGGCTCTTCTCTGTCGTGGGGGGCCGGGTGGTTCGCAAGACTACAGTTGTGCGAATCGCCAACCGAATTCCCGTTCCCGTCGAGGTGCGCTGACGTGTCGATCCACGAGAAGCTGAAGCGTCTTGAAGAGATGGGGCGTGCCGCAGAGGAGGGTGGGGGAGCGGAGCGCCTCCAGGCACAGCACGATCGCGGCAAGCTCTCCGCCCGGGAGCGGCTGGACCTCCTGCTCGATGAAGGGTCGTTCGTTGAGCTCGACCGGTTCGTTACACACCGCTCCAGCGACTTCGGGCTTGGCGACAAGAAGATCCTCGGCGACGGCGTGGTCACCGGCTACGGAACCATTCATGGCCGCCTCGTCTACGCGTTCAGCCAGGACTTCACCGTGTTCGGAGGTTCGTTGTCCGAGGCACATGCCGAGAAGATCGTGAAGCTCCAGGAAATGGCGCTCAAGAACGGGGCTCCCATCGTAGGACTCAACGACTCCGGTGGTGCTCGGATTCAGGAGGGCGTGGTCAGTCTCGGCGGATACGCGGACATCTTCCTCCGCAATACCCTCGCATCGGGGGTCACGCCGCAGATCAGCGTCATCCTCGGGCCGTGCGCGGGAGGTGCCGTGTACTCCCCTGCGATCACCGACTTCGTCTACATGGTCCGCGGGACGAGTTACATGTTCGTGACCGGTCCCAATGTGGTGAAGACGGTCACGCATGAGGACATCGACATGGAAGGGCTCGGCGGAGCCGACATCCACGCCTCGAAGTCGGGCGTGGCCCATTTCGCGCACGACTCCGAGCCCGAATCGCTCGCGGCCGTGCGCGACCTCTTCCGGTACGTGCCCCAGAACAATCAGGACCTGCCGCCCGATCGAGGGACCTCCGATCCGAGTGATCGAAAGGATGAGAAGTTACTTGAGATCGTGCCAGATAACCCTAATCAACCCTATGATATGCACGAGGTCATCCGGCATGTTGTAGACGAGGGTGACTTCTACGAAGTGCATGAGCGATTCGCCGGGAACATCCTGGTCGGCTTCGCGCATCTGGGAGGGCACGCGGTCGGGATAATCGCGAATCAACCCGCGGTGTTGGCGGGCGTTCTGGACATCGACTCTGCGGTGAAGGGGTCGCGCTTCGTTCGCTTCTGTGATGCCTTCAACATTCCGCTGGTGGTGCTCGAGGATGTTCCAGGCTTCCTCCCCGGCGTTGCGCAGGAGCATGGCGGTATCATCAGGCACGGCGCAAAGCTGCTGTACGCCTTCGCCGAGGCCACCGTACCCAAGGTCACCGTGATCACCCGAAAGGCCTACGGCGGTGCGTACGACGTCATGAACTCGAAGCATATTCGGGGAGACGTAAACCTGGCGTGGCCGCAGGCCGAAATCGCCGTCATGGGGCCGAAGGGCGCCGTGGAAGTGCTGTTCAGAAGGGAAATCGCCGCAGCGGACGACCCGCAGGCCGCTGCCGATGAGCGGATCGAGGCCTATCGGGAGAAGTTCGCCCATCCTTACATCGCCGCGGCCAGAGGGTTCGTCGACGACGTGATCGATCCCCGCGAGACGCGCCCGCGGCTGATCTCCGCCCTCGACATGCTGCGAAACAAGCGCGACGAGAATCCGAGGAAGAAGCACGGCAACATCCCTCTATAGGGCGCCCGGCAACCCGGCGATCCTCCGTTCGCATCGTATGGGGTGAATACGGGATCAACACCCTCGGAGGGATCGAAGATGAAGTCGGGTTGGCTTGGTTTTACGGGCCGTGGTCTGGCCATAGCGCTGTTCGCGTCGCTCGTCGCGACAGCTCCGGTTGCCGCTCAGCAGGGGCGTGAGGAGTGTCGCTGCGTCGACGCATCCGGAAACGAGATCGAGAACTGTTCCTGCTTCCGGGCTCCCCGCATGGAGGAGTTCGTAAATGTGTTCGGGATCGGCGCATCGCGTCCCCGGCTGGGGATTTCCGTCGATGCCGGCCAGGGGGGAGGCATGGACGCCGAGGGCGCGCTCGTGACTGACGTCCTCCGCGATGGGCCGGCCGACGAGGCAGGGATTCGTGAGGGAGACCTCATCACCCGTATCGACGGACAGTCGCTCTTCGAGTCCATCGGCGCGGAGGCAGAGGCAGACTTCGACCTGGATAGCTCGATGCCGGTCCAACGGCTACTTGCCCTGGCTCGTGAGCTCGAACCGGGTTCGGAGGTGGAGATCGAGTATCTGCGTGAGGGTCGCACCCAGACGACGATGCTCGAGGCGGAAGACCTCTCCGACAGCTGGGGAGAGAACTTCGCGGTTGCACCTGGGTGGGACGCCGAGCGTTTCCAGGAGCAGTTGAGGACGCTCACGGAGGGCGCCAGGTCTCTGAGCATCAGGCGGGCGCCAAGCGGCGGGAATAGCTGGGGACGTTCCCTGTACATCGGTGGGGACCGGCCCGACGTGCACGTACTGGGTGGCGGAGGCTCGCCGTTCATGTGGGGCGTCAACGGACTGGGGCTCGAACTGGTGGAGATCAACCCGGGCCTGGGTGAGTACTTCGGTGCGGAGTCCGGGGTGCTGGTTGCCGACGTGGACCGCGGATCGGGCCTCGGGCTCGAGGCAGGAGACGTGGTGATTCGTATCGGTGACCGTCCGGTCGATTCTCCCGAGCGCTTCCGGCGCATCGTGGGCAGCTACGCGGAGGAAGAAGACATCACGTTCCACATTCTCCGGAATGGCGCTGAGACCGCGGTCACGGGTCGACTCAGGTACTGAGGGAAACAAGCAGCGTGTAGCGTCGCGGGCCGGGGGACCCGAGGCGCATTGAGGGGCGGAGGTCGTCGGGCCGTGAGTCGGCTGACGGTTTCCGCCCCTTTTCACGGGTGGCATCCCCACGGACGAGCCTGGTGCCACCGGGGTTTGCGCCCTTCGATGGCTTGCCTAGAATTCAGGGCTTTGACCCCTCGAACCCAACCCGTGCTTGCTCCGCTCCGTCCTCGTCGCAAACCGTGGAGAAATCGCCGTTCGCGTCATCCGCGGCGCCCGTGAGTGCGGCATCCGTTCGATCGCCGTGTACTCGGAGGCGGACCGCCTCGCACCGCACGTGCTGGCTGCAGATGAGGCCTACCTGATCGGTCCGGCTCCGTCTGCCGAGAGCTATCTGCGGGGCGACAAGCTGATTGAGCTGGCCTTGAAGGTCGGAGCTGAGGCGATCCACCCAGGCTACGGGTTTCTCGCGGAACGTGCGGACTTCGCGCGTGCGGTGGAAGACGCCGGGCTGATCTTCGTCGGGCCCACATCGGGGACCATTTCCGCGATGGGCGACAAGACCGAGGCTCGCCGACGGATGGCTGAGGCCGGGGTGCCGATCGTCCCCGGCCTGACCGAGGCGGTGGACGACCCCGCGGAGGCCCGGAAGGCGGCGGAGGAATTGGGGTTTCCGGTGCTGCTCAAGGCTTCCGCCGGAGGCGGTGGAAAGGGCATGCGTGTCGTCTCCGAGCCAGAGGAGCTGCAGAAGGCGTTCGAGGCGGCCGCTCGCGAGGCATTGGGGGCCTTCGGGGACGGCAGCATCTACCTCGAGCGTTACCTGGATCGGCCCCGCCATATCGAGATCCAGATACTCGGGGACGCGCACGGAAACGTGGTGCACCTCGCCGAGCGTGAATGCTCGATTCAGCGGAGGCACCAGAAGCTCATCGAGGAAGCTCCCTCTCCGGTCCTCTCTGCCGAGGACCGCGCTGCGATGGGTGATACGGCTGTTCGAGCCGCGCAGGCCGTGGACTACCGAGGCGCCGGGACGGTCGAGTTCCTCTTCCAGGACGGCGAGTTCTTCTTCCTCGAGATGAACACGCGTCTCCAGGTCGAACACCCGGTCACGGAGCTGGTCACGGGTGTCGACATCGTGGAGTGGCAATTCCGCGTTGCGTCCGGTGAGGAGCTTCCTTTCGTACAGGACGATATCTCCCTCAACGGGCACGCGATCGAGTGCAGAATCACCGCTGAGGACTATCTCGGCGGGTTCTTGCCGTCGACCGGACTCATCACACACCTGGAGATCCCGTCGGGGCCCGGCGTGCGCTGGGATGGCGGTGTGTCGCAGGGTGGTGAGGTGTCACTTCATTACGATCCGATGCTGGCGAAGCTGATCGTCCACGGGGCGGATCGCGAGGTCGCGATCTCGAGGATGGCCCGCGCTCTCGACGAACTCGTCGTCGCCGGGGTGGAGACCTGCGCGCCGTTCCATCGGCGCGTGATGGACGAGCCTGATTACAGAAGTGGAGACTTCTCGATTCGATACCTGGAGGAGCATCCGGGACTCGTCGAACCCGACGAGGACGGTCCGGAGTGGGTCGCTGCGGCGATCGCCGCTGCCATGCTCGAGGAAGAGCACCGCACGCACCGGGCGCCGCGCATCGAGCGCGCTGGAACCTCCGTCATGTCTGCCTGGCGGCGAGCAGCGCGCCCTTGGAGCGAAGAATGAGCAGCAAGGGAAGCGTGGATGTCAGGATCCGGGGGATCGCAGCCGGAGGCTCGGGCATCGGAGACCTGCCGGACGGCAGAGTCGTGTTCGTACCGCGGACCGCGCCGGGCGACCTGGCCCGGGTCCAGATCGACAAGAGCAAGGCTCGCTGGGCGGTAGCGTCCCTGCAGCGGCTCCTGGAGCCCGCGGCCGACCGGATCGATGCGCCGTGCCTGCACTACGCCCAGTGCGGAGGATGCCAGCTCCAGCATCTGCCCTATGCACAGCAGTGCTCGGCGAAGGCTGCGTTCGTCCAGGATGCCCTCGTCCGGATCGGCAAGATCGAAGGAGTCGAGATACCGGAGGTCGTGCCCTCACCGTCCGAGCTGGGATACAGGAACCGCGTGACCTTCACCTTGCGGAGGCTCCCCGGCGGATATGTGGTCGCAGGGTTCCACGCGCTGGGCCGGCCTGCTCACGTCGTGGACATCCATCGTTGCCTGCTCGCCGGAGATGACCTTTCCCTTGCCTGGAACGAAATCCGCGCTGGTTGGGGAGACCGTGCTCGTAACCTCCCTGATGGTGGCCGACTTCGACTGACGGTCCGACGGGGCACGGCCGGAGTGGAGCTTCTCGTCGAGGGGGGACCCACCGGCTGGGATGCTCAGGCCCTCGCCGAGGCCGCGCCGAGCCTGGTTTCTGTCTGGCACGGGCCGTCCGGACAGGAAGCCAAGCCCACCCTCGTGAGCGGCGCGGCCGCCCCCGGAGGTGGGACCGCCTTCGAGCAGGTCAACCCGGAGGCCGCTCGTCTCCTTCGCGAACATGTACTGGAGAGCGCCGGGGAGACCACCGAGACGCAGCTGCGGGCGATTGATGCCTACTGTGGGGGGGGCGATTTTGGCCGCTCGCTCGCCGAGATGGGGTGGTCCGTGGTCGGGATCGAGTCGGAGGAGGCCGCGGCGCAGATCGCCGCGTCCGCGGCTCCGGACGGTTTCGAGGTCGTTCATGGAAAGGTCGAGGAACACCTCGAGGCGCTGCTGGCGTCGGACCTGCTCGTCGTGAACCCACCCCGGACAGGCCTGTCTTCTGATCTGCCACAGCTCATCTGCGCTACCCCTCCGGCTCGACTGATCTACGTCAGCTGCGATGCGGCCACTCTCGCACGCGATCTTTCGGGCCTGTCCCCCGCATTCGAGTTGTCGAGTCTCCGGTCGTTCGACCTCTTTCCCCAGACGACGCACGTCGAGACGGTCGCCGTTCTCACCCGCCGTGGGGCGACCGAGTGATATACCACGTCACGCTGGGCGATCGGACGATCGAGGTC
This sequence comes from Gemmatimonadota bacterium, assembly GCA_039585495.1. Taxonomy (GTDB): domain Bacteria; phylum Gemmatimonadota; class Gemmatimonadetes; order Longimicrobiales; family Gaopeijiaceae; genus UBA2589. Next base: position 26,938 of record JBDGVT010000002.1, on the reverse strand, counting down.
GAGCTTGGGAGCGAAGGGGTGGCCGTGGACGGCCGGCGGGTGGAGGTCGATTTCGCTCGAAACGATGGAGCTCCGACCCGTAGCCTCCTGATCGACGGGGCCTCGCACAGCATCGCGGCGCGACGGGTCGGCAAAGAGACCTGGGACCTTCACGTGAGGGGCCGCCGATTCCGTGCGGATGTCGTGGATGAGCGCACCCGTGCCATTCGGGCGCTCACGGGAGCGGGCGGAGCCGCATTGGGTCCCAGGCCGATCCGCGCCCCGATGCCCGGTATGGTCATTCGGGTCGAGGTCGCCGAAGGAGAAAAGGTCGAGGCCGGGCAGGGTGTAGTCATCGTCGAAGCGATGAAGATGGAAAACGAGCTGAAGTCGGAGTCGGCTGGAGTGGTTGCACGGGTCCACGTTTCGGAGGGTCAGGCGGTCGAGAAGGATCAGCTTCTCATCGATCTCGAGCCTCTCGAAGAGACCTCGGGAGACTGACGATGCCGACGAGCGGACCTGGGGAGTTCCCCTTCACACGCGGCATCTACCCCGACATGTATCGAGGCCGGCTCTGGACCATGCGACAGTATGCCGGCTTCGGGACCGCCGAGGAGACCAACGAGCGCTTCCGCTATCTGCTCGCTGAGGGGCAGACTGGACTCTCCGTTGCGTTCGATCTGCCGACTCAAATGGGATATGACTCGGATGCCCCGATGGCGTCCGGAGAGGTCGGTCGGGTCGGCGTCGCGATCGACTCCCTGGACGATCTGCGTCGGCTTTTCGCTGGAATCGACCTCGGCCAGGTGTCGACCTCGATGACCATCAACTCCACCGCGCCGATCCTGCTCGCCCTCTACGTGGCATTGGGCGACGAACGGGGCGTCCCTCGGGCGGGGTTGAGTGGCACGGTGCAGAACGACGTACTCAAGGAGTACATCGCGCGGGGCACCTACATCTACCCGGTCGATCAGAGCCTTCGGCTCGTCACGGACATCATGGACTTCTGTGCTCGTGAAGTGCCGAAATGGAATACGATCTCCATCTCGGGCTACCACATCCGTGAGGCCGGGTCCACGGCGGCTCAGGAGGTCGCGTTCACCTTCGCGAACGGGCTCGAATACGTCGCCCGGGCTCGGGCGGCCGGCCTCGACGTGGAGTCGTTCGCACCGCGGCTCTCGTTCTTCTTCGCCGCGCACAACGACCTGTTCGAGGAGGTCGCGAAGTTCAGGGCTGCGCGAAGGCTCTGGGCGACCCTCATGCGCGAGCGCCACGATGCGTCCGATCGGTCATGCCGGCTCCGCTTTCATACCCAGACCGGGGGCTCCACGCTCACCGCACAGCAGCCGTTGAACAATGTGGTCAGGGTGGCGATCCAGGCCCTCGCCGCGACGCTCGGTGGGACGCAGTCGCTCCATACGAACGGATACGACGAGGCTCTCGCGCTTCCGACGGAAGAGTCGGCGAAGCTCGCGCTACGCACCCAGCAGATCCTGGCATCCGAGTCGGGTCTGGCCAACACGCCGGATCCGCTTGGTGGTGCGCACTTCGTCGAGGAACTCACCGACGAGGTCGAACGTCTTGCGATCGAGTATCTCGAACGGATCGATGAGCTGGGCGGCGCGGCGAAAGCGATCGATTACATGCAGGAAGCGATTCACCAGGCCGCGTATCGTTTCCAGATGGAGATCGAGGCCGGCGAGCGGACGGTGGTCGGCGTCAACAAGCACACGGAAGCCGAAGGCAACCCGAGGGTCGGCCAACCCGATTACTCCGCGCTCGAGGCCGCGCAGATCGGGCGGCTGAGCGCCCACAAGGCGAAGCGGGATGCCACGGCTGTTGCCGAGAGCCTGGCGGCCGTGAAGACGATCGCTGGCGGAGAGACCAATTTGATGCCCGCGCTGATCGGGGCCGTGGAGGTGGGGGTTACGCTGGGTGAGATCAGTGACGCACTTCGAGAGGAGTGGGGCACGTACGACGGGTAGTACCGGGCAGCAGTCGTCGTTAATTTGCTTGGCTTCAGGCCACCCCTGCGCAGGGGTGCCGCCGTTCGCCCCATCCGTCAGTCGCTGCCATGCCGACGTACGACTACGAGTGCTCCGCCGGTCATCGCTTCGAGATCTTCCAGAAGATGTCGGACGAGCCGGTTTCCGAGTGCCCTGAATGCGGGGCCGCATCAGAGCGGAAGATCTCTGGCGGTGCCGGTTTCCTGTTCAAGGGCGATGGATTCTACATCACCGACTATCGGTCGGACGATTACAAGAAGAAGGCCTCGGCCGAGAGCGGCGATTCCTCGAAGTCCTCGGGCGAATCATCCTCGAAGTCCTCGGGCGAATCATCCTCGAAGTCGTCCTCGTCTGACGCTTCGTCGAAGGGCGGAGGCGATTCCAGCAAGCCCAAGTCCTCTTCGGATTCCTGACTCCATGGCCGAAGAAGCAATCCGCGGCGCGTTGGGCGAGGTGCTCGCCGCGATGGGGGCGGAAGTGCCGGACATTCAGTTGGAGCGTCCCAAGGACTCGTCGCACGGCGATCTGGCGACCAATGTCGCTCTGACGCTGGCCCGTCAGCTTCGACGGGCGCCGAGGGAAATTGCCGAGGAAATCGCGACCCGACTCGACCTGGCCGCTGCAGGTGTAGACGCGGCCGAGGTGGCGGGGCCGGGCTTCCTGAACTTCCGCCTGAGTTCGGGCGCGGTCGCCTCGGTCATCGACGACATCCTCGGCGAAGACACCACTTTCGGGCGCTCGAATGTCGGCAACGGCCAGGGCGTGATGGTGGAGTTCGTCTCTGCCAACCCGACCGGGCCCCTCCATCTCGGTCACGGGCGTCAGGCCGCCCTCGGGGATGCGATTTCCTCGCTACTCGCGTGGACCGGGTGGGCGGTCCACCGCGAGTTCTACTACAACGACAGCGGCCGGCAGCTGGAGCTTCTGGCTCAGAGTGTGGCGGCCCGCTACCGCCAGGCGCTGGGTCATGACGAAGCGCTCCCGGAAGACGGATACCAGGGTGAGTACATCAAGGACGTCGCCGACGCTCTGATCGAGGAGGTCGGCGACAAATACCTCGACGACGATTCGGACGCAGCGCTCGACGTGATTCGACATCACGCCGTGAAGATGTTGCGGGCCGAACAGGACCGGGATCTGGACGACTTCCGCGTCCGCTTCGACGAGTACTTCCTCGAATCGTCGCTCTACTCCGATGGACTGGTCGACGGAACGATCGCGGCGCTCAAGGAAACGGGCCTCGTCTACGAGAAGGACGGTGCCGCCTGGCTCAAAACGAGCGAGTACGGAGACCAGAAGGATCGGGTGATGGTCCGGGGGAATGGTCTTCCGACCTACTTTCTTCCCGACGTGGCGTACCACAAGAACAAGTGGGATCGTGGCCATCACCGGGTGATCAACGTTCAGGGCTCCGATCATCACGGAACCATCGACCGCGTCCGGGCCGGGCTCCAGGCGCTCGGGCTGCCGGCGGGGTACCCCGAGTACGTGCTACACCAGATGGTCCGGGTCGAACGTGACGGGAAAGAGGTGAAGTTCTCCAAGCGGGCCGGCTCGGGCATGACCCTTCGCGAGCTGTACGAGCAGGTCGGGGTGAATGTCACGCGGTACTTCTTCCAGATGCGCAAACCCGACGCGCACCTGCTCTTCGACCTCGACGTCGCGCTCGATCAGTCGGACAAGAACCCCGTTTACAAGGTCCAGTACGCGCACGCGCGAATGTGCTCGATCTTCCTGAAATCGGGGATGGAGCCGGAGGATATGAAACCCGGCGCCGCCGACCTTTCCGTGCTCGACGACGAGCACGAGCGGGAGTTGGTGAAGCGACTGGGAGACTTTCCCGACACGCTTCAACGCGCGGCGGCCCAGGCGTCACCCCATGTGCTTTGCGACTACCTCGAGCAGACCGCCGGGGCCGCGAATTCCTGGTATCACGCCGGGAACCCAACGCGGAATCCGGAGTTGGCTGTCCTCTCCGACGACCCGGTTCTGCGGGCCTCGCGGCTCGCTCTGGCACGGGCGGTGCAGGTCGTGCTGAGGAACGGACTCATGGTGCTCGGGATCGATGCTCCGAAGCGGATGGTCCGTGATGACACACCTTCCAATGAAGACGAGTAACCCTCGATGTCGATTCTCTGCGTAGGAAGTGTCGCTCTCGATTCGGTGGAAACACCCTTCGGAAAGGCGGAACGGGTCGTCGGCGGGTCGGCCGTCTACTTTTCAGCCGCTGCGACTCTGTTCAGTCCCGTCCAGGTCGTTGGTGTCGTGGGTGACGACTATCCCCTCGGCGACTTGGATTTCCTCGCAAATCGGGGAGCGGACCTGTCCGGGATCGAGCGGGCATCCGGCGACAGTTTCTTCTGGGCCGGGCGCTACCACTACGATCTGAACACGCGCGACACGCTGGACACTCAGCTGGGCGTCTTCGCAGCATTCGATCCGAAGATTCCCGAGTCCTTCCGCGACGCGAAGTACGTCTTCCTCGGCAACATCGACCCGTCGCTCCAGCACGACGTACTCGATCAGGTCCATTCGCCTGACGTAGTCGCCTGCGACACGATGAATTTCTGGATCGAGGGGAGCCGGGATCCGCTCATGCGGCTGCTCCCACGCGTGCGGATCTTGATCGTGAACGACGAGGAGGTCCGACAACTCGCCGGAGAGGCGAATCTGCTCAAGGCCGCTCGGTGGGTGCAGGATCAAGGGCCTGAAATCGTGGTCGTGAAAAAGGGCGAGCACGGCGCGATCCTCTTCGCCGAAGACTGGTTGTTCTACGTGCCCGGATTCCCCCTGGAAGAGGTATTCGATCCGACCGGTGCGGGTGACTCCTTTGCGGGTGGATTCGTAGGCCATATTGCCCGGGCCGACTCCCTTGTTCCGGCCGAACTGCGCCGGGCCATGGTCTACGGCTCGGTCCTCGGTTCGTACGCCTGCGAGCGCTTCAGCGTCGGGCGTCTCGAGCGTCTTACGGAGCCTGAGATTCGCGAGCGGGTCGAAGAGTTCAGGAAAATCACGTCGTTCGAGACCCACGTCCCTGCGGAGGAGCATGTCTGACGGACTGAGCTACGCCGATGCCGGCGTCGACCTCGACGCGGCCGAGCGAACCAAGGAAGGGTTGAAGAAGCTCGTCGCGTCCACGCGTGACCGTTGGACGTTGTCGGAGTTGGGCCAGTTCGGGGGACTCTACCAGGTGCCCGATGACATCGAACAGCCGGTTCTGGTCTCGAGCGCCGACGGGGTGGGCACGAAGCTGAAAATCGCCTTCGCCGCGGGGCAGCACGATACCGTCGGGCATTGTCTGGTGAATCACTGCGTGAACGACATTCTGGTCCAGGGTGCTCGCCCGCTGTTCTTCCTCGACTATCTGGCGACCGGCGAGATGGACGAAGCCGTGGTGCATGAGGTCGTTCGTGGGGTCGCGTTGGGGTGTCAGGAGAACCACTGTGCGCTGCTCGGGGGCGAGACGGCGCAGATGCCTGACTTCTACGCCGCAGACGAATACGACCTGGCCGGCTTCATCGTCGGCACCGTCTCGCGGGACAGGGTAATTGACGGCTCCGCCATCCGGGCGGGCGACGCGTTGGTCGGCCTCGCTTCGAACGGTCTACACACCAACGGCTACACGCTCGCTCGGAAGATCGTCTTCGAGGTGCTGGACCTGTCGGTGGACGACGAGTTACCCGGAACGGACAGGTCGGTCGGAGAGGAAATGCTCTCCGTGCATCGCAGTTATCTGAGCGTCATGCAGGAGCCGCTGGAGGCAGGAATCGTCCGGGGCCTGGCCCATGTTACCGGTGGCGGAATCCCTGGGAATCTGCCGAGGGTGGTGCCCGAGGGGCTCGGCGCTTCGATCGATCGAGCTGCCTGGGAGGTCCCTTCCGTGTTTCGCTCTCTCCAGAAGGCGGGTGGGGTGGCCCTCGAGGAGATGGATCGCGTGTTCAACATGGGCATCGGGATGATCGTCGTCTGCGATCCAGCCGATGTGCCCGCGGTGATCTCTGCCGCGCAGGCCGGTGGTGTCGAGGCGTGGACGATCGGGCAGATCGAGGAAGGCTCGGGGGTCCAATACCGGTGATCCCTCCGGTGCTTCGAAGCGTGAGGCTACCGGCACTCTGTGTGTCGACCGCGCTCATGCTCGTTGCTGCCCCAGCCGGAGCACAGACTCCCGAGGCCGTGCAAGCCGCCTGCGTGACCGCGGGTGGAGCGCCTCAGTACTGTGCCGCTGCGACCGCCGCGAGTCGCGGGCTCATGGGTCAGGTCGGGTTACTCGCGGGCCTGGGGTCGGAGGTGCCAGGCACGGCTTCGAACCTTGGGACGCGGGTCGGCGGCGGCCCTCGTTGGTCGCTCTCGGCCCGTGCAGGTGCAATTCGCATGGGTATTCCGGATCTCTCGGATGGCACGGGAACGGCTGAGCGGTCGTTCGTGGTGCCCGCTATTCACACGGGGGTCACGCTGGGGCTTTTCGACGGCTTTCGGTTGATGCCCACGGTCGGCGGTTTTCTCTCTGTCGACCTCCTGGGACAGGCCGCGTTCCTCTTGTTGCCCGAGTCCGACGGCTTCGCGGGAGGTACGCAGTCCTACTCAGGCGGCGTACGCATCGGGATCCTCCGGGAGGGCTTCACGCTTCCCGGCATCTCCGTGTCGGGGGCGATGCGGTTTCCGGGCTCGATCGACTTCGGCGATACAGGAGGCGGTGACGTTGCGGAGGTCCTGCTCGATCCTACGGTCACCTCGCTGCGCGCGACGATCGGAAAGGATCTATTCGCGGTGGAGTTGATGGCCGGCGCTGGATGGGAGGAATACACGGGGGACGTTTCGATGCGTGTTTCGGACGGGGGTCTCGGTTTCGTCGGGGCCACGAACGAGATGACCTCGAGTCGCTGGATCTACTTTGGCAGCGCGTCCATGACCTTCAGCATCATCCTGTCGCTGTCCGTGGAGGGAGGCTGGGCAGAGGGTTTCGATCCGCTCGCCGGGTACTCCGGGGATCACGACCCGGCAGCAGGGGCGCCGTTCGGGAGTTTTGCTATGCGCCTGGCGCTCTGACGATGGCGGACGCGCTTCCCGCACCTGAGGGAGTCGACCTCGCTCCCCACGATGCGGCCCATCTGGATTGGGCACGGAAGATCGCGCGTCAGGGGTGGGGGCAGGTTCACCCCAACCCCATGGTCGGCTGCGTACTGGTCAAGGAGGGTCGTGTGGTGGGGCAGGGCTACCATCGTGTGTTCGGCGGCCCTCACGCTGAGATCGTGGCTCTGGAGGAGGCGCGCAGTAGCGCACAGGGAGCGACGGCCTATGTCAGCCTGGAGCCCTGTAATCATGAGGGGAAGACTCCTCCCTGTACTCAGGCACTGATCACCGCCGGGGTCGAGCGGGTCGTCTTCGGCGTGGCAGACCCCGGGGTGGATTCGGGTGGAGGCGGCGAGGCCCTGCGCGCGGCCGGCATCGACGTAACAGGGCCCGTCTGGGCACAGGCATCGGGTCGGTCCGAGAATCCTGCGTTCTTCCACACCGCGAATCACGAGACGCCCTTCGTCGCTCTGAAGCTCGCGATGAGCCTGGATGGGAGGATTGCCGCCGCGCCTGGCGTCCGTACACGGATCACAGGGGTGGAGTCGGAACGTGAAGTGCATCGCCTGCGAACGGGCTTCGATGCCGTGATGATCGGTGGAGGCACGGCCCGCGCGGACAATCCGCGTCTGACCGTGCGGATGGTGCCTCCGGGGAGACGATCTGTCCGGCGGATCGTTCTGGCCTCCGACCTTGCTCTACCTGCGGACGCTGCGCTCTTCGAGGACACGCAGGGAACTCCCGTGCACGTCTTCTCCCGTGCTGACGCTTCAGAGGCTGCCATGAGCCGGATCGAGGCGCACGGAGTCCACGTCCACCCGGTCGCGAAGGGTAGGGCTGGCCTTGATCTCGGTGCGGTTCTCTCGACCTGTGGCGACCTCGGCATGCAGTCGTTGCTTTGCGAGGGGGGCGCGACCCTGGCGAGCAGCCTGCTCCGGCAGCGCCTCGTGCACCGGGTCTACCTCTTCGTGGCACCCATTACGTTAGGGGCGGCGGGGCTGGCAGCGTTCCCGGACGATGCGGACGCGCTGAAGTGGGATGACTTTCACCCGGCCGGACCGCCGGAACAATTCGGTCGAGACACGATGATCGTACTCGATCGGCGGGAGAGCTGATGTTCAGCGGAATTATCGAGAGCACGGGTCTCATCAGAGGTGTCGTGGATCGCGAGACCACGCGACGGTTCCGTGTCGAGGCCCCGGAACTGGCGTCCGAACTTGCGAGGGGCGACTCGGTTGCGGTAGACGGCGCTTGCCTCACCGTGACGGACCTTCATCCCGACGGCTTTTCCGTGGACGTCATCGGTACGACGCTGGCTCGGACGATCGCCGGTTCGTACACGGACGGGCATCGCGTAAACCTGGAACGTGCGCTCGCTATGGGTGCACGACTGGACGGCCATCTCGTTCAGGGGCATGTCGATGGGACCGGACATCTAATCCAGATTGTGAAAGAGGGAGAGTTCTGGTTAATGGACTTCTCGCTGCCCTCGGCGGTGTTCGGCGAAACGATCGAGCATGGATCGGTCACCCTCAACGGGGTGAGCCTGACCGTCAGTGAACTCCTGCCCGAGAGCGGGGTTCGTATCGGCGTCATCCCGTTCACGCACGAACACACGAACCTCGGTGCGCTCGCACCCGGGGATCCGGTGAACGTCGAGGGGGACCTGATCGGGAAATACGTGGGCCGAATTCTCGCCCAACGAACGAATCGAGGTGTTTGATATGAAGTTCGACCGCGTCGAGGACGCCATCGAGGACATCCGACAGGGTCGGATGGTCATCGTGGCCGATGACGAGGAGCGTGAGAACGAGGGTGATCTGGTCATGGCGGCGGCCGCGATCACGCCTGACCACGTCAATTTCATGACCATGCACGGCCGTGGGCTCATCTGTGTCACCCTCACCGATGAAAGGGCCGACGAGCTCGAACTTCCGCTGATGACGGAGCACAGCACCGATCCACAGGGCACGGCCTTCACCATTTCCGTCGATGCGCACCGTCGGTACGGTGTGACGACGGGCATAAGTGCGCAGGACCGGTCCAAGACCATCGAAGTCCTCCTCGACCCCGAGACGAAACCAGCGGACCTGAGAAGGCCGGGGCACATCTTTCCCCTGCGTGCGAAAAAGGGGGGCGTGCTGCGGCGCATCGGGCAGACCGAAGCCGGCGTGGATCTGGCTCGGTTGGCCGGATTCCCGCCCGTCGGGGTCATCTGCGAGATCCTCGACGCCGATGGTACGATGGCCCGACGCCCTCAATTGGAGGCGTTCGCCGCCGAACACGGACTCAAGTTCATCACCGTCGCGCAGCTCGTCGCATACCGCCTGACGCGTACACGTCTCGTCGAGCGGATCGCGGAGGCTCGGATGCCGACGAGGCACGGTGACTTCGACGTGATCGGCTACACGAGTGTTCTGGACGGCCGTGAGCACGTCGCGCTGGTGAAGGGCGAGCTACGCGGCAAGGCGAATGTACTGGTCCGGATGCACTCTGAATGCATGACGGGCGACGTATTCGGCTCGATGCGATGCGACTGTGGAGAGCAGCTGACGGCTGCCATGAGGCAGATTGACGAAGAAGGGGTTGGCGCGATCGTGTACCTACGCCAGGAGGGCCGAGGCATCGGGCTCGGCAACAAGCTCAAGGCGTACGGACTGCAGGACGAGGGCCTCGATACGGTCGAGGCCAACGAGGCACTCGGCTTCAAGCCGGATCTTCGGGACTACGGAATCGGCGCCCAGATCCTCCTCGACCTCGGATTGCACTCGATTCGACTGCTTACGAACAACCCCAAGAAGATCGTGGGGCTCGATGGCTATGACATCGAGATCACCGGACAGGAGGCCCTCAAGGTCGAACCGGGTGAGTTCAACGAGCAGTACCTCGAGACGAAACGGTCGAAGTTGGGACATCTTCTGTGAGTACTGAGGGATCGCCGGTCGACGAGCGCCGGGGCAGGGTCGACGCGACCGCCCTTCGGGTCGTGGTTCTCGTGGCCCGTTTCAACTCCGCGGTCACCGAACGGTTGCTTGCAGGCGCGCGGGCCGCGCTTCAGGAGCACGGCGCAACGGAGGATGACATAGAGGTCATCTGGGTCCCCGGAGCTTGGGAACTGCCGCAGGCCGCGGCGCGAGCCGTCGAAACCGGTCGATTCGATGCGATTGTCACGCTCGGGTGTGTCATCCGAGGCGAGACCCCGCACTTCGACTTCGTGTGTCAGGAGGCGACGCTCGGCCTCGGGGCGGTCGCTCGCTCGTCACCCGTGCCTGTCGTGTTCGGTGTCCTTACGACAGACGACGAGACACAGGCCAACGCGCGGGCCCGTGAGGGGAAGGACAACAAGGGGTATGAGGTCGCGATGGCGGCACTCGAGATGGTTTCCGTCTATCGAGCTTTGGAGGGGCGGTGACCGAGGAAGCGAGGCTGGAGCCATCGGAGCGCATCGATCGGAGCCGGGGGCGGGCCTGGGCCCTTCAAATCCACTACCGCTGGGAGAGTGGTGGCCACGAAGGCACCCTCCGAGATGCGCTCGTGGATACCAGCGCCACGAGGCGGATATCGCCGCGCAGACTGCCGTATATCCGGAGCCTGCTCGATCTGCTCGACGAGAACCTCGAGGAGATCGATCGCCGACTGGCCCGTGCTCTGGACAACTGGAGCCTCGACCGTGTGTCCGCGATCGATCGGGCCGTCTTGCGGATCGGGGCAGTGGAATTGCTCGAGTGTGACGACATCCCTCCGAAGGTTGCGATTCAGGAGGCGATCCGGCTGGCGGAGGCGTACGGTGGAGATGACTCGCCCCGTTTCGTCAACGGTGTGCTCGACGCGCTCTACAAGGGCGATTCGCGGTAGACGTGGCGCCGTCGGAGCGAACGGAGCACGGTCCCCTGAGGATTCTGGTCATCAACTGGCTGGATCGGGAGAATCCGCAGGCCGGGGGAGCCGAGGAGCATTTGCATCAGGTCTTCGGGCGACTGGCCGCGCGCGGCCACGAGGTCACGGCACTGGTGTCAGGCTGGAAGGGCTGCGCCCCACGCGTGACCCTCGACGGTATCGACGTGCACCGTGCCGGCCACCGATACACGTTTTCGATGGCAGGACCCCGATACTACCGTAGACAGCTGCGGGATCACGACTTCGACGTGGTCATCGAGGACCTGAACAAGGTCCCGGTGTTCTCGCCTCTCTGGACTCGGGCTCCGGTCGTACTCCTGGCGCACCACTTGTTCGGTACAACCGCGTTTCAAGCCGGTGCATTCCCGCTCGCTCTCGCGACGTGGATCCTCGAGCGCCCGATCCCCAGGGTCTTTTCGCGCATGCAGGCGGTGGCTGTTTCCCAGAGCACGCGCGAGGATCTCATCGCTCGTGGACTGAAGGCGGGCAACATCGACGTGATTCCCAACGGAATCGACGTCGATCACTACACCCCGTCGACTGCCCCGCGCACCGACACGCCGTCGCTCCTTTTCCTGGGCCGCCTCAAGCGATACAAGAGGATCGATCTGGTCATCGACGCGGTGACCCGCCTCGTGGGTTCGGGCCGCGACGTGGTTCTCAGGGTGGGCGGCAGCGGTGAGCAGCTCGAAGCTCTACGAGGCCACGCAGAGTCTCGGGGCATCAGCGACCGTGTCGATTTCTTGGGCTTCGTCTCCGATGAGCGAAAGCTCGAGATCCTGAGGGATTCCTGGTTGCACGTGCTGACCTCACCCAAGGAAGGTTGGGGGATCTCCAACCTCGAGGCTGCCGCGTGCGGGACCCCCACGGTCGCCAGCGACGCGCCGGGTCTTCGGGAGTCGGTCATTCACGGCGAGACGGGCTTGCTCGTTCCACATGGGGACGTGGAGGCTCTCACAGAAGGCATCGAGTCTCTGCTCGACGATGCTGAGCGCCGTGAGGAGATGGGCCGAAGGGCCCGGGTGTTTGCCGAGGGGTTTTCCTGGGATGCCTCGGCAGATGCATTCGAGCGCCTGCTGCGCCGGGTGGTCGCCGACCGGGGGCGTGAGTAATTTTCGTTATGGCTACTTCTCGAAGACTCATACTGCGAGGTGTGTCGTGAGAGTCCAGGTCACCGAAAGGCGCTGCGAAGTACCGAAGGTGGTTCTAGCCCGTGCGCAGGAGCAGGCGGAGGCACTCACGAAGTACGAACAGAGGGCGACCGCGGCCGAAATCGTCTTCATAGACGAGAAGCACACGCGCCGCGTCGAGATGATTGTCCACATTGATGCGGCCGAGCCCGCGATCGGCCACGGCGAGGGCCGTGACTTCAGGTCGGCGCTGGACCAGAGCCTCGACCGCGTGCGGCGCATGCTGAGAGAGAACCGCGAGCGGCGCCGCGATCACCAGGCGCCTCCACTTTCGCAGGGCATCGTTACCGAGTGAGCGGAGCGCCTCACTCGATGGAGCGACTCTGACCTCCAGGAGCATCTCCGTACAGGAGATCGTCGACGCCAAACGCGAGACACTCGAACTCGATCTGGTGAACGAGACGGTGAGTCTCGAGCGGCGTGCAGCTGATCCCGATGTCACGTCGCCAGGATTGGTGCTCGCGGGATATACGGCCCGGGTCCCCGAAGGGCGGATGTGGGTTTTCGGTGAGACCGAGATCAGCTACATGGCGACCCTCTCGGACGAGGAGGCCGAAGCACGACTCGACGCATTCTTCTCGTTCGACGTGCCGGCCGTGTTCATCTCGAAGGGTCAGGTTGTCCCGCCCTACATGCTCGAGGCCGCGACCCGTCACCGGGTGCCGGTTCTGCGCTCGCACAAGACGACGAAGGAGGTCTATCAGCTCATCAAGCCCTTCCTCGAGCTTTCTCTGGCCCCCTCGACGAGCCTACACGGGTCGCTCGCCAGCATCTACGGCGTCGGCCTGCTCTTCATGGGCGAGAGCGGCATCGGGAAGAGTGAGTGTGTACTCGATCTGGTGGAGCGCGGGCACCGGCTCGTCGCCGACGACCTCGTGCTCATCAGAAAACAGGGGAACGATGTTCTGATCGGCAGAGGACACGAGCTACAGGCCCATCATATGGAGATCAGGGGCGTGGGCATCATCGACGTGTCCGCCCTCTTCGGCGTCCGTGCGATCCGCCAGCAGAAGCGTATCGAGGTGATTGTGAACCTAGAGATGTGGGATCATGAGACGGACTACTCGAGGACGGGGCTGGAGGAGGACTATCAGGACGTGCTCGGAGTGCAGGTACCTCGGGTCACCGTGCCCCTGAACCCGGGTAAGAACATCACGGTGATCTCCGAGGTCGTCGCGATGAACCATCTCCTGAAGTTCGCGGGCGTGCACTCCGCCGCGAATTTCGACAAGAAGCTTCGGCAGTACCTCGAGCAGGATTATGAGTAGCAACCCCCAGGTACGAGGCGTCATCGTCGCTCACGGTGCGATGGCGCGCGGGCTCGTCGACGCGGTGCGCCATATCGCGGGTGATGCGGCTGACGGACTGTCGCCCCTTTCCAACGACGGCAAGGGCCCCGCACAGCTGAAGGAAGAGCTGGAAGCGGCGGCCGGAGCGGGGCCAGCGGTCATCTTCGTGGATCTGCAGAGAGGCAGCTGCGGCATGGCCGCGCTCTCTTCGTGCAGGGATCAGGCCCGGCGGGTCGTGTTGTCGGGTGTCAATCTGCCGATGCTGCTCGATTTCGTGTTCCACGACGAACTCCCGTTGGACGATCTCGTTGAACGGTTGATCGAGAAGGGGCGCACGGCGATCGCCCAGCCACTCGGGAAGAGCTGAAGGCTGCAGTGCCCATCGTCCTCTTCCGGGTAGACGAGCGGCTCATCCATGGGCAGGTAGTCATCGGATGGGGTCATCACCTCCGCCCCGATCGGTACGTCGTCGTCGATGACGAGTTGGCTTCGAGCGACTGGGAGCAGGATCTCTACAGACTAGGTGCGGGAGACTCCATTGCGGACTTCTGTACCGTCGATACGGCTCGAGAGCGGTTGGCCGAGTGGCGCGCCGAGTCGAAGCGGACCATCGTATTGACGGGGGATATCCGCACGATGAGACGACTGGCCGCCGATCGGCTTCTCGACGGGGAGCGGGTCAACCTGGGCGGTATCCATCACGGACCGGGACGAGCCGAGGTGCTCAGCTACTTGCACTTGACCGACGAGGATCGGCACGACCTGCGTGCCATGACAGCTGAGGGTGTCTCGGTGAGCGCGCGCGATCTTCCCGACGCCCATAAGGTCCAGCTCGCCAATCTGTTGAGAGGGTGATGGAAATCCTGCGATTGAGCCTTCTCGGAGGTCTTTTCGGCCTGGACTCCACAGCGGTCGGTCAGTTCATGGTGTCACGTCCGGTGGTCGCAGGAGCGATTACGGGATGGGTGCTGGGGAACCCTGTTCTCGGTGTCGCCGTCGGCGGGATCCTGGAACTCTATCTGCTCGTTTCTTTTCCGACGGGCGGGGCGCGCTTCCCGGAGGGGTCGACCGCGACTGTGGTGGCCGTCGCGGTTGGGGCCCCTTTCGATGGAGCTGGCGTGCTTCCGCTCGCGGTGGCTGTGGGTCTCGTGTGGGGTCAACTGGGCGGGTTTACGATCGGTGTACTGCGTCACGCCAATTCGAGCCTCGTCCCCAAGCACAGTGACGCGACCCATGCCGGCGGTCGGGTCACTACGGCCCATCTGATCGCGATCGGGTTGGACTTCCTGCGCGCCGCGATGGTAACCGCGTCAGGCGTCGTGGCTGGCAGGCTCGTGTTTCCGTCAGCCCTGGGGTCGTGGCCGCTCGACCGGGCAGCGTCCGTGGCGCTCCTCCTGGTTGGTGGGGGCGTCTCCGCCGGAATCCTGCTCCATGATGTCGGGGGTTTTCGCAGGCGCCGAGTGTGGTTCGCCACCGGGATCGCGCTCGGCATCGTCGGGACTCGACTGCTTTGAGGCGCGCACTCACGCGGACCGCGGTGGCCTCTGCCTTCGCCCGCTCGTTTCTCATCCAGGGGTCGTGGAACTACCACACGATGCTGGGTTCCGGCTTTGCGTTCGCCATGTTGCCAGCTCTGAAACGTATGTTCGGGGCCGACCCCGACGAGCTGGATGCGTCCGTCGCTCGCCATCTGGAGCACTTCAACGCACATCCGTACCTGGCGAGCGTTGCGCTCGGCGCGGCTCTTCGCCTGGAAGCGGATGGCGCGGACCAGGAGACGATCCGGAGGTTCAAGTTGGCTGTGAGGGGACCGCTCGGTAGTCTGGGGGACGCGCTGGTGTGGGCCACCTGGTTACCCGGGGTGGCGATCGGTGCACTTACCTTGTATTGGCTCGGCTTTTCCGGGTGGGCATCTGCGGCGTTCTTCGTCGTGGTCTACAATGTTGGTCATCTCGGACTCAGAGCTTGGGGCTTCCGCGTGGGCCTCGATGCCGGTCAGGATGTCGGCATGCGGTTGAGGGACGCGGACCTGAGCGGGTGGACCAAACGCCTACAGCCGATTCTGGTGCTCCTTCTCGGCGGGCTTGTCGGGGCTGTTATCGGTGGCACGGGTGGCCTGGCGGAAGCGGGTGTTTGGTGGCTGGTGCTGGCGGGGGCCGGCTTCGTGGCAGGTCTGCTCGGAGGGCACAAAGCATGGAGACCCGCGGCGGTTCTGACGGTTGCGACGATCGCGACCTTATCGGTGATCGGAGTGCTACGATGAACGACAGCGGCGCTGTGGAGCGCACGGTGGAGATTGTGAACCGCGCAGGCATGCACGCGCGTCCAGCGGCTGATCTCGTGAAACTCGCGGGCTCGTTCGACGCCGAGGTCCGGCTCGAAAAAGACGGACTCGAGGTCAACGGGAAGAGCATCATGGGCGTGCTGATGCTAGCGGCCGAAATGGGCAGCCTGGTACGGATTTCAGCTAAGGGAAAGGATGCGGCTGACGCCGTGGACGCCCTTTCTGAACTCGTAGGCAACGGCTTCGGGGACCTGGAGACTTGATGACTCCGTCCTCCGGGTATCCGGCCAGCCAGGGGGTACGATGCCGATCATTCTAGACGGTTCACCCGCCTCCGAAGGAATGGCGGTAGGCAAGGTTTTCAAGCTCGAGTGGGGCGTGCCCGTCGTCCCGCATCGATCGCTGACGGAAGGCGATATCGACTCGGAGGTAGAGCGCTTCCAGGAGGCGCTGGTGTGGGCCGCCGACAGGTTGGCAGAGACCAAGTCCGCGACGGAAGACCGGCTCGGATCGGTGGAGGCCCGAATCTTCGATCCACAGATCATGATGCTGAGGGATCCGGAGGTGGTCGACGGCACGATCCGCTACATCCGTGAGAACCGCCTTAGCGCAGCCCGCGCCTTCGAACTCCGCATGCTCGAGCTTCGGGCGATGTGGAGTAGAACATCGCACCCGATGGTTCTCGATCGACTGAACGACCTCGAAGACCTCATGATCCGGTTGCTGCACCACCTGCTCGGTCAGAACGACCCGGCGGACCTGGCGGTCGCGGAAGGACACGTGATCGTCGTGGCCCCGAACCTGACTCCGAGCTTGATCGTTCAACTCGATCTCGAGCACGTGAGGGGGATCGCCACCGATCAAGGAACGAGGACGGCTCACTGGGCCATGCTCGCTCGTTCCCTCGAGGTGCCCACCGTGGTCGGGCTCGGTGACGTATCCCGCCAGGCCGAAGAGGGTCAGGAGATGATGCTGGACGGGAGGGTCGGGCGCGTTGTGCTCGATCCAGGGGAGAAGGATCGCGGTAGCTTCGTGGCTCGCCAGCAACGTCTGTTCGAGTGGGAGGAGGAGGTCGGACTGATCGCCGCGCTCGAATCGGTGACCGCAGACGGTCAGTACGTCGAGCTCAGGGCTAACCTCGATCTGCCGGGTGAGGCCGGACGGGCGAAGGAACATGGTGCGGTCGGGGTCGGGCTGTTTCGGACGGAGTTCCTCGTTGTGGGCCGAAACGCGATGCCCGGAGAGGAAGAGCAGTACGACGCGTATCGGTCCGTTGCCGAGTCTTTCCCCAGCGGAGCGGTGTACATCCGCACGTTCGACCTCGGCGGTGACAAGTTCCCGATGTTCCTCAACATGCCCCAGGAGGAGAATCCGTTCCTGGGGTGGCGGGCGATCCGGGTCTGCCTGGACGAGCCGGAACTGTTCATGACCCAGTTGCGGGCCTGCCTACGGGCCACCGCGCATGGTGATGTGCGCCTTATGGTGCCTCTGGTTAACGATGTAGAGGAGATCCGGCAGGTGCGGGAATTCCTGGACGAGGCTGAGGCACAGCTGACGCGCGAGGGTGTCTCGTACAACACCGGGTACAAGTTGGGGGTGATGATCGAGACGCCAGCTGCCGCGCTCGACGCTGCCGAACTCGCGCGATACAGCGATTTCTTCTCCATCGGCACCAACGACCTGATTCAGTACACGCTTGCGGTCGACCGCACCAATACGAGACTGGCGAAGCTCTACAACCCGTTTCACCCGGCGGTCGTGCGGCAACTCCACCAGGTGGCCCGCGTCGGACGCGCCGCGGGAATCGAGGTGAGCGTATGTGGTGACATGGCATCCAATCCGCTCGGGGCGTTTCTCCTGCTCGGCCTAGACATCACTACACTTTCCATGGCCTGGCCGTCACTGCCCGAGATCAAGAAGTTCGTGCGCGACATCCGAATCGAGGACGCCCGGACCGCTGCCCGGAAGGCGCTCTCCGCACCGACCAGCAGCGACGTCACCAACTGCCTCGTCGAGGGGATCGGGAATTCGGTGGATCTCAAGGCCTATTCGGGGCGCTGGAGCTTGTCGGTCCCCGACTGATTCCATTAGCGTTTGGCCGCCCAACCATCCATCACGCCAGTGTCGGGAGTAAAACTCTTGAGTTCGAACACGCTGTTCACGTCGGAATCCGTCACTGAGGGTCATCCGGACAAGATCGCCGACCAGATTTCGGACGCGGTCCTGGACCACATGCTGGCGCAGGACCCGGCTTCGCGCGTGGCCTGCGAGACCCTCGTCACGACGGGCCTGGCCATGATCGCAGGAGAGGTGACCACCGAGGGCTACGTGCATCTCCCGGATATCGTCCGCGGCGCGCTCCAGCGCATCGGCTATACCAACGCGGCCTACGGGATCGACGCGGCGACATGCGCGGTGCTTACGAGCTTGGACCAGCAGTCGCCGGACATCGCGATGGGTGTCGACACGGGCGGGGCGGGGGACCAGGGCATGATGTTCGGCTACGCCTCGGACGAGACACCCGAACTCATGCCCCCGACGATACACTACGCGCACGCGCTCACGCACCGGCTCGCGCAGGTAAGGAAGAGCGGTGAGTTGCCTTGGGTGCGACCGGACGGAAAGTCACAGGTGACGATCGAGTTCGACGGAGATCGCCCGGTGCGGATCCACACCGTTGTCGTCAGCACCCAGCACGATCCCGATGTCCGCCAGGAAGACATCGTCGCGGGGATCGCGGAGAAAGTCGTGAAGCCGGCCCTGCCCGCCGACCTGTACGACGAGAACGACTGCGTCCTGCACATCAACCCGACCGGCCGCTTCGTGATTGGGGGGCCGCACGGGGATGCCGGTCTTACCGGTCGCAAGATCATCGTCGACACCTATGGGGGTGTGGGGCGGCACGGTGGGGGTGCCTTTTCGGGGAAGGATGCGACCAAGGTCGATCGGTCCGCCGCCTATGCCTCGCGCTGGGCCGCGAAGAACGTGGTCGCAGCCGGGCTCGCACGCCGCTGTGAGATCCAGCTCGCCTACGCGATCGGCGTGGTCGAACCGGTCTCGGTTCTCGTTCGTACGTTTGGGACGAGTGAGGCATCGGAGGACGAGTTGTCACGCGCTGTCGAGGAGGTCTTCGACTTCCGTCCCGGCTCCATCATCGAACGGCTCGGACTGCGCAACGCGATCTACACGCCAACGGCCGCGTACGGACACTTCGGGCGGGCTCCTGAAATGCGTGTCCCGGATGCGGGGGGCTCGGAAAAGGTCCAGTTCTTCCCGTGGGAGCTGACCGACCGTGTCGACGACCTCAAGACTGCCGTCGGGGGCTGATCGAAGCTCCGAGACAGATTTCGACTCCAGGGTAGAACCCGGGCGTCGCTGCGGAGTATTGGTGGAGTGCGCGGGGGTGATCCCCGGTCGTTTCCATCTCGTCGGGAGGTCCTCTCCACGTGTTGGTCGAGGTCAGGGTCCAAAGTCTGGCGTTGGATCGAACCACGAACACTCCGGTCGTGATTCTCCAGGAGGTCGAGGGAGAACGCGTGCTGCCGATCTGGATCGGACCCGCTGAGGCCAGCGCGATCGCGATGCAGTTGGCGGAGATGCCGGTACCTCGACCGTTTACGCACGATCTGCTGTGTTCGCTCCTCAAGGGGCTGGGGGGCGACCTGAACCGTGTGATTATCACGAAGGTGCAGAAGAGCACCTATTTCGCCGAGATGATCGTTCGCCGAAACGGCGAAGTGATCTCGCTCGACGCGCGTCCTTCCGATTCGATCGCCGTGGCCCTCAGAGTGGACGCGAGGATATTCGCCGATGACGATCTTCTCGAGGAGGCTACGATCGAGATAGCCGACGAGGAATCCAGCGCAGAGATGAACTTCGACTTCTCAGAGCCCGGGCCCGACGTGGCGATGCGTCCTGAGGAACTCCAGGAGCACCTTCGCCGGCTGAATCCCGAGGACTTCGGGCGTTTCACGCCCTGAACGATTCGATGATGGCAGGCGGCGCGCCGCGCGCATGAGGCCTCGGGTTATGGTTGTCCTGCTCGCGTTGGTCGGGATCGTGATGCCGATGGATGCCGGGGCGCAGATCGTGGCAACACCACGACTCGAGGGCACGGCCTTCGTGGGCGGTGAGCCCATGAGCGATGGCACGGTCGTATTGCACCACCTGAGCGACGGCACCCAGGGGGATCTCGATTCGGTCTCGGTCGATTCTGACGGCGCCTTCGCGTTCGATCTTCCCAACGTGCCGGATCGTGCGAGGTCCGACATCTTCTTTGCGTCCGTACGGCACCACGGCGTGCTCTACTTCGGGCCGGCCATCACCACGGCGATTCAGCTCGACTCGGTCTACGAGATCCAGGCCTACGATACGCTCAGTGCTCCGGAGTCGGGCATGGTGATCCCGCTCCAGACCAGGAGTATCTTCTTCGAGCCGGACTCGGCCGGTTGGCGGGTTACCGACCTCTTTCAATTGAGGAACGACAGCCCTCATACCATCGTGGCTCGTCCCGGTGGCCGAGTCTGGGCGCACCCTCTGCCGGCCTCCGCGAGAGAGGTCACGACCGGCGAGGGTGAGGTGGCGTTCGATGCGGCTTCGTACGAGGGGGGTGAACTCGTGGTCCGCGCCGCCCTCCCGCCCGGCGAGCGCCTGTTCGTAGTTCGATACCGGATGGACTCCGTGGCGATCGCCATCCCCAACGTCGGCACCCCGGAGACATTCGATGTGCTCGTCAGGGAACCGGCGCCTCCCCTCGAAGTCGAAGGTCTGGACTCGTCGGACCGGGTGGAGTTGGAGGCAGGCTCCACCTATATGCGTTTTTCGGGCAGCGATGTCTCCGCGCCGATGGTACGCATTCTGGTCACGGAAGAAGTCGGCCCACCTCCGGTTCACTGGGTTGCCGTGATTCTGGCGATGACACTCGCGCTGGGGGGGCTGGTCGCCCTTCGTGCGCCCGTTCTCTCGGGTACGGAAACGGTCGTCGAAGACCGCCAGTCGCTTCTCGTGCAGGTCGCTCGGCTCGACCAGGAGTTCGAGGCGGGCCCGGGGACACCGGACGAGCGCCGCGCATACCAGCGCCGTCGCGCCTCATTGCTTGCACGAATCCGAGCGGCGTCCTGACATGGCACCGGTCACCACCCCTGCGATCGTCCTGCGGGCTCATGACTACGGTGACTCGAGTCGGATTCTGAGATTCTACACTCGGGATCACGGCATGCTCAGCGTGATGGCCAAGGGCGTACGCGGTCGCAGCGGTAAGGGCGCCACCGTGGTTTCCAGCTTCGCGTCGGGTGAGCTCACGGCATACGTGAAGCCCAACCGTGACCTCCACACGATGAAGGATTTCGCCTGTACCCGGCTCCGCGAGGGTTTGGGGGGGCAGGTTCTGCGGTTCGCAGGGGCGTCCGCCGCGGCGGAACTGGTTCTGGCACATACCCAACAGGACCCACATCCAGGGTTGTTCACGGCCCTCGAGGCAGCCTTGGACGCGCTCGTTGAGGCACCGGTCGACGAGCTTCCCGGGCGAGTACTGACGGGTCTCTGGGCCGTGACCGAGGCGTTCGGATTCGCCCCTCAACTCGACCCCTGTGTTCGATGCGACACAGAATTGGAGCCCGAAGAGATCGGTCGCTTCGACTTCTCGGCGGGAGGTGTCCGGTGTTCGGTGTGCGGAGAGGACGGCGCGGGGCCGCGCATAGGTCCGGTGGCGAGAGGCCAGCTGGCAAATATGCTCCTGGGGCGGGCTCCCGAGGGATTGAGGCGCAGCCGCCAGCATCTCGGACTCGTATCCGACTTCGTCGCCTACCATGTCGTATCGAAGCCACTGAAGTCACTCCGCTTCCTGGGGAGTGTGCTTCCCCCGGAGCAGGAGGTCACGGTTGTCTAGCGTCGTCCTCGGTACGGCCGGGCACATCGACCACGGGAAGACGGCGCTCGTCCGGGCGCTGACCGGGACCGACACGGATCGGCTCAAGGAAGAGAAGGCTCGCGGTATCACCATCGAGTTGGGCTTTGCCGAACTCGCATCCGAGGGGCGACCGCACTTCGGAGTGGTCGACGTCCCAGGACACGAGGCCTTCGTGCGCGCCATGGTCGCAGGTGCCGCCGGGATGGACATCGTGCTCCTAGTCGTGGCAGCGGATGAAGGCGTCATGCCCCAGACCCGCGAGCACCTTGCGATCGTTGAACTTCTGGGGGTGCCCGAGCTCGTCGTCGCGCTTACCAAATCGGACGCGGTCGAAGACGAATGGCTCGAGCTCGTGGATGCGGAGGTCGCGGAAACGCTGGCCACCACACCCTATGCCGCAGCCCCTCGGATCCCGACGTCCGCTCACGACGGCACCGGTCTGGACACCTTGCTCGAAGCGCTCTCGAGCGCGGCCGAACGGGTGCGGCGTCTCGAGTCGGAGGACCTCGTGCGGCTCCCCCTCGATCGAGTCTTCACCATCCAGGGAACGGGGACCGTGGTCACCGGCACACTATGGAGCGGCTCGCTCGCGATCGGTGATCGGGTGCGAATTCTCCCGGACGATCTGGATGGTCGTATCCGGAGCCTGCAGGTCCATGAGCGGGTGACGGAATCAGCGAAGGCGGGTGATCGAACGGCCGTCGCACTGACAGGAGACGGCGCGGACCGGGAGGTGGTGTCCCGGGGTGCGACGCTGGTCACGTCTCCTGTGTGGAATGCGACGTGGATGCTCACCACCAAGGTGCGGATGCTTGCCGATGCAGGCTGGAATCTCGAACACAATCAGCGCGTGCATGTCCACCACGGTACTGCCGAGGTCCTCGCCCGTTGTGTCCTGCTCGAGTCAGGGCCCCTGACGCCTGGGCAGAGTGGATGGGTTCAAATCCGGCTCGAGAAGCCACTCGTGGCCCGTGTGGGTGATCGATTTGTCATCAGGGCGTACTCGCCGGTCACCACAATCGGGGGCGGCGTCGTCGCGGAGGCCGACGCTCCGAAGAGGAAGGGCCTGGACGAGGAGGTACGAAGTGCACTGGAGGTGTTGATCGCGGGTGGGGCACCCGATGAGGCTTTGGCCGCCTGCCTGCGACTGGCTGGCTGGTCGGGTGTGAAACGGGCTTCCCTCCCGGTCCAGCTGGGAATCGCTTCAGTGCTGACGGCGGACGCCATTGAGGCGCTCCAACTGTCCGGGAGCCTCGTTGCGGGCGATCGGATGTTCAGTTCCTCGGTGCGGGAGCAGGCAGAGAAAATGGTCCTCGACGCGGTCGACACTGGCCATTCTGAAGATTCGCTACGGCCTGCGATTCCCTTGGCGCCTTTGCGTGCGGCCCTCCCTCGGTGGGCACCGCCGGAATTGGCTGGGGCGGTGATTGCGGCACTCGTGGCGGATGGTCGAGTCGAATCGCTCGAAGGTGGCGTGAGGCGGCCCGACCATCAGCCGAAGCTCACGGGTGATCAGGAGTCAGCCTCTGAGGAACTGATTCGCGTGCTTACCGCCGATGGTCTCGCGGCGCCCCTCGTCGAGGAGTTACCAGAAGAAATGCGCTTGCGATCAGATTTCTGGTCTCTTCTCAGGCGTCTGGAGAGCCTCGGCACGGTGCGTCAGGTCGCGGACGGCTACTACGTCGGTGCCCAGACGCTCGCAGAGGCGGATGAACGGGTCCGCGACACTCTCGCCGGGCGGACGGGACTCGGCCCTGCAGACTTTAGAGAGGCGCTTCCGGTCACGCGTAAGCACCTGATACCGCTGCTCAACTACCTCGATGGCCAGGGGACAACGATCCGTACCGAATCCGGACGGGACGTCCCGAATCGAATCTGAGCGACCCCACCGTCAGTCGGGTTTTGGCAACGAAATCGGCGCCTTGGTGTAGCAAGCCTCAGGACGTGCGACTCCACGCAATATCAGGTCCGGCGGGAGCTTGACCGCCTCTCAGGGAAAGCCGTACTATCCAACAGGCACGAGTGCCCACCGGCAATCACACATGGAGCGCGATTGACGCTTAGCTACAGCACAATCTCAAGTTGTGCGGAGGTCCAGATGAGACGCATGATTGGCGTCTTGTCCGTCTTCCTCGCTTTGTTCTGCTCCGCCGACCTCGTTTCCGCCCAGACGACCGGTCGAGGCGGTCAGTCCAGGCCGGAGAACGGATTTCTACTCGAACAGAATTATCCGAACCCGTTCAACCCGGAGACGACGATTCCTTTCACCCTTGGTGAGGAGTTGTTCGTGGACGGGCGTCCTGCGGTCGTGTCGGTACGTATCTTCAACGTCCTCGCTCAATTCGTGGCTAGCCCGGTGGCGCTCGGGCACACGTCCGGAGAGGGAGTGGAAGTCGATCAACTCGAGTACCTGCAGCCGGGCCGGTACCAGGCTTTCTGGGACGGTACCGATCAGATGGGCCGTCAGGTCGCGTCGGGTATCTATCTGCTGCAGATGACCGTCAACGGCCAATTCGCCACGCGGAAGATGTATGTGATGAAGTAGCGATAGGAGCGTGACGCTCGCAGGATGCTGCCGCGCCCCGTTCGGGTGCGGCTTTTTTTGTCTCTGCCTCGGCTATGGGGCCTTCTCGTTGAGGAGTTCGAGGAACCCCTCGATGGAGTCCAGCTCCGAGAGGCGCCCCGGGACATCTGCATCCTTGGCGAACTGCGCGATCTTGCCGAGAACCGGGAGGTATTGATTGGAGACTTCGAGGGGGGGAGCGATGATAAGGAAGATGTTTCGTACCGGCGCCCCATCGATCGCGTTGAAGTCCAGGCCGGGAGTCTTGCGGCCGTACGCCAGCCGCAATCGACTCACGACGAGCGATCTGCAATGTGGAATTGCGATGCCTTTGCCGATTCCGGTGGAACCCAGGTTCTCGCGTCGCTTCAGCGTCTTGTACAGCGTCGCTTCTGACTTGGGATCCAGGGCCAGCAGCGCGACCATTTCTTGCAAAAGGTCGTCTTTGGTTTCGGACTTGAGATCGAGCTTAACGACATCTTCCGTGAAGAGTTCCCGCAGCCTCATTTCATCGCCTCCGGCTCAGTCTTCCGGTCGTTCGAATCGGCGCACGGACAATACCCAATGCGGTCCCTTCGAGGCACCCCTCGGCGGGCGATATCTTCAACCGATTCCGGGCAGGAACTAGCTTCTCCTCATGTCGACTGATCTCATCCAACTTCTCGAGTCAGAGCGCACGCCGCTTTACCTCGCGCCTCAGGCGGGAGTGAGTGAATCGCCGTTTCGCCGGATCTGCCGTCGATTTGGTGCGGACGTGCTCGTGAGCGAGTTCGTGAGCGCCGCAGGGATCGTGATGAACAGCAGGCGATCCCGGGAATACCTTCGGTTCGACGAGGTCGAGCGTCCGATCGGAATCCAGATCTTCGGAGCTGATCCGTCGATGATGGGAGATGCAGCCGCCTTCGTCTCGGAGACGTACGGTCCGGACTTCATCGACATCAACTTCGGCTGTCCCGTGAAGAAGGTCGTGAAGAGAAACGGAGGGTCCGGGTGTCTGCGAGACCTCGATCTCGTCGATGTCATCATCCGGGCGGTCGACGACGCCACCGCACTTCCGACGACGGTGAAGATCCGCAGCGGGTTCAACGAGAGCACGCGCGATCCCGTGGGAATCGGCCTCAGGTGTGAGCAGGCTGGCGCGCAGGCGATATGCCTGCACCCCAGGACGCGGGCGGATATGTACTCCGGTTCAGCGCGCTGGTCCGAGATCGCGGACCTCGTCGACGCGGTCCAGATCCCCGTGATTGGGAACGGAGACATCACGACTGGGGACGATGCCCGACGTATGCGGGACGAGACCGGGTGCGCCGCGATCATGATTGCGCGTGGCTCACATGGTGACCCGTGGATCTTCAAACAGGCGCGGGCCGCGCTGGATGGTCAGCCGATTCCGGAGGACCCGGATGTGTCCGAACGATTCGCCATATGTCTGGAGCATGCTCACAACGCGCTGGTCTTCGAGGGCAACCGGGAGCGTGCCATCATCGATTTCAGGAAGCACCTCGGTTGGTATACGAAGGGTCTCCCCGATGGGCGTAGACTCCGCACCGAGCTATATCAATCCACCACGCTCGAGGACGTGGAGCGGCTTCTCCGGGGATATCAGTCGGAGTACCTGGCAGACGTCCTGGTCTAGCTGATTCGTCTGCCACCGTGGACCGGGCAGGCTCGATTCGTGTAGAGTTAGTAACGGATGTTTGACAGAATTCCACGAGAGGGGGCGCACACAGCGTCCTTCGTCTCATCGGGGGCGTCTCGGTTTCGACGTGTTTGGTGAACGTGGAGCAGCGTGCCGAGGTCTCGATCCTCGTTAAAATTCGGGAAA
This sequence comes from Gemmatimonadota bacterium, assembly GCA_039585495.1. GTDB lineage: Bacteria > Gemmatimonadota > Gemmatimonadetes > Longimicrobiales > Gaopeijiaceae > UBA2589. The sequence continues at coordinate 927 of JBDGVT010000002.1, read as the reverse complement.
ATTTTCAATTGCCAACACTGATATGGCACTGGCCGCTTAAGGTTCTTCCTTAGTGGTCCGCTTCCTGGATTGCCTGTCCGAGGCGGTCCCTGTAAGCGTCGATAATTCGGGCTGGTCCCCTGGTCATGCCACCGGGTCAGGGGATGAGACATTAGGTGGCTGGCTGCGGACCCGGTTGATCACTGGCCGACCGCGGTGAGATCTACAGCGATCTACGCACGTAGCGGCTCTACAGGAAACAGATGCGGACGCGGGTTCGACTCCCGCCGCCTCCACTTAGTAGGCCCCGGGGCTTTGCCCCGGGGTCTTTTTGTATGTAGCGGCGGGAGGCGAACCCGCGCGCCCTCGAAGAGGGCGCCACGCGGGTTTGAGCCGACGAGCAGGAATGGTTTTCGTAGAGCAGGGGTGCCTACCGAGGAGCCGACGGCGGCCGAGGGCCGACGTCACTCCCGCCGCCTCCACTTAGTAGGCCCCGGGGCTTTGCCCCGGGGTCTTTTTGTATGTAGGGCGGGAGGCGAACCCGCGCGCCCTCGAGCATCCGCAGCGCCGCCCAACAACTGTTCAATGGCGCGGAGTCCCCCGACTGAATGGCACGATGGCTCAGCGGGTGCAGCAGGGCTTCACCGCGGGGAGCTGTGGGATCGTGAATTTTTGGACGCGGGTGGGATGGTGAGAGTGCGGTGCGGATTTCTCCTCCATCGCGCGGCCCCGGGCGTCTGACGGGAACGCAGGATCCGGGCCCTACGCCGCGCCGGGTGGACCGGGGTCGAGAGCTCCGGCTTGGAGTAGGACCGGGACGCCCGAGAACATCCGAGGGGGCGTCCGCCGCGACGGCTCGCCGGGCGGACGCCCCCCTGGACCGGCCTACCTCCCGGGTAGATCGATGGCCGGGCTCCGCTCGAAGAAGGCCGACGGCTTGAGGTCGAA
>JBDGVT010000001.1:0-59384 GCA_039585495.1 Gemmatimonadota bacterium | reverse complement strand
AGCTGGAGCAAGACGTTGATGAGTGGAATACCCCGAGCGTCACGATGGCCTTCTTCCTTCGCTACGGCGCTCGCCCTGCTGTTCGCGTGTACCGTCCCCGCGTCGAGCACGCCGCTGCCCCAGTCCGACGAGCTCGCCGAGCAACTCGTCGGAAACTGGATCGATGCCCTGGGAGGGATGGAGGCGTATTGGCCCCTCGAATCCGCCCGCTTCACGATCACGACGGAGATCTACGACACGGAGACGGGCCGCCTCCGGAGGACCCGGCCTCGTTACGTCGCGATCGCGAGGACCGAGCGAGGAGAGGTGAGCCGTATCGAACGCTGGGAGGACGACGACTTCATTCAGCAGGCGTGGAACGGAGAGGAAGTGTGGGCAGCAATGAACGGCGCCGCCCTCGCCCCCGGGGACAAGGACTACGACGAGGTCCAGTACGTCTCGGGCGACGTCCAGTACTGGATCAGCCTCCCGTTCAAGCTCCGCGACGACGGCGTGAACCTTCACCATCGAGGCGTCGATGACGACGGTCGCCACGTGGTCGGGGTCAGCTTCGGAGAAGGCGTCGGACTCCACGACGGGGACACGTGGCAGTACTGGTTCGAAGACGGAAAGACGTGGCCCGTTCAGGTCGCGTACATGGAGGAAGGGAAAACGAACTGGAACTACCTCCGCTTCGAGGACATCCGGACCGTGGACGGATACACGTTCGTCGGCCGCCGTGTGCACTACAACGAGGCCGGCCAACTCACGAAGGTGCTCCATACGCACGACTTCGAACTCAACCCGACGCTGAACCCGGCTCTGTTTTCACGGCCGCGATAGGGAGTCGGTACTGGGGCGGGTGGACTCGAACCACCAACCTCCTGGGTAACAGCCAGGCGCTCTGCCAATTGAGCTACACCCCATCAAACGAAAACGGCCGCGACCCCTTGGGAGGGGTCGCGGCCGGTTCGTCATGCTGATCGCTCAGCTACACGAGACCATCACCGCAACCCCGGCAGGGATTGCGATTCGAATTCAGGTTCGCGTGGCCGGCAAAATCGATCATGTGCGAAGGGTGCGTTCGAGGCGCGTGACGGTCAATGTTCGACCCCCTAGTCCTCGATCGCCTTCAATGCGGCTACGGTGGATCGTACGTGCTCGGCGCTGGCCGCTAGAGCAGCCTGTTCGGTCTCGTCGAGTTCGACCTCGATGATCCTCTCCAGTCCGTTCTCACCCAGCAGGCACGGGACGCCCAGGTACAGGTCGTTGAAGCCGTACTCGCCCTGGAGCCACGCCGCGCAGGGCAGGATCCGGCGCTTGTCCTTCACGATCGCTTCGGCCATCTGGACGGCGGCGGCGGCGGGCGCGTAGTAGGCGCTTCCGGTCTTGAGGAAGGCCACGATCTCGCCCCCGCCCTTCCGGGTCCGCTCTACGAGCGCATCGATCCGGTCCTGAGCCATGAGCTGACTCAGCGGGATCCCACTGACCGAGGTGTAGCTCGCGAGGGGAACCATCGTGTCCCCGTGACCACCGAGCACGAGCGCCTGCACGTCCTCGATCGAGACGTCGAGCTCGAGCGCGATGAACGAGCGGTACCGCGCCGTGTCGAGCACACCGGCCATCCCGATGACCCGTTCGCGTGGGAAGCCCGAGGTCTCGATGGCAACCTGTGCCATCACGTCGAGCGGGTTCGTGACCATGATGATGATGGAGTCGGGCGCGACCCGCTTGATCTCGTTACAGACCGAACGAATGACGCCTGCGTTGGTCTTGAGGAGGTCGTCGCGACTCATGCCCGGCTTACGTGCGATCCCAGCCGTGACGATGAAGATCTCGGCTCCCTCCGAGGAGTCGTACCCGTTCGAGCCGTAGACCCGCGAATCGAAGCCCTCGATGGGAGCGCTCTCCCATTGGTCGAGGCCTTTGCCCTGCGGAATCCCGTCCGCGATATCGACGAGGATGACTTCCTTGGCCAGCTCTTTTTGAGCGAGCAGCTGCGAGCACGTAGCACCCACATGGCCCGCGCCTACGACGGTGATCTTCTTGGCGCTCATTTGAAAACGTCCGCTCCGCGGCAGGGTTCAGAAATGAAATTCGGGGCGATTCGAATTCGTCCGGACCGCGCGCCGAAGGGCCTCTTTGCCGGGGGCCCTGCAGGAGTATAACGCCGCTTTCGGAGAGGTCTACCCGCCCGTCTGGGAGAGCGCGACCAGCCCTCCGGAACCCTCGCTGCTGCCCTGGATCAGGTAGTGCCTTTCCGGCTTGATTCGCAGCGTCTCGGCGATGTGCGGGACCAGGTCCTCACCCGCCCGGAGTGGGTCTCGGAGATTGGTCTGAATGGACCCGAACAGGCACGGACGTAGCTGCCCGTCGGCGGTCAGCCGCATGCGATTGCATGTCTCGCAGTAGTCATGACTCATGGGCGTAATGACACCCACGGTCCCGATGGCTCCGGGGAAGCGATAGTAGCGGGCGGGTCCGTTGCCGAGCGGGCCGGCCACAGGCTCCAGAGCGTCGATCTTCTCCAGCGTGGTCAGGGCTTCGGTGCACGAGACGAACTGATTCTCGCTCAGGTCGAGGTTGGCCCCCGTTGGCATCAACTCGATAAAGCGGATGTGCCACGGGCGCTCGCGCGTGATTTCAGCGAAGTCCGCAACCTCGTCGTCGTTCTGCCCTCTGATCAGAACGACGTTGATTTTGATCGGCGCAAAGCCGACCCTCTCCGCTGCGTCGAGCCCCGCCATGATCTTGGGAAAGGACCCGGGCCGTCGTGAGATCTCGTCTACGCGATCTTCCCGCAGGGAGTCCAGCGACACGTTGAGACGATGCGCCCCCGCTGATCGAAGGGCATCCGCATGCTCCTCGAGAAGAACGGCATTCGTCGAGATGGACAGATCTTCGATCTCCGGCACCGCGGACAACATGCTGACCAGCTCGGGGAGATCCCTCCGCACCAGGGGCTCGCCCCCCGTGATACGGACCCGTCGCAGACCCATGCCGGCCATGGTCCGCACGATCTTCTCGATCTCCTCGTAGCTGAGCAATTCCTCACGTTTCAGCCACGGCAGCCCCTCCATCGGCATGCAGTAGACGCAGCGCAGGTTGCACTTGTCGGTGACCGATACCCTGAGATACTCCACACGCCGGCCGAATTGATCGATCATGGCCGGCCCTCAGCCACGGCACCGGATCCGGGTGGGATCTCACCTTCGACCCACGCCGCATCCCCGTTCACATACCGCTCCTTCTTCCACACGGGAAGCCGCTTCTTGATCTCCTCGATCACGAAGCGGGACGCTTCGAAGCTCTCGGCCCGATGAGGACTCGAAACGGCGATCGCCACGGAAACGTCACCGATGGCGAGTTCTCCCGTCCGGTGCACCACGGTGAGTCGATCTGTACCGAGTCGCTCTGCTGCTTCTGACGCTATCTCTTCCAGAACCGGCCCTGCCATCTCCACGTAGGCGTCGTAGTGCATGCCGGTGACATGACGCCCATCCGCATGGTTTCGCACGATGCCCAGGAAGAGGACCGCCGCCCCGTCCTCGTCTGTGCCAATCGAGTCGAGCACCTCGGCCGGATCGATCGCTTCGGGGCCCACGGACGTCCGGATCATCGGTCAGCCACCCGCGACCGGCGGGATGAAGGCGACTTCGTCACCGGCACCCAGGGGCTCATCGGAAAAGGCGTAGACGCGGTTCACCGCAACCGCCGGCTCGGCCGGGAGCGCGTCGAAGGGCGCACCACGGCTCCGGAGCGCCTCAACCAGATCCGCTACCGTAGCGCCATCCGCGACCTCGACCTCGAGTGAAGCCGTACCGAGAAGGTCCCGGTATGCAGCGAAGAAGAGGGTGTTGACGGAAAGAGACACGGATCGAGGTAGCCCGTCGAGGAAGGTCAGGCCTGAGGTGTGGCCAGAAGACAGAGATAGAACGACCCCGCCCCGGTCGTCAACGTTCCACGTCGCTCCGCCACATCGGGCCATCACGGCCAGAGTGCCCCGCTCCGCCGCCGCCCGGTGCCGCGCCACGGATTTCACCGCGACCGTCGGAACCACCGCGCTGACCCCGTCCCTGCCCACCACCGCGACCTCGAAGCGCGCGGATCCGTTGCCCGATCTGCTCACGCAGAGCCTGCATCTGGAGGACCTGTATTGGCGTGATCACATCGAGGAGCGCCTCCTGCTCTTCGGCGAACAGTGCGGCCTCCTGCTGGCGCAGATCGGCCATTCGCGCCAACAACTCCCGGGCTTCTGTGTCGTCCTCACCGCCCTCGAGCAACAGCGCCTCGACCCGCCGTCGAGCGGCCTGTTCGGAGCGCCTCATTTCGCGACGGCGCTCATCGAAACCCTGCACGACATCCGAAAGGGCAGTCGCCTGCTCCTGAGTGAGGCCAAGACGACGCTCCATCATCCGCCCCATCTGCATTCGCACCCTCTGTTCCAGCTCCGCGCGATCCTGTTCACCCCCGCCACGCCGACCGCTGCTGCCGCGCTGTGCCTCGACCGGAGCGGCAGCGACAAGGCCCAACACGATGCCTGCCAGCAAGAGCCGACCGCTTGGCCTGGACCTCAGTCTTTGCTTGATCATGCCGCACCCCCTGCCGTTCCGCCCGAAGCAAGCTCGTTCAGAAGTTCGAGAAGAGCCTCGTCGGAGAGATCGTCGAACGACGGGGCGCCTGCCAGAAGGCCGTCGTCGCTCAACCACAAATCGCCTTCCTCCACTTCGTAGGCGAAGTCGGGCACCTCCCCATCGAAAGTAGCGGACGGCTCGGACACGATGCCGATTCCGAGGGCGAGGGCCGCAACGGCAGCAGCGGACACTCCCCACCATGGACGCACCAGCGCCTGCCGATCCCTTCGGACGGCCGAAACTATCCGCTCGGCCAGTCCTTCAGGCACTTCCGCGCGGCTCGAGAACAGCATCTTTGCCAACTCGAGTTCGGCCCTGCATTCGCTACATGCGCTCACATGGCCTTCGACTTTGGCGGCGTCGGCGGCGACCCGTCCATCCGCGACGAAGCCCGGGATCGATTCTCGGACGGAACCGCAGTCCAGCTCGTTCATTGCATCAGCTCCCTCAACCTCCGGATGCCGTGAAAGTAGTTCACCCGAGCGGCACCCTCGCTCGACCCGATCACCTCACCGATTTCGCGGAAACTCAAGCCTTCGTCGATTCGAAGAGAGACCGACATCCGCTGCTTCTCGGGCAATTCGTCCAACATTCTTCTCGCACGCGCCGACTCCTCGCTCGTAACGGCCGCCTCGGCCGGACTCGCTTCCTCCGATCGAACCGGTCCGGCGTCGTCCAGGGACGTCTCCCGCCGACGCCCACTCCGGCGCAACGCTCCTCGTGCCTCGTTGGCGGTGATGGTCAGCAGCCAGGTTCGGAACGACGCATCTCCGCGAAACGTCTTCAGCCCCCTGAACGCCTTGAGGAATGCGTCCTGTACGACGTCCTGGGCCGTGTCTTCGTCTCTCGTCATCGACAGAGCGGCACGGAATGCTGCGGCTTGATGGCGCATCACGAGAGCGCTCATCGCATCATCGTCTCCGGATCGGGCCCGCTGGACCAGCTCTGCATCCGAGGGTCCCGCTTCAGGCCGTTCGTCAAGCTTCACTGAACAGTAGACGCTTGGCGGGTTCCAGCGTTAAACGAGCGGCTGGAGCTCATCGAGAAGGGGCGTCAGAAACCGACTTCGTCGAGGCGTTCGACCCGCGTGCGCAGGTGCTTCGAGGGCTTGAAGACGGGCACCGAACGCGAAGGGACTTCGACAGCGTCACCCGTTCTCGGGTTCCGCGCCATACGTGTCTTCCGCTTACGGACCTTGAACGTTCCGAATCCCCTGATCTCGATGTTCTCGCCATTGGCGAGTGCCAACTTCACCGAATTGAGGAAACCGTCCACGACGAGCGCGCAGTCCTTCTTGGTGATACCGGGACCGATGGCTTCGGCCACCTGTTCGACCAAGTCTGCCTTCGTCATTTCGCCTCCAGAGAGCCGTTTCTCTGAGCACATCCAAGGAGTGGGCACGGACGGTAACGAGCCCTGACGAGGGCCGCAAGGTCACCGGGAGTCGTTGCGGCAGAGAGACTTGCGGGCACGCGCATAAGGCGCTCAATCGCCCGCGCGCTCCTCCATCATCGTCAGGAACCGGTCGAACAGGTAGCGGCTGTCATGCGGGCCCGGCGCGGACTCCGGGTGGTATTGCACGGAGATCACCGGGAGCTCACGGTGTTCCACTCCCTCGACAGTGCCGTCGTAGAGGTTCACGTGGGTGAGGCGAAGTCCCGGAGCTCCGGGAATGTCATCACCCTGGCCACCCTCTACCGCGAAGCCGTGGTTCTGCGAAGTGATCTCGACGGTGCCGTTCTCTAGATTCTTCACGGGGTGATTCCCGCCGTGATGACCAAACGGGAGCTTGAACGTTCTCGCGCCAAACGCTCTGCAGATGAGCTGATGACCGAGGCAGATCCCGAATACGGGGATATTGGCCTTGGCCAGCCCCAGGATCGCCTCCTCGGCCTGTTCCACGGCCGCCGGATCCCCCGGACCGTTCGAGACGAACAACCCGTCCGGCGGGTTGGACAGGATCTCGTCCACGGGCGTTTCGGCCGGAATGACCGTCACGTCGCACCCGCGTTCCGCCAGCAGCTTCGGAGAGTGCGCCTTCACACCGAAGTCGTAGGCCAGGACCCGGAAGCGAGCTTCCCCGACGGCCGGCACATCATACGGCTCATCGGTCGACACGCCGCACGCCAGATCGAGACCCTCCATGAGCGGCTGTTCGAGGATCCGGCCGAGGACATCCTTCTCGTCCGCGCCGATCGGTGCGATCGCTCCCCGCATCGCCCCTTCGGAGCGGATGTGACGGGTAAGCGCGCGCGTGTCGACGTCGGCAATGCAGGTAATCCCGTTGTCCCGGAGATACTCATCCAGGCCACCCTCGGACCGCCAGTTCGAGTGAATCCGTGACGCCTCTCGGACGATGAAGCCGGAAACTTGCGGTACGGGCGATTCGCGATCCTCGGAATTGACGCCGTAGTTCCCGATCAACGGATACGTCATCGTCACGAGCTGACCGGTGTACGACGGGTCCGTGAGGATCTCCTGGTATCCGGTCATCGACGTGTTGAAGACGACCTCCCCAAACGCGAGATCTGCGGCGCCCATCATCACGCCGTCGAACCGACGGCCATCTTCCAGCAGGAGGTATGCGGTGCTGTCCAGGGGATTTCCTCGATCAAGGTCCACGCGTACCGATCCGGGCAAAAGCTACCGGCCTGGCGGGTCGGGTCAACCCGAGCGCCAACGGGGTGAATACAGCGCCCGCCACGTCGTCAGGTCAGGCGAAAAGGGCCCTCGATCCGGACCGACTCAAGGTCGGTGACGAAGGTCGGATACCCCCATAAGCGAAGCGGCCCACGCCGCAGCAAGCTGCAACCTGGGCCGCCTCTACTCGCGGGTCTGTGGCGGGGCTCACGTGCCCTGTCCAGTCACCCGACTGCGCTGGCGGGGTCTCGGCCCATGCTTGGGTCCGCCTTCGTGAAGGCGGCTGGGCCAGTCTCCCTTCCCTCCGTAGTTCGCACGGTCCGCGACTGGAGGTGCCCCGAGCTCTTTCCGTTGGGGCGTTCTCGGCGGGGGCCAGCGACCTCCCCCGTCGGGCTCCCCAGGTTTCCCAAGCCCTGGTTCGCCATGTCATCACCGCGCCGTCACGCTCGATGACTCACGTTTCAGATTCATATTTGAGGGATGACCATCGTCATCGATCTCGATGAGCCGCATCTGAAACGCGCCGGATAGATACAGGGTCACAACGCCCCCTGCAAGGGCAAGACAAACATACGCGTATTGAAGTGAGCCAGACGGCGTAAAAGCCTCCCCTGCAACTCTTTACGACTCACTACATATGTTTTTTCGAGGTCTGTTCGGGGTCCCCTGTAAACATCTGACTCATTCGGCCGATGAAGCAGTAGAGGGGCGGATCGTACCATTCAGAACTTGAAAAACCCGAGCTGATTGCTCGACGATTACGCCTCGGAATCAGGGCCTGGAGTGTTTTCTAGGCGACAGGAATATCGCGCTCGAAGACCGCTGAGAAGTGCTCCAGGAACGATCTCCGCACATCTCGCATCTCTGGAGCGCTCCCGAGCTCGGCCTCGAATGACGTGATTCCCCGGTCGGGGATACCGCACGGGATGATCGTCTGGAAGTACGAGAGGTCCGCGTCGACGTTCAGGGCGATTCCGTGCGACGTGATCCACCCTGATGAAACCCGGACGCCGATCGCGGCGAGTTTGCCGGTCGCTGTCCAGATTCCGGTCCCGGAGTCACTTCGGGTCGCGGAGACTCCGAACTCCTCCGCGACCCTCAACAGGACCGTCTCCAGGTCCCGGAGGTAGCGATGCAGGTCCTTTCGGTCCGGCTTCAGATCGAGAATGGGATAGGCGACCAGCTGGCCGGGCCCGTGATAGGTCACGTCCCCACCCCTCCCTGCCTCGTAGAGCTCGATCCCGAGCCGCTCGCGTTCCGCATCGGTCGCGAGCACGTGGGCCGGATCGGTGCTCGAACCCATCGTGATCACGTGCGGGTGTTCCAGCATGATCAGGGTATCGGGTACGACGCCCTCTCTGCGCTCGGCCACCAGCTTCGACTGGAGCTGGAGCCCCTCCGCATAGGGGACCAGTCCGGGTTCGAGGACCCGTAACGTGCGTGGGCCCTCCGGGGGGATCATGCGTCCCCGGGGAAGGTCTCCAGCATCTCCTTGAGGCGTGCCAGGAAGCGGGCGGCATCTGCGCCGTCCACGATCCGGTGGTCGTAACCGAGCGAGAAGAGACACCGCTTGCGAATGGCCATCGAGTCCGTCCCCGTGTCCTGATCCGTGATCACGACCACGCGCTTCTCGATCGCACCCAGTCCCAGAATCGCCGATGTGCCCTTCGGGATGATCGGAAGACCCACGAGCGTGCCGAGAACACCCGGGTTCGTAATCGTGAACGTCGCACCCTGGATCTCGTCGGGCATCAGCTTCCGGTCACGCGCTCGGGTCGCGAGGTCGACGATCTTGTTGCCGATGCCGACCAATCCGAGGTGGTCCGCATCGTGCACGACCGGGACGATGAGCCCGGGATCCAGATCGACGGCCATGCCCAGGTTCACGTTGCCCCGATAGACCACGTTGTTGCCGGATACCGTGGAATTCACGGTCGGGAACTCGTGGAGCACGCGTGATACAGCCCAAGCGACGAACGCGGTGTAGCTGACGCGGGCGCCCTGAGCCGCCCATCGAGCCTTGCTGGCCGTTCGCACCTGATCGACGGACGAGAAGTCGACCTCGATGAAGGAGTGCACGTGAGGCGCGACTCGCTTGGCCAGCACCATGTGCTCCGCAGTGAGACGCCGGATCTTGTCCATCGGCTCGACACTGTCGGCCGCGCGCACCGGGTACTCCGGATGTTGGACCTCCTTGTAGAAGGTCGTCCACAAGTCGGACGGAGCCGAGGTCGCGACCGGAGCTGCCGGTTTCGGGGCCGCAGCAGGCACAGATGCGACGCTCACGGCCGGCGCCGAGCCGGCACCACCGGCCGAAATGAAGTCCAGGATGTCCTGCTTGGTCACGCGGCCGGCGTGACCGGTCCCCGCGATCGCCTCGATATCCAGACCATGCTCTTCGGCGATCTTCCGGACGACGGGCGTGGACCGAGTGCGCAGACGCTCCTCCACCGTACCAGGTGCTGCGGGTGGAGCCACCTCGGCGACGGGTGCCGACACCGCCGGTTCTGGTGCCGGAGCCGGTGAGGCCACCGCCGCCGGTGCCTCGACGGGCGGAGCCGGAGCCGCGACGGGCACACCCGCCTCGGTATCGATGAACGCGACGATCGTGCCTACTTCCACGGTCTCGCCTTCCTGAACCGCAATCTCTACGAGCGTACCCGAAGACGGTGCGGGGATCTCCGCATCTACCTTGTCTGTCGAGATCTCCAGAATGGGCTCGTCACGCTCGACGGCGTCTCCGACCTGCTTCAGCCACTGGGAGACAGTACCCTCGGCGATGGACTCACCCATCTGGGGCATCGGGACTTCAATTCGAGCCACGCTCGATCACTCCGCGTTGTTAGTATGCAGCAAGATACCGCGTCGCCGTGACGACGTCCTCGGTCTGCGGTAGAAAGTAATCTTCCAACGAGCCTGAGTAAGGCACCGGCGCGTCGATCGCCGTTACCCGCAGGATCGGGGCGTCCAGCCACTCGAACGCCTTTTCGTTCACTCGGATCGCGATCTCACCGGCGATTCCACCCGTCCTCGTGTCCTCGTGAACGACGAGCAGGCGGCCCGTCTTCTTCACGCTCTCCACGATCGCCTCGTCGTCGAGGGGAAGAAGTGTCCGCAGATCGATCACCTCGACGGAGACGCCGTCCTCCGTGGAAAGCGTCTCTGCAGCGGCCAGGCTCTTGTGGACCATCGCGCCGTACGTCACAACGGTCACGTCGGTGCCTTCACGCGCCGTGCGCGCTTTCCCGAGCGGCACGACGTAATCCTCGTTCGGCAACACCTCGCGGAGCGCAGGCGCCCGGTAGAGTCCCTTGTGCTCCTCGAAGATCACCGGATTGTCTTCTCGAATCGCCGCCTTCATGAGGCCCTTGGCATCCCGAGGATTGCTCGGGTACACGATCTTGAGGCCGGGCGTATGGAAGAACGCCATCTCGACGTTCTGCGAGTGGAAGGGTCCACCACGATTGCCGCCCCCCACCGGCCCTCGAATTACCAGGGGCATCGGTCCGGCACCGCGGTAGAGCGACGTGGCGATGTAGTTCGTAATGACGTCGTAGGCCGGTGAGATGAAGTCCATGAACTGCATCTCGACCACCGGGCGCAGGCCCATGTGGGCGGCACCCGCAGCGGCTCCGGTGAAGCCTCCTTCGGCGATGGGCGTGTCGATGACGCGGCGGGGACCGAAGTGCTCCAGAAAGTCACGCGTAACCTTGAAGGCGCCCCCGTAGGCTCCGATATCCTCCCCCATGAGGAAGACCGACTCGTCGCGGCTCATCTCCTCGAAGAGTGCCTCGCTAACGGCCTCGAGAAGCGTCACTGCTTCACCGCGTTTGGTCTTGAGCAGGTGTTCCGGGGTCACGCGATCCGTCATCGTCACATCAGCGCGGGGTCAGGAGTCTCGGCCCGCGTCCACGGGCGCGTCACGTCTACATCGGTATACACGTCGTCCGCAGCATCCGGACCGAAAGGCTGATCCTCTCCGATGGCCTGCTCAGCGGCAAGCTGGCAAGCGTCGTGAGCCTCCTCTTCCAGAGCCGAGAGTTCGCTTTCGGACGCCCAGTCGTTGGCGATCATGCGTGCCCGGAACAGATCGATGGGGTCCCTCTCGGCCCAGTGAGCGAGAAGAGCGGGATCCACGTATTCCTGCGGGTCGTGCTGCGCGTGGCCCAGGCGACGGAAATACCGAAGCTCCACCATCTGGGCTCCGCCGCCGGAACGAGCCACAGCCGCGGCTCGCCGGACCGCATCGAAGACGGCCAGGACGTCCGTGCCGTCGACCGACAGGGCACCGAGCCCATAACCGGCGGCCTTCTCGGTAAAGCTCTCGACGCGCGTGTTCTTGTGGGTCGGAGTCGAAAACGCCCACTGGTTGTGTTCGACCATCAGGAGCATGGGGCACTCCTGCACCGCGGCGAAGTTGAGCCCCTCGTGCCACGCGCCCGTGGACGAGGCGCCGTCGCCTGCGAACACCATGCCCACCCGGTCCTCGTCCCGCAGGCGGAAGGCAAGCGTAATCCCCGCCATGACCTCGACCATCGTCCCAAGTGGCGAGACGGGGCCCACGAAGCCTCGGTCGAAATCGATCCAGTGCACGTTCGAATCTCGCCCTCCTGTGGGCGAGGTGCCCTTGGCCATGTACTGCCGAAAGAAGTCGATAATCTCTCCACCAAACAGGAAGAGTGCTCCCGCTGCTCGTACCGTAGGTGCGAGAACGTCGCCGGTTCCGTCGGTACGACGTCGAAGCGCGTAGGCCGCACCGACCGCCCCTGCTTCCTGTCCCAAAGACCGATAGAGGCCTCCGGTCACATGGCCCTGCTTCTGCATCAGCTCCAGGCGTTCTTCGGCGGCCCGGGTCAGGCACAGAGCCGCGAAGATTTCGTGCAGCATGGTACGGCCCAGCCCATGGGCCGATCGGTCCGAACCTCCGCCATCAGCCACCGATTCGTCTCTCTTCGGTCAGCCGGACCGGCAACAGAGAACGGCGGACCCCGTGAGGCCCGCCGTCCCGCGGTTCGCGCTGCCGCACCGCGTTTCCGAGCGTCAAGAGGTCAGTTGCCCTCGTTGCCCGTGGTCCCACCCGTCTCGGCTGGCTGTTCGATCGCCCCGGGGATGACCGGAGCCGGCGCCTGAGTCGCGGTCGGAGCGTTGACTTCGATGATCGACGTCGGTGTTCGCGACCGGGATGACATGATCGAGAGGACCAGAGCGAGCACCATGAAAACCGTACCCGCCGTCCAAGTGGCTCGGGTCAGAACGGTGGCGGCCTGGCGCCCACCGAGCACGCCCTCGGTCATCGTACCACCGCTGCCTCCGACGGCTGCCAACCCCCCGCCCTTTCCGGACTGAAGAAGGATGACAACCCCGAGAAACAGGCCGTCGAGGACCAGTACCGCCAACAGAATTCCATACATCGTAGTGTGTTCCCTTCAGAGTAAGACGTTAAACGTCGGAGAGGCCGGAAAAGGTGTCAACGGTCTCCCAACGGCCCCACTTACCCCGCCGCCGAAGCGATTTCTGCGAACGAACGAGGATCGAGACTGGCTCCACCGACCAGCACTCCATCTACGTCGGCAGCGCTCATCAGTTCCGCAGCGTTACCCGGCTTCACGGACCCCCCGTACAGGATCGGGACAAGTGCTGCCGCAGCGATTCCGCGCACCTCTTCGAGACGGGCCCGGAGCGTGGCGTGCGCCGCCGCCGCGTCCGCCGGTGTAGCCGTCTCACCCGTACCGATGGCCCAAACGGGCTCGTAGGCGAGGAGGAAGCGGGCACCGCCCGGATCGAGAGCCGGGAGCGCAGCGTCGAGTTGCCGGAGAATCACCTCGTCGACACGGTCAGCCTGACGCTCCTGTAGTGTCTCCCCGACACACAGAACCGGAATCAGACCGTGGCGCAGCGCAGCCACGACTTTGAGGGCAACCTGTTCATCCGTCTCCCCAAACACGTGCCGGCGTTCCGAGTGACCGATGAGTGCCAGCGTAGCGCCAGAGTCAGCGGCCATCGAAGCGGAGGCCTCCCCCGTGAATGCGCCACCATCCTCCCAGTGGATGTTCTGAATGCCCAACTGAACTCGAGGATCCCTGTTGGTCGAGAACGCCGCGACCGCCAGCGAAAGCGCCGGAGGAAAGACGATCAACTCATGCCCGGTCCCGACCGAGGTCAGGTCCAGATTGTCGAAGAACGCCCGCGTTTCCGTGGGGCCCATGTGCATCTTCCAGTTTCCGGCAATGACGGCCATGGTCAGTCCCTGTCGGTTAGCGTGTCCACGCCCGGAAGCGGAGCCCCGGCAAGCAGTTCCAACGAGGCGCCCCCTCCGGTCGACACATGAGTGAGTCGATCGACGACCCCCGCGCGCTCCGCCGCTGCCGCCGAATCACCACCTCCGAGCACTCCGAGCGCCCCGGCATCACAGGCATCCGCGACGGCCCGGGCGATCTCCACGGTGCCCTCCGCGAATGCCTCGATCTCGAACACGCCCATCGGTCCGTTCCAGACGATCGAGCGGGACCTGGTGATCATCTCGGCGAAGAGCTTCCTGGTGCCAGGGCCGATATCGAGGATCTTGTCGTCTCCGGACACTTCGGTACGCGCCACCACCCGAGCCTTGGCATTCTGTGCGACCTCGGCGGCGACGATACAGTCGACCGGAAGCACGAGACGTTCAGCCCCCTCTTCCAACAACGCTCGCGCCTGCTCGATGCTGTCCTCCTCCACGAGCGATTCACCCGTGTCCAGATCGAGCGCGCGGAAGAACGTGTTCGCCATCGCCCCCCCGATGAGCAGTCGATCGACCCTTGGCAACAGAGCCGATACGACACCGATCTTCGAGGAAATCTTGGCCCCGCCAAGAATGGAGACGAAGGGGCGCTCCGGCATCCGGAGCACCTCTTCCAGGAAGCGGAGTTCCCGCGCCATGAGAAGCCCCGCGACCGATTCCTTCCCTCCCTCCCGCATGGCGGCCGCGAGTCCGGCCGTCGATGCGTGCGCCCTGTGGGCCGTCCCGAACGCGTCATTTACGAACAGGTCCGCCAACTCGGCCCAGGACGCTGCCAGCGCTGCGTCGTTCTTCGTCTCGCCAGGCTCGAATCGTGTGTTCTCGAGGAGGCCGATCACGCCTTCGGGGAGATTGGAAACGGGCGGAGAGGCCGCATTGCCATCCGTGTGCGGAATGAAGCTCACGGGACGGCCAAGGAGCTCTGCCAGACGTCGTCCGACAGGCTCGAGGGAGTATTCCGGGTCACTCCGGCCCTTGGGCCGCCCCAGATGCGAAAGCAATACGACGCGCGCACCGGCATCGGCGAGATGCGCCAATGTCGGGAGCGAAGCGCGAATGCGCTGGTCGTCCGTGATCACGCCGGAGTCTATGGGCACATTGAGGTCCGCACGGACGATGACCGTGCGTCCTCGGAGCCGAGCGACATCGACGTCCGAGAGAGTTTTTTTGTTCACTGTGGCGGGAAAATAGTCCCCAGGTCGTCGACGTAAGCCCGCCCTTCCGGCGTCAAGTCCGTCCTCTCCGATGTGACCCATCGGACGAACGTGATATCCGGCCCGCTCCCGTAGTCCCAGAACTCAGTCAGCTTGCCGGAGCCCCCATCGACGATGTGGATTGCGTCGGGCCCGCCAAAACGTACCCAGACCTCGCCCACATCGCCAAAGACCGTCCCGAACCGAAGCTGGGCGTAGGCGGCCCGCGCCAGGTGCTCGACCTCACGTTCGTTCGCCGTGACCAGCAACGCCCGCGACCGTGCGCTCCAATAGTCTTCCTCCCAGGCCCTCTTCGCATCGGCGGGAAGACGTCGATACCAGGTCTGTCCGGACGCGTCGAGCAGGAAGCCGATATCGCGCAATGCATCCGCGTCGGTCGGAGACAGACGCTCCAACGCAGCCTCGAAGTGCTCCGCGGCGTCCTGTGTCCGTCCGAGACGGTGCAGGGCGAGTCCCGTCAGGAGGAGTCCGTTCGGGTGCCCCGCGCTCGCCCGAGTGAAACGACGCGCACCCGCCAGGACGCCATCCCACCGGTGGTCAGCTGCCAGCGTCAGGAGCAGGTCGGTGTTCGCCCCTACGTGTCCGGGATAGGCCTCGATCGCCGCCCTGTAGGAAGCCATCATCAACGTCAGGTCGCCCGAAATCTCCGGCCCAATCGTCCTGAAGCCCTGGTCGAAGACCGTCGTCATCTCGTCCGGGCACAGATAGTTCCAGGCGACGAGCTGTTCGGACGACGCATATCCAGTCTCAGTCTGGGTCGCTCCCGACGAGCGAGCCGCCGGACACGCCTCCGGATCGAAAGACCCCGATCGTACCCGACCCACATTGTCGGCGGAGAACCACCCGTCACGCACCAGCGTGCCGCGCTCGTAGTGGAGTTCCGCCACGACCCACGGGCTGACCGCATCCGGTTCGAGAACCGCGATATGAAGACCCCGCTCGAAGTGGCCCCGAGCCTCGGTCCTCAGTCCCTGTCTAAGACGGAGCCGACCCAGAGCCATCAAGGATGCGGGCGTCTCTCGGCCCTCGTCGATCGCAGCCTCGAGGGCTCCACCGACGGTTTCTCTCCACCGCGAAAGCGCGATTCCATCCGGCACTGTGCCTGAAAGGACGGCATCCAGCGGCCCGACGTCGGCGGCATCAGCAAGCGCTGCCTCGAGGCTCTGTTCCGCCACGTCCCGTTGTTCGACCTCCTCTGGCAGTACGGCGCCCACTGGCGGGAGCTCAGCCAGGTCGAGCGGCGTATCCTGTTCCCAGGCTTCTCCCACCGGGACATGTGGTAACGCGTATGGATCGTCGACCGTGCGCGGGAAGCGATCGATGTTCACGGAGTCCGGCGCGAACACGACCGGGAACTGGATCCACGTCGCCGTGCGGCGTCCGTCCTGGAGCGCCGGCAGGAAACTGAAACTCGGCGCCACGGCAAGCGCGGCCCGGTCGAGGTCGCTGACCCCGGAGGAGCGCGTCAGGTTCGGAAGGCTCGGTTCGCCCGCCTCGTCGATCCACAGACGGAGCAGTACGGTGCCCCCGACCCCACGGCGTTGCAGGTACGTCGGATAGACGCTCTGCAGGAGTTGTTCGGCCCTCACCCTGTCGACCATCTGCGGCCGTACGACCGTCGGCTCGCGCACGATCATCGGCACTTCTTCCATGACCGCCTCGGGCTCCGGCTCGAACGCGATTTCCATCGGCTCGTGCGCCGGAATGACGACGGGGGCCACTTCCTCCACAAACACCGGCGCGGCCGGCGTCGAAATGGGCTGCGGAGGCACGACTACCTCGGCGGGCTCTTCGCTGAGAACCTCGAGGAGCCGCACGAACGACGCGCGCGCAGACGGCACGGCCGCACTGCCGAGCAGCAGTCCCGCGAGAATCGCCGCCGCAAGATGTTGCCTGACGGCCGATTTGGGCCGGCGTCGGCCCTCCTCCGCCCAGACCCGCGCCAACTCGGCCCGAAGCTCTGGCTGGAAGGAGGCTCGCTCCTCGTATCGAATCGATGACAACTCCTCGTCCAACGACTTGAGGTCGTCGGGCAGGTCGATGCCGCCGATCGGGTGGGTGTCACTCATTGGTCTTCTATGCCGTTCATGGTCGTGTCCATTACCGATTCCTTGAGTCTCTTCAAGGCCCGGTGCAGTCGGACAGCGACCGCGTTATTGCTGATGTTCAGGTGCTCCGCGATCTCCGCGTTGTCGAGTCCCGTTCCGTAGCGCAGGCTCAGGATTTCCTGGTCGGCCTTCCGGAGCTTCTGGGTGCCATTGAGAAGACGCTGGATGCGCTCCTGCTTGATGACCCGCTCTTCGTGGGACGGAACGTCCGCAACGAGATCTGGAATACGATCGAGCGAAACGTGCAACGAGCCTCGACGCTGCAGCGACCTCAGGTGGTCGGTCACCGCGTTCTTGGCGATCCGAAGAAGCCAGGTACGCGGAGAAGCTCGATCGGCGTCATATCGATCGAACGACCGCAAAGCCTTCATAAAAACGAGGGAGGTCACATCCTCTGCGACCTCACGCGTTTCCACACGAAACCGGATGAACCGATAGACGGCGCTCTGGTGCTCGACGTACCAGGCCTCGAAGTCCTTTGGAAGCGGAGCTTCAGGCGTTGGCCGACGAATCTCAGTCCCTTGGCGGGCGACTACTTGCTCAGTTCGCATCACACTCTATTACGCGAACGGCCCCAGGGAGTTACACGTCCGAATCGATCTAAAGACTCGCGCCCACAAAACCGACAAGATCGACGACCCGGGTCGAGTAGCCCCACTCGTTGTCGTACCATGAAAGGACCTTCACCATTCGACCGTCCATCACCGAGGTCGAGAGAGCGTCGACAATCGAACTGAACGGGTTTCCGGTGTAGTCGATCGAGACCAAGGGCTCGCGTGAAACGTCGAGAACCCCCTTCATGGGCCCGTCGGCCGCAGCCTGGAGCGCCGCGTTCACGTCGTCGGCAGTCACGTCCTGCTCGAGCTCCGATACGAGATCGACGATGGAGACATCGGCGGTCGGCACCCGGATCGCCATTCCGTCGATCCGCCCCAAAACCTCAGGAAGCACCAGACCCGTGGCTTTGGCCGCGCCGGTGGTTGTAGGAATCATCGACACGGCAGCCGCCCGCGCCCGTCGCAGGTCCTTATGCGGCAAATCGAGGATGCTCTGGTCGTTCGTGTAGGAGTGGATCGTCGTCATGAGCCCACGACGGAATCCGAACTCGTCGCTCAAGACCTTCACAACCGGCGCGAGGCAGTTGGTGGTGCAGCTGGCGTTCGAGATGATGTGGTGATTCTCGGGCTCATACGTGTCTTGATTGACACCGAGAACTACGGTCACGTCCTCGTTCTTGGCGGGAGCGGTAATGATGACCTTCTTGGCCCCGGCTTCACGGTGCTTCGATGCCCCGGCATGATCCCGGAAGATCCCGGTCGCCTCGATCACGATGTCGATGCCGAGGTCTCCCCACGGAAGTGCGGCAGGATCGCGCTCGCTCAGGACCTTGATCTCGTCCCCGTCCACCACGAGCCCGTCATCGGAAACGCCGACCGTGCCCGGATAACGGCCGTGAACCGAGTCGTACTTGAGGAGGTGAGCAAGCGTGTTCGCGTCCGTCAAGTCGTTGACGGCGACGAAATCGATGTCGGTCTGGCCGGACTGCTTCGCGCTCCTGAGAACGTTGCGTCCGATACGCCCGAATCCGTTGATCGCTGCACGGATCGCCATAGCTGTTCGATCTCCCGATCTATGGTGGAAAAGACTACGTGTTCAGAAGCAAAAGATAACGTCTACGCAGCCTTTTTGGACTGACCCGTCCCGCCCCCAGGCAGGGCCCGGGCAAAGGTGAGCAGAAGAACGGATGCGGCACCCCCGGAGGCCAGCACCTGCGCGGCTTCGCACGCGGTCGCACCTGTGGTGAGTACGTCGTCTACCAGAATCACACGAGTACCCGGAAGAACGGCGCGGTCGTTCTCGGACAGGCTGAATACGCCTCGTACGTTTTCGCGGCGCTCATCGAGCGAAAGCGACGTTTGGGATCCCTCCGATCCGGCCCGCAAGAGGATCGAGCGTAACCGAAGACCGGTCGACGTGGCGAAACCATTCGCGAGAAGCCGGGCCTGGTTGTACCCACGCGCTCGCTCCCGTCTACCTGTAGTCGGGACCGGGACCACGATGCCCGGCTCGGATCGCACCTCGCTGGCCTCGGAGGCACCCCGGTCCGAAAGGAGCCTTGTCATCGATCGGCTCATGAAGTCCGCGGCTTCACGCCACCCCTCGTACTTGAGGGCGTGCACGAGGTCGGCTGCGGGCCCCTCGAGGCGATACGCGTACCGGGCAGCCGTCAACGCGCTGGGCCACGCCCGGCATTCGAGGCAGTCCTCGGCTTCCTCACGGCCTGTACCGCGCGGAGCGTGACAGCGGGGGCAGCGCGGCCACGACGGCGCTCGGAGCCGAGTGGAACAACGGGCGCACACGATGCGATCCGCATCACGCCAAGGAATCCAGTCCCTGCAAACGACGCACCCCGTCGGGAGCAGGAAATCGGTGAGGTCCGAAGCCCAGGACCTTCCGGTCACGCGGGTTGCCCGCGCTTCATTGCTGCCCGCATGGCCTCGAGCGGCGCGGGCCTGTCCCACCACCTCTCAAAGGAAGCGGCACCCTGCTGAACGAGCATCTCGAAGCCATCGGTAGCCCGGATACCCGCGGCCTCGGCCGCACGTACGAAGGGAGTCGACTCCTCGCTGTACACGAGATCCATCGCCGCACCCGCACGGTGCAACATGCTGAAGTCGATCGGCGCGGGGTCACCGGGATCAAGGCCGAGCCGCGTCGCGTTGACCACGAGGTCGAAGTCTTCTCCTTCGAGTTCGTGCATGACAGGTACGACCCTGGCCTTCTGACCACCGATCCGCCGCGCAACCGCACGCGCACGCTCCTGCGTCCGGTTGTAGAGCAGCACCTCGTCGGCACCCTCGTCCAACAGCCCGAGAAGAGCAGCCCGTGCCGCTCCCCCGGCACCGAGGAGCAGAGCCCGGATCCCCTTCGGCGACCCCTCCAGGAACACGTTCACGGCGCGTCTGAAGCCGTCGACATCCGTATTGTCGCCGTGGACCTTGCCGTGCTCGTCTCCCCAGAAAGCGTTGCACGCGCCGGTGCGCCGCACGGCCTCACTCCGGACATCGAGGATCGACGCGGCCTTTTCCTTGTGAGGCAGTGTGACATTGCCTCCACCGCCGGCACGCGCGAGGCCGCGCATGAAGCCCATCAGATCGTCCTCACCGCAACGCACGGCAACGTAAATGCCATCGACCCCAGCGGCCTCGAAGGCAGCGTTCTGGATCTGTGGTGACGCCGAATGGCCCACCGGGTCCCCGAGGAGCGTGAGCACTCGGGTCTTCGCGGTCACGATCATGGCATCACCGTCGGTGCGAGGCGTGTCAGCGCACGCGCGATCAGGTCTGAAAGAGCGTCGAACGTAGCTCTAT
This sequence comes from Gemmatimonadota bacterium, assembly GCA_039585495.1. Taxonomy (GTDB): domain Bacteria; phylum Gemmatimonadota; class Gemmatimonadetes; order Longimicrobiales; family Gaopeijiaceae; genus UBA2589. The sequence continues at coordinate 39,164 of JBDGVT010000001.1, read as the reverse complement.
ACTCTTCGTCCGGCCCGCCGATGGGATCCGGCACACCGTACCCCCGGTCGGAGCCCTCTTCCGGTCCTGCAAACGTCGTGATGATCTCCGCCCGGTCTCCGCCGCCCAGCTCCGCCACGCGGTGCAAGTGTGCGGCGGACATGGTCAATACCAGATCCGCCGACTCTACGACTTCGCCCGAAAGAAACGTCGCCGTGTGATCGGACAGATCCAGCCCATTGCCTGATGCCGCCCGAACGGCGCCGCCGGAAGGGAGGCTTCCGTCCCGAGCCGCGACACCGGCCGAGGCGACCTGCACATGACTCCAACCCAGATCTTCGAGCTGTCGGCGAGCGATCACCTCGGCCATCGGGCTTCGGCACGTGTTCCCCGTGCACACGAACAGGATTCGATACGGCGTCGGATCGGTCATGAAATACCAGGTAGCACACAACGCAGGCGTCCCACGGGCACTGTACCCTCCCTCAACACGACGGGCTCGGAGCCCGTGCAGTCAACGACCGTCGACGGCCCCGAAGGGGGCAATGTACCAACATCGAGAAGATAAGCGGCTGGGCCGGAGAGCTTCGCGAGAATCTCCCGGGCGGCTGAACCGGAGGAGGCCGGCCGTTCACCCTGGGCGTTGAGGCTCGTCGAGGTGAGCGCCCCCCCCAGTTGCGCGAGGAGACGTGCAACGAGCGGATGCGGACTGACCCTCACGGCGACGGTCCCCGTCTCGGTGCTTCGGACGCCCTCGGGAAACAAACCTTCCGGGTCCGACAGCACGAGAGTGACGGATCCCGGCCAGAAGATGGAGGCGAGCTCACGGGCGGGATCTGTCCAGGTCAGTCCTTCGACACGCGCGGCCGACTCTACGAGGGCGATCAGCGGTTTTGCCGACGGACGGCGCTTCATAGCCCGGACAGCCTGGACACCCTCGGGGGTGCATGCGCCCCCAAGGCCATACACCGTCTCCGTCGGGTATGCGACGACCCCTCCCGAGCGGATGTGCTCGACAACCTCGGACAGATCCGCATCCGGATTGCCACGCAGGTCGAGCGTCTTCGACTCCGAGGTCACGAAGCCGTTCTCGCCCTCAGGATCGCCTCTGCGACCCACACATCTTCCGGGCGGGTGACCTTGAGGTTGTGTGATCCTCCATCGACCATCTTCACCGACCCGCCCGCCCGCTCCACCAGAGCCGCATCGTCCGTGGCGCCACTACCCTCGACGGCGTACGCAGCTCGGAGCATTTCCGCGGGAAAGACCTGAGGAGTGTGCGCGTGCCAGAGCACCGACCGGTCCGCGGTCGAGACGATCCGCGCCTCTTCGTCGACGGTCTTCATCGTGTCGACCGTGGGGCATCCCGCTACAGCCCCGACGCCGCCCACGGCGATGTCGATGCACTCCCTTACGGTTTCCTCCGTAACGAGCGGTCGGGCCGCGTCGTGAACGGCGATCACGGAGACGTCGGCAGGCAGCGCAGCCATCGCCAACGCGACCGAGGCACCCCGAGTGTCCCCACCGGGCACGACCCTCACCCGGTCGTCGATGGCGAGAAGCCAGTCGGGGGGATCTGCGGCGTCCGCGGCGGCCAGAGCGACGCACACCGCGACGACGCGATCATCGGCGAGGAAAGGCCGGAGCGCATGAAGCAGGATCGGGGATCCGTCCAGTTCGAGGAACGGCTTTCGCGTTCCACCCATTCTCCGGCCCGATCCCGCCGCGGGTATCGCGACTCCCACGCGCGCGTCCCGCAGCGACCGTCCCAGTGCGGCCCCCGGCTCACTCATGCCTGAAAGCCGGAATCCATCCCCTGCGAGCCCGGACCGCTCTGCTTCGAAGCCACGACCGAGTCGAAGCGTGTGTAGGCCTTCTGGAAGTAGAGCTGCACAACGCCGGTGGGCCCGTTTCGCTGCTTGCTGATGTTCAATTCCGCCTTGCCTTCGAGTTCCTGTCGATTCTCCATCGAAGCGTAGTACTCGGGACGGAACAGGAACATGACGATATCGGCATCCTGCTCGATCGAGCCCGACTCTCGCAGATCGGACAGCATTGGGCGCTTGTCGGTTCGTTGTTCTGGGCCACGACTGAGCTGGGACAGGGCGATAACCGGCACGTCGAGTTCACGGGCCAGGGACTTCAGTCCTCGTGAGATCTGACTGACCTCCTGAACCCTACTCTCCGAGTGCCCGCTACCGGACATGAGCTGCATGTAGTCGATGACGACCATTCCGAGGTCCTTGCCGTCCGCCCTGAGTTCGGATTGAAGCCGCCGAGCCTTCGCCCGAATCTCGAGCACGTTCGCGCCCGGCTGATCGTCGATCCAGATCGGGGCGGTGTTGAGGTGACCGGCAGCGGCAGCCAGGCGCTGATGCTCTTCCTGCGAGAGACGGCCCCGACGGAGCTTCTGGGCGTCGATTCGGCCCTCGGAGCACAGTAATCTCTGCACCAACTGCTCTGAGGACATCTCGAGCGAGAAGATCGCCACCGGTACCTGGTTCACGATCGCGGCGGTAGCCGCCATGTTGAGCGCGAACGCCGTCTTACCCATCGACGGGCGCGCCGCGACGATACAAAGGTCACCCTTTTGTAGGCCCGTGGTCATCCGATCGAGGTCCGAGAATCCGGTCGGTACGCCCGTGATGCCGGTGTCGGATTCCTGGAGTCGTTCGATGTGCTCGAACGTCTTCCACAGAACCTCCTTGATCCAGACGAAGCCCTCACGCTGGTGGCTCTCGGCGACCTGGAAGATCCGGCCCTCAGCCTGATCCAGGATCTCGGCCACGTTCCGCTCGCCCTGGTCGTACACGTCCCGGATGATTTGTGAGGACTGTTCGATCAACCGTCGGAGCAGCGCCTTGTCTCGGATGATGCGCGCGTGGTACTCGATGTTCGCCGCCGTGGGGACCGCGTCGACCAGTTGGCCGAGATAGTCGAAGCCGCCGGCGCCGTCGAGCTCACCCGTGTTCTTGAGCTCTTCCGACACGGTGATGACGTCGATGACGTCGCCACGTTCGAAGAGCCTCACCATGGCCCGGTAGAGCCTCCGATTCCCTTCACGGTAGAACATCCCGTCCTGCAGATGCTCGACCGCGCGGGTGACCGCCTCCCGGTCGATGAGCATGCCCCCGAGAACCGCCGTCTCGGCCTCCGTCGAGAATGGAGGTGTCCGATCGAACAGATTCGTGGCGAAACTCGGGGAGGCTTCCATCCAGCTCTTCTTCAGGGGCAGAGGTGCGGCGTGCGAAGGGCCTTCATAGTAGCGCGTCGGAGGCGCGCCGTCACCTCGCTCCCAGGGCAACGCAAGACGGCCTCGCAGGCTAGCCGCTATGCCCCGTCGAGAACTCCCCTGAGGAGCTGAAGGTCTTCCCAGAAGAGCCTCGTCCAATTCGAGTTCCGGAGCAGCGCCGCGGGATGATAGGTGACAACGAGCGGCACTCCGTGATAGGCATGCACCTGCCCACGAAGCTCACCCAGGGCGGTCTTCTCACGCCCTGTCAGGAGTTGCCCCGAGAACGATCCGACCGCTAGTAGCGCTTGAGGCCGAACCAGGTCGATCTGTTTGCGGAGGTACGGCGAGCACGACTCGATTTCGTCCGGCATCGGGTTGCGATTCGCCGGTGGCCGACACTTCAGGACGTTCGCGATGTACACGGAATCCTCACGGCTCAGCCCGACCGTCGCGAGGAGCAGGTCGAGATACTTGCCTGCCTGGCCAACGAAAGGCACCCCCGTCTTGTCCTCGTTCGCGCCCGGCGCCTCGCCAACGACCATGAGACGAGCGTCGCTCGGTCCGTCCGAGAAGACTACCTGAGTGCGGCCATCGTGAAGCCGGCACCGCGTGCACGACATCGCCACCTCTCGAAGTTCCTCGTATCCCTCGGGAAGGACCGGTAGCGCGGCCGGTGTGGCCTTCTCGGGCTCCACAGCCTTGGCGGCCCGTCGACCACTCGGGGGCGTGGCGATCGGCGGACCTGGTGTCGGAATCGCTGTCGCGGCGACCGGTGCAGAACGTGCCGCGGCCACCAACTCCATTGCCTCGTCGCGACTCATCCCGTCGAGGAAGATCTCGCTCGACCCCATCTCGATCCGCTGCCGAAGAAGTCGTGCACTTTCGGACGGGGAGGGTCTGTCCGTCACGGTGCGGCGTCCTTGTCGAGCAACCTCGCGACGACCCGGTCCAGCAATTCCTCGGCTACCTCATCCTTGGATAGAAGAGGAAGCTCTTCGGGCTCCCGTTCTGCCGACACGAAGGTGACGCGGTTCGTGGCCACCCCGAAGCCGGCTCCCTCTTCCATCGCATCGTTCGCCACGATGAGGTCGAGCCGCTTCGATTCCAGCTTCAGTCGGGCGTTCTCGAGCAAGTCGTGGGTCTCGAGCGCGAACCCGACTCGCACGCCGCCGCTCTTGGCGTGCGTCCCACTCTCGCGCGCAATGTCAGGATTCGCGGTCAACTCGACGGTCAGGTCGCTCCCGGTCTCGGCCCGCTTCACCTTCCGGTCGCGCGGCTCAGCAGGTCGGAAGTCGGCGACCGCGGCCGCAAAGACCGAAACGTCCGCTGCCCCGACCAGACCGGCCACCACCTCGTTCATCTCCGCTGCCGTCTCGACGGGAATCAGGTCGACACCCCACGGACGCTCGAGAGAGGACGGACCCGTCACCAGAGTGACCTGGGCACCCCGTCGCCACGCCGCCTGTGCAACCGCATATCCCATACGGCCGGAGGAGCGGTTGCCAACGTACCGAACCGGATCGATGGGCTCGTGCGTCGGACCCGCGGTGATGAGAACGTGTCGCCCCGACAAATCCGGCTCGGTCAAAGCTCGGCCGATCGCCTCCTCGATCTGGTGAGGCTCGATCATGCGCCCGGGGCCCTCACCCTCGCCGACTGCGAGTGCTCCCTCCGCAGGACCAGCGATCGAATAGCCTAGTCGATCCCTGACGTGCGCCAGGTTCTCTTGAACCTGAGGGTGCCCGAACATCCGATCGTTCATCGCGGGGCACAGCACGACCGTCGCACGAGTCGCAAGCAGCGTCGTGCAGATCAGATCGTCGGCTCGACCCTGTGCGGCGCGGGCCAGAAAGTCGGCCGTTGCGGGAGCCACACACACGACGTCGGCCTCACGGCCCAGTCGTATGTGGAGGGCTGCCCCTTCAGCGGAGAACAGGTCGGTGAGCGCCCGCCGCCCGGTCACACCCTCGAAAGAAAGCGGAGCGACGAAGTTTTGGGCCGATCGCGTCAGTACTACATCGACCTCGGCGCCAAGACGGGTCAGGTCACGAGCAACCTGGATCGTCTTATAGGCAGCGATGCCACCCGTCACCCCCAGCACTACCCGCCGACCCTGCCAGGGTCTGCGAGGCGTGAGGGGTGCGCCGGGCAACAGAGTCCCCTAACGGCGGACTAGGTGTCTTCGCGCTTCCGCCGCTTCACGAGTCGGAACTCGATCTGGCCGGACGTCAGCGCCTCGAGTGCCCGCGTCGTCAGCTTCTTCTCTTCGCCAAGAGGCATCGCCTCGCGGGGCAGCGTGTTGAGTTCGCGCGTGTACTTGGCCGCGACCAACACACCGAGGTATTTGCTCTCGGTTCCGGCAGCGACCTCGGGGGGCGTAAAGACTCTCATGTGTGTTCCTGTTCTGGGGCGTTCGAGTATTCCGCGTATTCTTCCTCGAGGATCCGGGCGATTTCGGCCCGGAATTCCTCGGCATTCTTCCGTGGGGCCTCACCCTCGACCCCCGATTCGACGATCCCCCTGATCTCTTCGAGGCACTCATCGAGATCGTCATTGACCACAACGTAGTCGAACTCCGGGACTGCCTGCAGTTCGACCATCGCCGACCGGAGCCGGCGAGCGATATCCGCTCGACTCTCCGTTCCACGACCTGTCAGGCGAGCCATCATTATACCTACCGAAGGCGGTAGGACGAAGATCAACGTCGCATCCGGGACAGAATCCCGGATCTGTCGGGCCCCCTGAACGTCGATATCCAGGACCACGTGCTCGCCCCGACCAGCGGCGGCCTCGATCTCCGACCGGGGGGTGCCGTACAGGTGATCGTGGACCTCCGCCCACTCGACCAGCTCGCCCCGCCCTACCCTGGATTCGAACTCGCTTCGACTCACGAAGTGATAGGCTACACCGTCCCGTTCGCCCTCGCGCGGTTCCCGCGTGGTGACGGACACGGAGAAGACGAAGCTGCCGCTTCCGTCGACCAGACGCCGGGCGAGTGTGGTCTTTCCCGTCCCACTGGTCGCAACGAGCACCACCGGGGCAGACTGTTCCGTCACTCGACGTTCTCCACCTGCTCACGGAGCCGCTCGATCTCTTCCTTGATGGCGATGGAGGCCTGCGCGATCTCGGCATCGTTGGCCTTAGATCCGACGGTATTCGCCTCGCGATGCATCTCCTGAACCAGGAATCCCAGTCTCTTGCCGGTGGGCTCCGAGCCATCGCCCGAGAGTGCCTCGTTGAAGAGCTCGAGATGAGAGCGGAAACGAACGACCTCTTCGTTGATATCCCATCGCTCGGCCAGGTATGCGATCTCTCTCGCGAGCCTCTCTTCGTCGACGTCCACCTGCTCAGTCAACTCCTGAACCGCCTCGCGAAGACGATCGCGGTGCTCCAAGAGCCGCTCCGGCGCCCGTGCCTCCACGAAATCGAGTCGATCACGAATCGCGTCGAGCCGTCCCGTCAGATCCTCGGCAAGTCTGAGTCCCTCCGCCTCGCGCATGTCCCTGCAGGAGATGGCGGCGCGTTCGGTCAACTCGACGATCATCTCGGGCTCGATCCCAGCGGTGCGGTCCTGTTCGGGGGCTCGAAACACGTCCCCGAAGCGTGAGATCATCCTCAGATCCGGCTCACCGGGTACATCGAGCTCAGTCCTGAGCTCCTCCAGTGCCGCCTGGTATCCCCGAGCCTTCTCGAGATCGACCATCGGCATCCCCGCTGCCTCGTGCGACGCGCGGTCGATGGACAGATATGCGCTCACGTGGCCACGCCCCAGGTGCTTCTTCAGCGCGTCGCTTATTCCCTTTTCGTATCGATCGAAGCCCGAAGGCGTCTTGATGCTCGCATTGAAGAAGCGGTGGTTGACCGTCTTCACCTCGAGCCTCAATCGCCCTGCAGGAGCGTCCTGCTCGGCTTCGCCGAATCCGGTCATGCTCCGGATCATGGAACCCTCCGTTCAAGGCAAGAAAGGTACTCCGCACCGCCGTGAATGGTCGAGAGGCCCTTCGAAGCCGCGTCACCACTGAGCGGCGCGAGGCGCTCGAGATCCAAGGCGCGAAGACGCAGGAATAGCACCGCTATGGGGCACCCATGCCTGTGGCATGGGTCTCCGAGCAACGCCGGAGCTCGAGATGCATCGCGCCGCTCAGTTCCAGAGATCCCATCGGAGGCCGAAGAACGTCCGCGCATAGGGAAGCAGTCGATCCGGGTAGTTCTGGTTATTCCTTCGCACCGTGAAGTTCTCCCACCCGAGGAATAGCCGGACGGTCACGACCCGCACCTGAACGCGTGTGTACCAACTCTGGAAGAACGGCACCCGCGCAAGCGCCCCTGGGCCTCCCGCTCCATCGTCGGGCACGAAGGACAGCATCGGATCGTGGCCTCGCACGCCGAACGACCCCCACAGCTCCAGATTCCCGCTGGCCTTGAATACGCGATGGAATTCGAACGAGCCGCGGTACACCTCCTTGGGAAGGTATGGCCCCTCCTCGTCCCACCATTGGTACGAACCATCGAGGGTCAGTCCCTCCAGAGGCATCGGGAGCGACAGCATGCCCTCGTATCCGTTTCGGTGCACGCCGGGCTCCACCGGCGCCCCCTTGTCGATCTCCGTATTGAGCGGAAGCGCGAGGTCCGACTCCGCATAGAGCGCCGCGCCACCGAGCGTTACTCCCCAGCCCGTAAACGTCGCCCCCGCCCGGACCGTCGTTCGGTCCGTGATGGCCACCGTACCGGGGACGATCCCGGTCGGAGGGATTTCGGGAGGATTCAGGGCGTCATCCGCGATCGGCCCATCGCGACTTCCGTATTGCCCGGCCTGATAGGCGCCAAAGAGGGTCACGCCCGCAAAAGGCCCGACCCATGCACGCGAGGCGAGGTTGGCGATCGTCTCGCCATTCAACGAGCCCTGCCAGAACCTCCCGCTCACCCCACCCGTTTCCGTCCGCACAAAGCCGCCTGACGCTTCGACGCTCTGAGACGGAACCTCTCCATCGAATACTCGAATCGACCCGTTCGCCCAGAATGGTCCGAGGTCCAGGCCCACACTGCCGCCGTGCTGAGATCTGCTCCCGCCGACCCCCTCGAACCCCTCCTGCTCCGACACGACGTCGTAACTGGAGCGGCCGGTATATCCCTCCAACACCACGCCGTCAGTGACGATCATGCTGGCTCGTACCATGAGGTCGGTGCGCCTAGCATCCGAGGTGTAGAGAGGGACCTCGGTCTGCGCACCCATCCGGCGCATTTCGAACGCGATTCCTGCCCGATCTCTGAGGTGGAGCTGGTAGCGCACCCAGCTTCCGGTCCTGTTACCGGCCTCATCTTGCGCGACTCCTCGGGAATCGATGCGCTCCAGACCCACCGCGATGCTACCCATGAGTGCAGTCGGATCGGCATAGATCCCGCGGAACATGTTCGTGCTCAAGTCGCCGGTGCCTGCCTCGATCACCGAGAATGGGCGGCCGTCTTCGTGCTGGTGCGACCGAAGCACGATCAGCATCTGCCCGAGTGAGCGATCGAGCCGTACCTGGGTGATACCAGCGAGCCCGATCCGTTGCAGATCGGCCACACCGCCGTCGACGGGATAGACCTCGAAGCCGTCTCGGATCACCCGATATCCCGCGCCGCCCTGCCCGAAAGCGCTCATGGACAGTGGTGTTCCGTAGTCGCCTGACAGCAACGTGATGAGCCCCGGAATCTCTTGGAACAGCTCGGCGAGCGTGTTCGCACCGGACGCCATGATCCGGTCACGATCCCACTCCCAGATTCCCGTCGCGTACCCGACCGGAGTTCGACCTTCGACCCGAGGAAGATTGTAGAAGATGGTATCGGCCGAGACCGAGTCCGACTCCTGAACAAGGGCCAGAGAGTCGAGTGCGAGAGAGTCTGCGACCAACAGACTGTCCGTGACCTGCAGCGAGTCCGGGATCTGTGCGATCGCCGGCGTCGCGGTTATCGCACATGCGACTCCGGCCACCGCGAGCACTCGGGAGGGCATCACCGAACCAAGAGCACGCGCCCCCAGGCACTGGAACCATCGGAGCGCTGGAAACGACGCAAGGCCGTCACTCACCCGGCGCGACTCCGCACCCATTCCACGAGGAGACGTGTCGGGAAGCCCAGGGCTCCCTTTCGTTGGTAGGAGAGCTTGCCCTCTCCGTATGCAGTACCCGCGATGTCGAGATGTGCCCACGTGGTGTCGCCGACGAACTCCGAGAGGAAGCAGGCTGCGGTGATCGAGCCGCCCGGCCGCCCTCCAACGTTTTGAAGGTCGGCGGTGGGACTCTCGAGTTGTTTCTTGTACTCATCCCACATCGGAAGTTGCCAGCAGCGCTCGCCGGAGGCATCGCCCGCCTCGATCAGCTCGGCGGCCAGACCGTCGTCATTCCCGATTACGGCTGCCGCGTGATGACCCAGCGCGATGATCACCGACCCGGTCAGCGTCGCGCAATCCACCATTGCGGCGGGCGTCAGCTTCGCGCCGTACGCCAGCGCGTCGGCGAGTATCAGGCGACCTTCGGCGTCCGTGTTGATGACTTCTATGGTCTTGCCCGCCAGGCTCTGAATGACGTCGCCCGGCTTGGTCGCAGTCCCCGACGGGAGGTTTTCGGAGGAGGGCACGATGCCGACGACGTTCGCCCTGACTCCGAGTTCGGCGATCGCCTGCATGGCCCCGATTACCGCCGCGCCTCCAGACATGTCGTACTTCATCTCTTCCATGCCGGCCGGCGGCTTCAGGGAGATGCCTCCGGCGTCGAACGACAGACCTTTGCCCACGAGAACCAGCGGCGCCTCACCCTCCTGCCCGCCCTTGTGCTCCATGATGATGAAGCGAGCCTCTTCCGCCGATCCACGAGATACCGAGAGCAGCGCATGCATGCCTTCCTCGAGGAGACGCTCCTCGTCGAAGACCGTGGCGTCGAGGCCGACACTTCCACACATGCGTACGGCTTCGTCGGCGATATGCGTTGGGGTCGCGACATTGCCGGGCCGCGACTGGAGCGTCCGCGCGAGGTTGGCTCCGCGCGCAATCGCCGCCCCCGCGAGCGCCCCGGCAGCGTGCGCATCGCGATCCGCTCCACCGATCAGGTCGACGATCCGTACCTCGACCGCAGGATCGTTCTCGTCCTTGGCCTTGAGTTCGTCGAAACGCCAGGCCGCGAGACCCGCACCCTCGGCCGCCGCCTGCGCCGCGCCGGCGGCATCTACGGCGTCCAAACCATCGAGCGAGACCGAGAGCGCATCGAGCCGATAGCGCTCAGCGACCCGCACGGCCCGGCCCGCCATCCTTCGGACGCCCTCGGCGCCGATTTCGGTCGCCTTCCCGACCCCTAGCAACGCAACCCGAGTCGGTCCGCCATCGGCGCCGTAGAGCACGAGCTCGTCGCCCTTTCGCCCTCGCATATCGCCGGACGCGAGCGCGCGAGCCACCGCGCCACCCAGCTGTTTATCCAGTTCGGCCAATGCACCCGACGAAGCATCTGCACCCTCGACGATCGCGACCGCGAGGAGCGGGGTTTCGTGCACGTGCGCATCGGAGTTCACGTAGCTTAGCTGCATCGAGTCAGTCCTTTCGGGGCTCGGTGGGTATGCGGGGCAAGATGCCTTCTGCGGTTTCAGCGATCAGCCGTTCCACGACGAACTTCATGTCTCCGGTCTCCGCAAAGGTCGCGAGTTGCCGATCGGCGCTCGTACCTCCATCGAGAATCTCGAGCGCGTACTCGACCTGCTTGCGTGTGCCGAGATCGTCCAGAACATCGTCGAGGAACCAACCGATCAGTTGTTCGATCAACTCCCGAGCCGGGACCTCCGACTCCTGACCGAGGTCGAGGAGGTTGCCGGCGACGCCATAGCGCACGGCGCGCCACTTGTTCTCCTCGATGAGCGACAGCGGGTAGACGCGAAACGTCATGTTGTCGCGCCGAAGCTTCCACAGTTTGGCCACGATCGCCTGGATGATCGCCGCGATGCAGACGGCCTCGTCGACTCGGGTGCATATGTCGCACAACCGGAACTCGAGCGTGGGATAGAGGTGATGCGGCCGGAGATCCCACCAGATCTTCGAGGCGTCCTCGATCGCGCTCGCGTTGACGAGGGCGTTCAGGATGTGCTCGTACTCGGCGAACGTGCCGAACGTCGGGGGGATGCCGGTGCGAGGGAAGTTCCTCCACTGCACGCTTCGATACGACTTCACCCCGGTGTTGCGCCCCATCCAGAAGGGGGAACTCGTGGAGAGCGCGAGGATGTGCGGTAGGAAATAGCGCGAGACCTTCATCGCGTCGATGAGGAATTCGCGGTCCTCGATCCCGACATGGACGTGCATGCCGAAGATGAGGTTCTTGCGCGCGAGGTCCTGCAGATCCTGCTCCACGCCGAGGTAGCGTTCGAGCGGTGTGATCTCCTGGTCCATCCACGAAGAGAACGGATGGGTGCCCGCGGCCACGATCGCCAGCCCGTCTTTCGCCGCCAAATCCATCACCGCCCCGCGAAGTCGGATGACCTCTTCGCGGATCTCGGCAGGAGTCTGGCATACCGTGCTTCCTACCTCGATGACCGACTGATGGAGCTCCGGCTTGATACCCTCGACGGTGATCTGGCCATCCGCATCGAGCAGCTGCGTAATATATGAGCTGAGCTCCCCCGTCTCGGGATTTACAACCTGATACTCTTCCTCGATGCCGAGGGTGAGTGACGGGTCCTTCATCGAGCCTCCTCGAGTGCGATGGCCGGGCGCTTCACCATAGTGCTTCGGGCGGTCAAACGCCGCCGATGATCTCGTTGAGCGTCTGGCTCGGGCACATCACCGCCCCCGCGACGGCCGCGTCGGGCATGTAGTACCCGCCCAGATCCAGAGGCTCACCCTGTGCGTCGGCCAGGTCAGCGATGATTCGCTCTTCGTTTTCCGACAACGCAGCAGCCACAGGACCAAAACGCTCGGCCAGCACGGGGTCCACTTCCTGGGCTGCGAGCGCTCGGGCCCAGTAGAGCGTGAGGTAGAACGTGCTACCGCGATTGTCGAGCTCTTTGACCTTCCGCGAAGGCGACCGAGCATTGTCGAGGTAGTCCGCTGTGGCAGCGTCGAGCGTGTCTCCGAGTACTCGAGCGCCGGGGTTGTCGAACTGCTCGCCAAGGTGCTGCAGCGAGGCCGCCAGGGCCATGTACTCACCCAGCGAATCCCACCTCAGATGTCCCTCTTTCTGAAACTGCTGAACGTGCTTGGGCGCTGACCCACCGGCGCCGGTCTCGAAGAGCCCCCCTCCATTCAGGAGGGGCACGATCGAAAGCATCCGAGCGCTGGTGCCGATCTCCAGAATCGGGAAGAGATCGGTGAGATAGTCGCGAAGCACGTTGCCCGTGACCGAGATCGTGTCCTCACCCCGTCGAATCCGCTCCAGCGCAAACGTCATCGCATCGACCGGGGCCATGATCTCGACCTGCAAGCCTTCGGTGTCGTGCTCGCCCAGATACGACTCGACCTTCCGGATCACCTCCGCGTCGTGCGCACGCTCGCGATCGAGCCAGAATACCGCAGGCGCACCGGAAGCTCGTGCTCTGGTCACCGCCAGCTTCACCCAATCGCGAACGGGCTCGTCCTTGGTCTGGCAGGCACGCCAGATGTCGCCCGCCTCGACCGAATGCTCGAGCAGCGTCTCGCCAGCCGCGTCGATGACCCGTACGACCCCATCTGACGCGATTTCGAACGTCTTGTCGTGGGATCCGTACTCCTCGGCCTTCTGAGCCATGAGCCCGACGTTGGGAACACTCCCCATCGTGGCCGGATCGAGCTGCCCGTGCTCCCGACAGTCGCGGACGATCGCGTCGTAGATCCCGGCGTAGCTGGAGTCAGGGATGACCGCCTTGCAGTCCTGCAGTTCACCTGAAGCGTTCCACAGGCGGCCGGAATCACGGATCATCGGGGGCATCGAGGCGTCGATGATGATGTCACTCGGCACGTGCAGGTTCGTGATGCCCTTGTCCGAATCGACCATCGCGACCGAGGGCCCGGCGTCGTACACGGCCTGGATGTCCGCCTCGATCCCGGCTCGCTCATCCTCGGGCAACCCCGCGATCTTGGCGATCACGTCGCCGAATCCGTTCTTCGGATCGACCCCGAGTGCGTCGAACGTCGAGGCATGACGGGCGAAGACGTCGCGGAAGAACACTCGTACCGCGTGACCGAAGATGATCGGGTCCGAGACCTTCATCATGGTCGCCTTCATGTGCAGAGAGAACAGCACCCCTCGATCTCTGGCATCCGCTACCTGTGCGCCGAGAAAGTCGACCAGCGCACGCTTGCTCATGTACGTACCATCGAGCACCTCGCCCTCGAGGAGCGGAAGTGACTCCTTCAGCACCGAGACGGTGCCGTCGCTCGCCGTGTGCTCGATCCTGGCTGTCGTCGCAGCACCGAGGGTGATCGACGTCTCGTTGTGGCGGAAGTCTCCGGCGCTCATCGTCGAAACATGAGTCTCGGACTCCTCAGGCCAGTCGCGCATGCGCGGCGGATTGGCCCGCGCGTATTGCTTCACCGCGTTGGGCGCGCGGCGATCCGAATTCCCCTGGCGGAGCACCGGATTCACCGCACTCCCCTTGGCCCTGGAATAGCGAGCCTGGATCGCATGTTCTTCATCCGTCGTCGGCTCGTCCGGATAGTCCGGGAGCGCATACCCCTTACCCTGAAGCTCCGCGATGCACGCCTTCAGCTGCGGAATCGACGCGCTGATGTTCGGGAGCTTGATGACGTTCGCCTCGGGCGTCTCCACCAGCCGGCCGAGTTCCGCCAGGTCGTCCGGGACCCGCTGGGTCTCGTCGAGCACCTCGGGAAAGGCGGAGAGAATCCTGGCCGCGAGGGAGATGTCACGGGTCTCCACCGGCACACCCGTGGCCCCGGCGAACGCCCGAATGACAGGGAGGAACGCGTGGGTCGCGAGTTGAGGGGCTTCGTCGGTCCAGGTGTAGATGATCGAAGGTGAGGAACTCATGGATGGCGCGTGAGGTTCAGGTCGAACGAGGCGCAAATCGCGGCGCCCGGGGCGCGAAACTTCAGGAAGAGTTTAGCGCACCGAGCGCGGAATCAGAATGTGGCTCTGACCAGGATTCCGGCGATGAATCCAGCTTCCGCACCACCTCCCTTCCCGAGCCGGACGCCTACGCGACGGGAAGAGTCACCGACCTTGCCGCCCTACACACGCTTTGTGAGACTTCCGCGCATGAAACGGACCTCTTCTGGCGCCCTAGCCATTGTTCTGGAGTCATCGAGCCAGGCATCAGTTCAACTGATGATCGTTGGCGGAAACGAAGAGATCGTTCAGTGACGGCGGGATCGCACGAAATCGAGGTGTGGCGTCGCCTCGCCTTGTATGTGCTGATCTTCGGCCTCGTCGGAACCCTGCTCGAGCTCATCCTTCTCGAACACATGGAAGAGCGTCTGCAGTGGACGCCGGTGATTCTGCTCAGCCTGGGGCTGGCGGCCGGCTCGGCCACCGCAATTCGGCCGACTCGAGTGGTGGTCATGACCCTTCGGACGGTCGTTGCTGCCTTCGTGCCGGCCGGAGCCGTCGGCATCTATCTGCATCTCCAGTCGAATATCGAGTTCGAGCTGGAAATCCATCCGACCGTCGGCGGAGCGGAGATGCTCAATGAAGCGTTTCACGGAGCCATGCCAGCACTCGCACCGGGTACGATGATCCATTTCGGATTACTCGGGCTCCTCGTCTGTTTCCGTCATCCATCATTGAGGAAACCCGTGGGCTCCGAAGCGAGTACACAGGTCGCAACGTCCGAAACATGAGCGAGGGGAATCTGGATCATGAATAGTGCGCGTCAGGGAATCGTGGCATTGGCCATCGTGTTTATGTCCGCGGCCCCGCTGAGTGGGCAGGCCGGTGAGAATCTCGGCCTCGCCAATCCGAATCTCTCCTCTGCTGAAGAGCTCGCGGCGGTTCCCGGCCTGCCAATGGTGGCGGTCGACGCCATCATCGAGGGGCGACCCTTCCTGCGGATGGCTCAGCTTCATGCCATCGTCTCACAGCATGTCGGCGAGGACGCCTTCGACACCGTGTACGGTAGCCTCTGGCTCCCGATCGACCTCAACGACGTGACGGACGAGGAGATCCTCCTCATTCCAGGCGTCGGCGCCCGGATGCATCACGAGTTCGAGGAGTATCGTCCGTACGCTGCGCTCGCCGTGTTTGAGCGAGAGATGGCGAAGTACGTCGATGACGACGAGGTCGCGCGTCTGGCTCAGTACGTCTATGTCCGTATCGACCTCAACACGGCTTCAGACGAGGCCATCCTGAGCTTGCCTGGCATCGGCAGCCGGATGCTCCACGAGTTCGATGAGTACCGACCCTACGAGGTCATGGCCCAGTTCCGTCGCGAAATGGGCAAGTACGTCGACGACGACGAGGTCGCACGGATGGAGCGCTACGTAGAGATCCGGTAGGAGGTCAGCTCGAGACCTCACTGGGTCGCTCGCATGATTGGCCACGGGATCGGAGTGCCGAGTAGGTCCTGGGCCGTCTTCTACCAGAGTGTCCTGATGGGATATGCCCGGACTGACTCGTCCGGGGTCACGAAGGTCAGACCGTGCTCGATGCACTGGCAGACCAGCATGCGGTCGAACGGATCGTGGTGGAGCGCGGGGAGTTTGGACAGCTGCAGGGTCGCTGCTTCGCTGAGGGGAAGCTCCGTAATGCCGTGGTCCTCTCGAAGACGCGGGAGCAGCACGTGGGGCGACTGAGGTAGGGGCAACTTTCCGAGCCCATGTTTCAACGCGATCTCCCAGGTCGAGATTGCGCTGAGATACACGTCACGATCTGGATCTGAGATCGCGTCGCGTGCGACCGTGCTGAGCGAGGGATGGGCCGTGACCCACCATAGAAACGTGACCGAGTCCAGCAGCAGGTCATTCACGACCCTTCGAATCCGGCGATCAGGTCCTCCGAGAGAGGCTCGCTGAAGGACTCAGGAACCTCGAAGAGACCCTTGGCCAAGCCGATCGGACGAGGCTCGATTCGGGTGGGAGCAAGCGCTCGAAGCTCCGCGATCGGCCGATTCCGACGACAGATCACCACGGTCTCCCCTGTCTCGACTCGTGCCAGGTACTCCGAAAGCCGCGCCTTCGCCTCATGGACATTTACGTATTTCATGGTCACTAAGTTGGTCATGTTCGTGACCTTGTACAAGAAGTCGTGGCTGGAAGATCAACTGAATCACAGCCGATGGGTCGGAGGATAGCAGATTGAGACCGATGATTTTCCCTGCTTGCACACTCCATTTCTTCGGCTTATCTTCGGTATACAATTCGGTTTTTCTTCGGGTCGGTCCCCGGTTCTGTTTCGGTGTGCACGGGTGGTGATGGGTGCTACGGAACCGGGGATCGTCGTCTCTGATCTCTTTGAGAGAAGGCGTCTCATCCAGCCATGTCCGGGCCCTCTTCGCGTGCGCAACGTGTTCCCACCCACCAAGGCCGCGGGTGGGCCCAGGACAGTGCAACGTCCAACGACTGGCTGACCTCCAGCGCTCTCGACAACAACTGGGCAACCGGCCTCGAATCGGGAACCGCATTCCTCCCCGCATCCACACGTACATCCACGAGCAGTCGTCAGGCGCTCTGTCTCTGGCTTCCCACCTTCGAACTCCGCCTAGAACTCGTTCGCTCGCCCGAACTCGACACCACTTCGGTCGCCCTGCTCTCACCCGGCGAAAGCACACGCCGCTCTATCTGGCAGGTCTCGGAACGAGCCTACGATGCCGGAGTCCGGCCAGGACAACTGGTTTCCCAGGCGGTATCGCTCTGTACGTCGCTGACCCTGCTCGAGCCCGATCCAGCTCATTACGACGCAGCGGTCGATACGATGCTCGAGGTGCTCACCGAGCTCACACCGATCGTCGAACCGGCAGGCCACGGGCGAGTTTTCCTCGGCATGGATGGCCTTGGCCGGCTCTTCGGCTCTCCTCCCCGGCTGATCGATCGGGCCCTCGGCTCACTATTTCAGGTTTTTCCTGCTCCACTCGTAGCCGCGACACGTGCCGGCATGGCACCCGGCAAGTTCGGCGCGTGGGTAGCGGCGGCTTCCGCCCGATCGGGCCAGCCCGTCATCGTTTCCGAGGAAAAACTCACTTCGTTCTTTGCCCGCTGTCCGGTTGGTGCCCTACCTGTCGATCCCCTCGTCATCCAGCGACTGGAACGCCTCAACGTCCAGACACTCGGCGAGCTACGGCGCTTTCCCGAGCCTTCGCTCGTCGCACAGTTCGGTGAAGACGGCAAAAACGCCCTCGCCTGGTCGACAGCCCGACGCATCGATCCCGTACGGCCATGGCATCGCCCACACCCCATCCGCGTGTCGCTCGAATTCTCCAACCCCGTCGGCCTGACCGAAACACTTCATGGAGCACTCGATCGGCTTGCCGAGCGTGCACTGTCTCGCCCCGCTCGTCGGGGACGCAGCGTGACGGGCGTTCGCATGGGCGCACACCTGGAAGGTGGCGGGTCGTGGTTCATCGAAACCACCCTGCGCGAACCCACATCACACCGCGAACGGATCGCGGCACCGCTGCGCGCAAAGATGGCGATTTCTCCTCCTCCCAAGGCCGTGGAAACGCTCCTTCTGGAGCTGACGAGCTTCGGTGCTCCGAGCGCTCAGACAAGTCTTTTCGATCGCAAAACCGAGGGTGGCCGAGCGGCAGGGGGTTACGACTTTAACCAGGGTGAAGTACCTGTCACACTTAGAGATGCGGTCAGAGAGTTAAAGCTTCGTCTAGGGCACTCTCCGCTCTATCGCGTAGTGGAGATCGATCCCTGGTCGCGGATCCCCGAGCGACGTCATGCCCTGCTCAGCTTCGACCCGTGAGCGAGCCGTCCAGGAGTCATCGCCCCCGCCTCAAACCACTAGGCCAGCCCAAGGCCGTGACGGTGCGCGCGGACGAGCACGGCGAGCCGGTCCATGTGCGTATGCCGGGCAAACCCGCCCGGCGCGTGGCCGTGATCCGGGAGCAGTGGCGTATCGACGACGAATGGTGGCGTCAGGCGATCTCACGGGAGTACAGAACCGTCGTACTGGATGACGGAAAGGTGATCACCCTGTACCACGACCTGCTGGATGGATTGTGGTATGTGCAGAGGGGTTGAGGCGCTGATGGAACGTCACATTCCAACATCCCTGCGCCCCTTTCTATCGCCCACCCTTGGGCCCTCAAATCACACTACATTCGCTCATGGACCTACTGGACACCGCCCCCGACTCTGCGTGACCCAACCACCGATCATCACCCGCGTTCAACCTCTGCGCCCCCGAGGCCTCAAGGTCCTCGTCCACGTGGAAGGCGACGACGAGCCATTCGAGGTCATGCTCGAGGCGCTGGAGCGCAGTCGGCTCGGGGTCGGAGACGCCCTGCCCCCGGACAAGAGGCACTATCTGCTCAACGCAGACGCAGATATTCGTGTGCGCGACGCTGCCCTGAACCTCATCTCCTATCGAGCGCGCACCCGTACCGAACTTCAGCGCCGGTTGAGGCAGAAGGGCTTCCGCCCGGCCCGCATCGATCCGTGCCTGGATCGGCTCCAGGAGAAGGGCTTCATCGACGACGAGGCCGTGGCGGCCGCGTTCGTCCGCGATCGGCTTCTTCACCGTCCGCGAGGAAAAGCACGCCTGTCGTCAGAATTGCGAGCCAAGGGCGTTGCGGGAGACGTCGCGAAGCAGGCGATTGAGCGGGTCTTCGAAGACCAGGAGACCAGCGACGTGTCTTTGGCCCACGAGGTCGCCGAGAAATGGGTTCGCCGGCAAAACAGCTCGATCCTGGACGCCCTGGCGCGCGACGGTCGGTCACCGGAACGTGACAAGGCTCACAGGCGCCTGAACGGATATCTGGCCCGAAGAGGTTTTCGTGGGGACGCACTCCGCGCTGGCACCGCGGCCGCGATCGCTCGCGCGCGCGACCCGTCGAGCTAGCCCAGGGCTTCAGCCCGGCGTCTCCGAACGGTCCATGCGACCGTTCCAGCGACCAGCAATGCGACGAGCACGACCGTGAAGATCGGTGAACGGCCCCACAAAACCTCGAGACCGACGCCCGACGACGTAAACAGCACCACCCCAGGCAGGATTCCGAGTGCCGTGGTCCACAGGAAACGGGCGCGCGGCACGTTACACAGGCCCGCACCCCAGTTCAGCGCGGTAAACGCCACCACGGGAATGAACCGCAGCACGATGAGCCCCCACCAGCCGGCGCTTTCCGCGGCACGATCCACTCTGGCGACGGCCCTCTCATTCGCGACCCGCAGCGCGAGCGGGCGGCCCCATCCCTTGGCCAGCTCATAGCTGATCCATGCTCCAGCCATGGCCCCGGTCCACGTGATGACGCTTCCAACCACAGGACCGAAGAGCATGCCGTTGGCCATCGCAGGCGCCTCCGCCGGCATGGGCAGAATCGACACCATCGCCATGATCAGCGGGGCGATCACATATGCCCACACGCCGATTGCCGAGAGCCAGGCTTCCAGATTCCCGAAAATCACATCCACGACCATCCCCCCATCACCGCCCCTGGCGGCAGAAGAGCCCCACCCAAACCACCCTGCTCAACATACAGCATCGCTCGTTCCGCGGGATCATCTCTCTCGGTTTCGGGCCCCGAGCCTTTGACGGTACCCGTTCTCTCGCGATCTTCAGAGGAATCTCCGAACGGAGCTAACGCGATGTTTCGCGTACTGATAGATCCCAACCTGGGCATTGTGGGGCGATGGGCGCTCTCGCTCATATCGGTCCTGCTCTTCGCCGCCCCCCTCCAGGGCCAGACGGCCCGTGAGATCCTGGAAGAGGTCGACCAGCTTCTTCGTGGTGATGCCAGCCGCGGCCTGGTCTCCATGGAAATCACGACCGAGCATTGGTCCCGCTCTCTCGAAATGGAAGTGTGGTCGCTCGGCACCGAGCATTCGCTGGTCCGTGTTCGAGCCCCGGCGAGAGAGGCCGGAACGGCTACACTCAAGGCCGGAGAGGAGGTCTGGAACTACCTGCCTCGGGTAGATCGGACGATCAAGGTACCTGCCTCGCTGATGATGGGCTCATGGATGGGCTCCCACTTCACGAACGACGACCTCGTGAAGGAGAGCAGCATCGTCGACGACTACGAGTTCGAAATCTCGTTCGAGGGTGAACGTGATGGCGTCGAGGTCTGGGAATTCACCCTGATTCCTCTGCCCGAAGCGCCGGTCGTTTGGGGCTCCGTGGTGGAGCAGGTGCGAAAGTCGGACATGATGCCGACCTGGGTCCGCTACAACGATGAGGACGGAGACCTGGTCCGGACGATCGAGTTTCGTGGATACGTGACGATGAGCGGTCGACTCGTCCCGGCCACGATGGATGTGATCCCGGCCGACAAGCCCGAGGAGCGGACCACCCTCATCTACCACGAGCTCGACTTCGATGTCGACCTGGACGAGGACTTCTTCAGCCTCCGCAACCTCCGGGCCCGCAGACGACCCTGATGTCGCACGAAGCCGTGTGGTGGCGGATTGCGTGGCGGAACCTCTGGAGGAACCGCGGAAGAACGTGGATCACCGCTTCGGGACTCGCCTTCGGGTACTTCGCCGCGGTGATCCTGGTGGGCCTGACCGACGGAATGGCCGCGGAGCTGGTCGAAAACGGGACCCGGCTCATGACCGGTCAGGTCCAGGTCCACGCGGACGACTTCCTGCCTGAGCGCAACATGCACCGCACCATCGGCAAGTACGATGGAACGGATGTGGAGGCTTTGCTCGCTCGAATCGAGTCGCACGAGGACGTGCTGAAGGCCGCTCCGCGGCTGTTCGGTGGAGGGCTCCTCTCATCAGGAGACGAAACGAAGGGCGGTTTGCTCCTCGGCGTGGATCCGGAGCGCGAATGGGAGGTGAGCACCCTCCTCCATGGCCTGGACGCGGGGAGGCTGCCCGAGGCCGGCAATCAGGAGGTTCTGATGGGCTCGGAGATGGCCCGTCAGCTTCGCGTCGAGATAGGCAGCGAAGTGGTCGTGGTCGCGCCCGCGTCGGACGGCTCGATGGGAAACGACCTCTACACGTTGATCGGGACGTTCACCACCGGCACTCCTGGGATCGACGCGAACTACGCGATCTTGCCTATCGAAGACCTCCAGTTCCTCATGGCCATGGATCCGGGCCGAATCCATGAGGTCGTGATGACCGTCACTCGGGCCCGTGACACCCCTGCGATCGCAAGCAGCGTCGCCGCGGATCTGGGAGGATTCGGGCCACCGGTAGAGGTGAAATCGTGGGTCGAACTGAACCCACAGCTCGCTGAAATGATCGTCCTCTTCGACTCCGTGAACTACGTCATCGCCATCGTGATCTTCTCCATGGCGATTTTCGGTGTTGCGAACACGATGCTGATCGGGACGTTCGAGAGACGGCGTGAGTTCGCGGTCGTCCGGGCCCTCGGAACCACTGGCAGGAGCGTCAGTCGAAGCGTGATCTACGAGGGGATCATTCTGGGTGGCATCTCGCTCGCCGTGGGCGCCCTGGTCACATGGCCGGTCCTCGTCTGGTGGCACAACTTCCCACCCGATCTGAGCGGTTTCGTCGGAGGCTTCGACTGGAGTGGGACGCAGTGGCGGCCGATCCTTCGCGTGGAGTACTCGACGGACACGCCTCTCATTACTGCGGGAGCACTCCTTTTCACGACGATCATCTCAGCCGTCTACCCGGCCTGGAAGACGACACGAATCCCACCCGCCGATGCGCTGGCCGATCGATGAGACTCCTGATCATGCTGCGTCTCGCGGCCCGGAGTGTCGGCCGCAACGCACGGCGCAGTTTTCTCACGGCCGCGGCGATGGTGATCGGACTGGCACTGCTGATCTTCTCTCGCGCCCTCACCGAGGGCAGCCATGAGCAGTGGATCGAGTCCGCCGTGCGGATGGGCACCGGACACGTTGCGATCCAGGCACCGGAGTTTCTTCAAACGTCCAAGCTGGAGCACCGACTCGAGGCCGACGCAGTAGAGCGCTCGATTCGGGCTCTCAATGCTCTCGCGGAAACTGAACCGGTTGAATGGTCTGCTCGACTGTCGGTGAATGGCCTCGCGAGTTCGTCCGCATCCGCGCTACCGGTGCGCGTCGAGGGCGTCGATCCCGAGCGCGAAGCGGAATTCACCGACCTCGATGACAAGGTCCAGGAAGGCCGCTACCTGGCCTCTGACGATCGGCTCCATGCGTACGTCGGGGTCGAACTCGCGCGCAGATTGGATCTCGACGTCGGAGATCGCTTCGTGGTGACGGCTCAGAGCGCGACGGGTGAAGTGGAAGGCCAGCTCGTGCGCGTCGCCGGGACGTTCCGCACGGGAATGCAGGAGGTCGACGAGGGCCTGATCCACGTGCCGATCGAGACCGCGCGGGAGTGGCTTCACGCCGAGGGAGCGGTCACTACGCTTGCGGTGGTCCTCGAGTCGTCGAGGGCGACGAAGTCCGCAGTCTCAGCGTTGTCCTCGGAGCTCGGTGGCGACGGAAATATCGAAGTCCTGGGATGGCGCGAGGCATCTCCACTCCTCGATTCCGCGCTTCGCATCGACGACTACGGGAACTACATGTTCCACACGATCCTCTTCGCCATCATCGCACTCGCGATTCTCAACGCGGTTCTCATCTCGGTGCTCGGACGCAGACGTGAGTTCGGCATCCTTCAGGCGATGGGCCTCACCGGGCGGGAGACCGGGTTCGTCGTGTTCTGCGAGGGACTCTTCCTCACCGCGGCGAGTGGGATCGTGGGCATGGTCGTCGGCTTCGCCTTCACCTGGACGTTCTTCCGAGACGGCCTCGACTTCAGCGCGTTCATCGAAGGGGGGATGTCCTCCGCTGGCGGTGTCGTCGATCCAGTGATCTTCCCGGACTTCTATTCTGGCGATGTGCTTCTCAGCGTGTACTTCATCCTGATTATCGGCACCCTCGCTTCTCTCTATCCCGCCCTACGGGCATCGCGGCTCGATCCGGCCGAAGCGATGAAATTCGACCAATGAGTGACTCCACGGTGGATTCGACGTCCCAGAAGAGTGCCGCCCCCATTGCGGTTCGCACCGAGGATCTGTGGAAGGTCTACCCTCAGGAGCCGGCTCCCGTGGAGGCTGTGCGCGGGGTGAGCTTCGAAGTGGAGTCCGGTGACTTCGTCGCTATGGCAGGCCCCTCGGGGTCCGGTAAGACGACCGTACTCAATTTGATCGGCGGTCTGACGGATGCCACACGCGGCACGATCTGGATTGGTGGAGAGGACCTGACGGCCATGAAGCCTCAGGAACGCGCACGGCTTCGCCTGGAACGCATCGGCTTCGTCTTCCAGGCCTACAATCTCCTTCCGGTGCTTTCGGCCATGGAGAACGCCGAATTCACCCTGTTGCTCCAGGGGATGCCGGCGGCAGAGCGTCGGGAGAAGGTGCTCTCGCTCTTCCGGGAAATCGGAATGGAGGGACTGGAGGATCGACGGCCCGGCAAGCTCTCTGGGGGGCAGCAGCAGCGCGTCGCTGTCGCCCGCGCGGTCGTCGCGGACCCGACGCTCGTGCTGGCGGACGAACCGACCGCGAATCTGGACTCGAGCACGAGCGCGGCGCTCCTCGACACGATGGAGCGGCTCAACGAGGAACACGGGACCACGTTCCTCTTCTCGACGCACGATCCTCGGGTAATGGAGCGAGCGAGCCGCCTCATCACACTCGTGGATGGCCAGATCGCCGAAGACGAGCGCCGCAGCCCCTGATGCGTTTCCGCTGGTTCGCAGTTCTGACGATCCTGGGCGTACCGAGTCCTGCGGCTGCTCAATTCGACATCGACGGATACGCGCTGGGCGTGGGATCCTACGCGGCTGAATCGGACTTCCTCGACGCGGGCGGCACCGCGTTCGGGCGCGGACGACTGATGCTCGCATGGTCGGCTTCATGGTTCTCTGCAGACGCCGCCTACGAGCATCTGCTTCTCCGGCAGTCCCAGGGAGGGGGGCTGGGACGAACCAACCCCGGAACCGGGAATCTCACCAGCACCGACTGGCTCCCGCTCGACTGGACCCTTCACGATTCCGAGCAGAGTGAGTGGCGACATCGGCTGGACCGCCTGCACGTGAAGGCCGCGGCCGGTCCCATCGAAGTCACGATCGGTCGGCAGGCGATCTCCTGGGCCACGGCCCTCTTCCTCACCCCATCGGACCCCTTCGCGCCCTTCGATCCATCGGATCCGTTTCGGGAGTACCGCGGAGGTGTCGACGCGGTACGGATCAGGGGCTTCACCGGCCCGTTCACGGAGATCGAAGCCGTCGTCCGACCGACGGACACCGCCTCAGGCACCACGATGACGGCGCTGGGCCGTGTCGCCACGTCTCGAGGCACCTGGGCGTTCGGCGGGTGGGCGGGATTGCTTCACGACGAGGCTGCGGGGGCACTGTTTGCGAACGGATCTCTCGGGTCCAGCTCGGTCCGAGTCGAGTTCTCCCTCAGAGATGACCCCGCCGGTGGGACGCTGCCCCGCGCGTCCTTCGGAATGGACCGCTTCGAGATCGTGCGCGGAAAAGACCTCTTCATGCTCGCCGAGGTGCAATACGATGGCTTCGGCGCATCCACGCCCGACGAACTGCTCGAGGTGGCGACCTCGGCCCCGTACGCACGGGGCGAAATGCAGGCACTCGGTCGTTGGACGGTAGCCACCCAAGCCAGCTACCAATTCCATCCACTCGTCGGTGCCGACGCCCTCCTTCTGCTCAACGCCGACGACCTGAGCGGCCTCGTCGCTCCAGGTGTCTCGTGGTCCACGACCGGCTACGCGTCGACTCGGCTCGGCCTCTATGCGCCCTTCGGTGAGGGCCTTCGGGAGCCGCTCATGATCGGGTCCGAGTACGGCTCGGCTCCGGTTTCGGCCTACCTCTCGGTGTCGATGTTCTTCTGATCCCGGCAGCCGAACGCCATGCTGAACCCTGGGGCTGCCTGTTTCCGTAGATTGGACTACAGGAGGACGTCCATGGCCAAGAAGAAGAAGACCAAGTTCAGAGTGCCCGAGGGTCCGTGCGATCCCAAACCGCCGAAGCGGCCCCCCTTCCCCACGCCCACGAATCCGTGGGACAAGCTCGGAGGGCCGGATCCCCTCAAGTGGCTGAGGCTCGGCGGCAAGAGAAAGTAGGAAGCCGCCTCAGACCGTAACCACATCCTGCGCGACTTCCGCGCGCGGCTCGGGAGCGCCCCGCACCCCGGGTCGTACGTTGTACGTGTAGCCGATCCAGATCAGTGTAAGTCCGATCAGCTCCATCACGTACAGCACCTCTGTGTACCCCATGCGTGTAGCCGTTCCGCCGATTCCCGGTAGGAGTGCACCAAGGGCGATGTAGCAGTTGCCGATGAAACGGTGCCGGGCCGCGGAGTCCTTCCGGAAGTGCCAGGCCGACATGACCGCTCCTCCGATGAGGAAGATCGCGGCGTAGATGTTGATGAAGGGGCTGAAGAGTCGCGCTCCCTGCCACCCCATCACCCGTCCCGTGAGCCGATGGGGCTCCACCATCGAGTAGTCGATCGGTGACAGGATCACCACGGCCGCAGCCGCAAGAATGACAGTGGCCAGGACAGCCGTCATCCGGTTCGCAGTCTTCCTCGAGTACATCAAGTACACGGTACCCTGGGCGAGCGGTGCTCCACCGAGCAGGGCGCCTGAGACATACCAGCTCTTGAACACCACGGGGTTCCAGCCGAACAGGGTGGTGAATCCTTCGGTGAACGTTCCGATGCCGTACACCGCGATGCCAAGCGCCCACCAGAACAGGTGAGGCGCCGGCTTGCGCATGAGCCACCGGCGAAAGACCACCGGAGCGAAGACGGCGGCGAGGAGGGTCGTTACGATCGGGATGTAGGAGACGAAGGTCGGCATCCGTCAGATCCTCTAAAAAGCGCGGGGGCCGCCCATCGGGCAGCCCCCGCTCGGTTCAACGGCAGGTCAGAAGGAGACGTTCCAGGTAACCGTGAGGTTCCGTCTCGCCTCGGGTCGGAAGAACGACGCGTTCGCGGTCTCGGCGTAGAGCTCGTTGGTGAGGTTGGTCATCGCCAGGACGAGCCCGTGCGTGACGCTTCCCATCTCCATGATCTTCACGCCGGCGCGCAGGTTTTGCACCACGAACGAGGGGAGCTCGTCCCCGAGCGGGTTACCCATGCCCAGGGCCGCGTTCTTCTGCTCGCCGCTGTACCGGACGTCCCACTGGCCCCAGAAGCGACCACCTGGATCATGATAGCCGACTCGACCCGTGAGCTTGCTGGAGTAGCTCTCACCAACCGGATTGTCGGGGTCCGCAGCGTCTTCCGCGTCGAGCGCCGAGACGGAAGCACCGAACCCGACCCCATTGAGAAGTCGGACATCGGCACTGACCTCGAAGCCTCTCATGATGATTTCGTCGAGGTTGACGTTCTGGTAGACGTCGAATCCGTCTTGCTGGAGCGTATCACCCGCGGGGCCCGTGACCACCTGACTGCGGATCCCGTCGGACACCTTGTTTCGGAAGACGAAGCCCTCCACGAACAGCGAGCCCAGGTGATAGCGGGCGCCGATGTCGTAGTTCAGGCTCGTCTCCGCCTGCAACCCGTCACTCGCGATCTGGTACGCGCCCGCCTCCGCCACCGCACCCGAGAAGAAGAGCTCGACCAGGTTTGGTGAGCGGAAGCCACGTCCCAATGACCCGACGAGATCCAGTTCGTTCGTGATTTCGACGATCGTGTTCAGCGCCCAGACCCCGGTCGAGTTGCTCTTCGTTTCCGGTGTGTTGTTCAGGAGCTCCGTCGCGAAGGACTCAGCCGAGACGTTCTGGAATCGACCGCCACCTACGACGGACACGCGGTCACTGAGGTCCAACTCGGCTTGCATGAACGCACCCAAGCTCAGGAACTCCGCCCTGGGCATCGATGGCACATCACTTACGTCCGCCATCGGGGGTCCGAACCCGACCACTGTCGCCGTGTTCACGTCCGTGCCTTCGGCGGCGTCCTGGAACCCGTCGAGCCCATAGGTGAGGAGCACATCCCCGCCGACGAGCTTCCGGGCCTCTGCACGCATTCCGTAGGTCCGGATATCCGTGTAGTTGCGGTTGTCCAAGATCACACCCGCATCAGGAGGCAATCCCATACCGAAGGGAATGAACGCGTCGAACACGAGTTCGCGCTCGTTGTCCTGTCCGTATGCCGTCAGGCTGAAGAGGTCGGCCAGGGGTGAGGACATGTCCCGAGCCTGGAAGCCGGCTGACATCTTCGTGAAACGCTGCTTCGGGTAGAGGATGTTGATCTCGGGATCACCCGGAGCATACGCATCGGGCGATACGTAGCCGAAGCCGGCATCGTCCGCCGCGTAGCTCTCCATCTTCGCAAAGACACTCGTGGAGGGACTGAAGTCCCAGCCGAGCCTCATGTCCATCGTCAGATCCTGAACGCCCGTGTTCTCGACGGCGACGACGTCCGAGAGGGTGATGTCACCGAAGCTCCCCGAGGGAGCCTCATAGGAACCAGCATCCCGCCACGTTCCACCGGTCGCGATCGAGAAAGCGCCGGACCGACCGCTGGCGCGCGCCGCCACGCGATTCTGGCTTTCGACCGATCCGAACAGGTACGAGGCACTCCCCGTGAATCCCTCCTCGGTCGGAGTCTTCGTGATGATGTTCACGACTCCGCCGATCGCGTCCGATCCATACAGCACCGAGGCCGGTCCGCGAACCACTTCGACCTGCTCGATGGCGGACACGTCCACTAGAGCCGTCAGCTCACCGAAGTTGCGCTGACGACGCGTGTTGTTCATGCGGAGGCCGTCGTTGAGCATCAGAATCCGTTGTCCTCCCTGTCCTCGAATCTGAGGACGGACCTGACTGATGCCGACGCCCGTGACGTCGAGACCCGGGAGGTCACGGAAGAGGTCGGAAACCGTGTTCGGCAGCAGCTCCCTGATGTCGCGGAGCTGGAGCACCGAGACAGGGCGCGGAGTGTTCGAGATCGCTCTCGGACCCCGCGTCGCGGTCACGACCAGCGGATCGATCTTGTAGACCAGTGTGTCGGTCTCGTTCGCGGAATTCTGGGCAGCAACCCCCATCGGGACTGCCATCGAAAAAAGAAGCGCGGCGGCCAAAGCCAGCTGCGCGAAGAAGCTACGTGGGTCAGATGAGGAGTTGCTTACCATTCTGTGTTCTCCGGGAAGCGAGACCCCAACGGGATCTCTCGTACTTCATTACTACGGAGAAGCTAGAAACGGCGCGGAGTGACAGTAATTCGGAGAACTACGTGTCCGGCGGTGGGGGGAATTCCTCAGTAGATCCCCTGAGATGGGAACCCGGTCACTTCCCGTCTTTGGACCGCTCGTCGTTCAGCTCTGGTCGAGCTCGTGTTCGACGACGAATCGGGTCAGGCCCGCGACCGTTCGGATACGCAGCTTGCCCATGACGCGCTCCCGATGGGTCTCGACCGTGCGCGGTGATATGTCGAGGCGATCGCCGATCTCACGATTGGTCAGACCCTCGGCGATCTGAAGAAGGACCTCAGTCTCACGTTTGGTGAGCGCTTCCATCCGGGCGCGGATCTGCTCCTCCTCGATCTCGCGGCGGAGTCCGACGCTGAGCTGCTGCGACACCTTAGCCGTGAAGTACTCTCGACCATCTCGGACCGCGACGACGGCCTCGCGCAATTCCGCCGGAGCTACATCCTTGAGCACGTATCCGTCTGCGCCTGCACGGACTGCCTGCAGCACGTACTCCGGGTCGTCGTGCATGGAAAGGATGAGGACGCGAACCGAGGGCGCTTCCTCGCGAAGAAGGCGTGCCACCTCTAGACCGGTCTTACCCGGCATGTTCACATCGAGTACGACGACATCGGGAGTATGCTCGAGCACCAGAGCCATCGCCTCGTCACCGTCTCCTGCCTCGGCCACGACCTCCAGGCCGTCCACCTCTTCGAGGACGCCTCGGATGCCCTGCCTGACAACCATGTGGTCGTCGGCGATCACTACCCTGAGTCCACTGTCACTCATCCGAAATCCCCTTCTCTCGTGATCTGCCTGACGTCACCGGAATCCTGACGTGGACGCGGGCACCGCCTTCCTCGTGGTTGTCCATCGAAAGGTCACCCCCGAGCGCTCCGACCCGTTCCCGAATACCCGCCAACCCCCCGCGGCTCCGGAGCCGGGCCACGGCGTCATCGGGAAAACCCGGTCCATCGTCCCGCACGGTAAGGCTCGCCCAGTCATCGCGCACCGTCAGATCGATGTCCACGCGTTTTCTGGCTCCATGCCTCGCCGCGTTGGAAAGAGCCTCCTGCATCGACCGGTAGAAGGCCGCCTCCACGTCTGCCCCGAGCGGTGGCAGCTCGGCTTGCGCCGTGAAAATGATACGGAAACTGTCCGCTCCCTCGAAGTCACGAGCAAGCGCCCGGAGCGAAGGCAACAGACCCAGGTCGTCCAACGCCCGTGGACGCAGGTCACGGGTGACGCTGCGAATACTCTTGATGCCCTCGCCCAGCAGAGTCTTCGCACGGTCGAACGCGGGCGCCAGCGAAGGGTCGCTGCGCTCGGCGACAACACCGAGATGCAGATTGAGCGCCGCAAGCACCTGGGCGGTTTCGTCGTGCAGCTCCCTCCAGAGACGGTTCCTCTCCTCCTCGTGCTGATGCACCATGCGTGTCTGGAGCCGCTCGAGTTCCTCGGTGCGTTCCTGGAGGTCGTGATGCAGCTCCTCGTTGGCGAGCGCGGCGCCCACCTGCTGTCCGAACGCGAGCAGGAATCGATTGTCGAGAACGGTGAATGGATCGCGCGCCTCCCCGACGACAACGAGTGCGCCGAGGACGCCGTCATCGCCCAATACGGGGAGTGCCGCGGTGTAGCCATACTGGTCAGCAAGAGATCTACCCGCACCCGTGCCACGGGTGACGTGTGGAACACCTTCCTGCTTGACGCGGCCCGCGCCGCGTAGCGCCGCGTCCGGTGCACCCTCGAAGGGCCATAGCGCGGCGACCCCCGCACCCTGAACGAAGCGTCCACCGGTCGCATTCGCGATCCACAGCGCAGAGCCCTGCACACCACGAAGGGAGAGCGCCCGCCGAAGCATCGCCTCGGCCATCGGCTCATCTCCCGCGAGCCCCCCCTGCAACTCGCCAGACAACGAGGTCAGACTGCGGAGCCCTTGCTCGAGGTCCTCGAGCACCAGGAAGAGGATCCCCAGGCCGAGTCCGATCTCGAACACGATGTCCAGGTAGTAACCCCAGGGATTCCAGGCGCCCTGCGCACGCAGGAGGGGATAGTCCAGATGGTGCAGCGCCCAGAGGAACAGGACGACTGCCAGAAAGCGGCCGGACGGTGAGCGCACCATGCGGTCATAACGAAGGAAGGCCCAGCCCGCGGCCGCGGTCGTAGCGCTCAAGAACGCCACCATCGGACCGGCCGCCCAGAGGAAGTGATCCAACACGTAGATCGCGACGAACGACCATATCACCGGAAAGAACGCAACCGAGGCGTACACGGGTTTCCAGCTGATCCGCTGCGAGAAGACCAGGGCGGCCCAAAGGAGAGCGGCAGCCGTCCACCCCGTCGTGACCTGGTGCCAGAACAGCCAGACGGGGTTCGTGGTCAGTAGGAAGACGATGATCGCGACCAGGCGCAGGGCGTACAGAGCCCATGCCACCGACCACAAACCGAAGTACCGTCTGTGAAATCTGCGGTTCAGGATGAGGCACAGGACCACCAGCCCGAGCGTGACCGCGAGCTGCAAATAGGCGGCCGCGAGCTCGGTCTGCGAGGTCGGTACGATGGAGAGGTCCATAGGCCGGAAGATCCCGCCGCCCGGATCGTGCGGCAACGGGTTGCGGGAGTGGCCGCGCTCCATGATCGTTCAAATACCCTCCAAATTCCCCGCCGTGGCGGGCCCGAGGACGCTCAAAGCGATCATCCCCCTGGATGCTTGAATCATGACCATCGCCGCACCTGCCACGCCGCTTTTTGCTGATCGCGTACATCGAATCGGAACCGAAGCCGCCTTTGCTCTGGGTGCCCTCATCCGTGAGGTCGAGGACAGGGGCGAGCGGGTCATCCGGTGCAATCTGGGTCAGCCGGACTTTCCGCTTCCGGACCACATCGCAGAGGCGGTCAAGCGCGCGCTCGACCGTGGGATGACCACCTACTGCGATCCGCAGGGCATTCCCGAGCTCCGTGCTGCCGTGGCTCGTTCGGTCGGTGAGCACAACGGCCTCGACATCGACCCCAATCGAGTCGTCGTCTATCCGGGCGGGCGCCCTCCGATCGGCTTCGCGCACATGGCGTACAGCGAGGCGGGCGAGGAGGTCATCTATCCGTCCCCAGGATATCCGCTCTTCGAGTCGTTCATTCCTTACTTCAAGTGCGCGCCGGTACCCGTCGTCCTCCGCGAGGAGGAGGGGTTCGGCCTTACCCGTACTCAACTCGAGCCCCTCATCAGTGACCGGACCGGGTTGATCTTCCTCAACTTCCCGTCGAACCCGACGGGTGGGGTCGCCACGCCCGAGCAACTCGAAGGCCTCTCCGAATTGATTCTAGAGAGAACGGACGAAAGCGTTCGCGTCTACTCGGACGAGTCGTACGAGGCCATCACCTTCGACGGCGACAAGCACGTTTCGATCGCCTCGATGCCCGGCATGGAGGCACGCACGATCATCGCGTCTGGCGTGTCGAAGAGTTACGCGTGGACGGGCGGGCGAGTGGGGTGGGCAGTCTACCCAACCGTTGAAGAAGCGATGGTGCACAGGAAACTCGCCATCAACTACTTCGCATCGATCCCCCCCTACAATCAGTGGGGTGCGGTCGAGGCTCTCGAATCGCCGGAGAGTGGTCCGGCCATCCAGAAGATGGTCGATGCCTTCCAACGACGGCGCGACCAGGTCGTCGCCGGCCTGAATGCCATCGATGGCATCTCCTGTCAGAACCCGAAGGGAGCGTTTTACGCCTTCCCCAACGTGGGTGGAGTACTCGAACGTCTCGGGGGCATCGAGGCGTTCGATGGTCTCCCGGAAGAGGTTCGCCAGGACAGCAGTCCGGCCACGCTATTCCAGCTCTTCCTCCTTCACCGCTACGAGGTCGCCACCATGGACCGGCGCAGCTTCAGCATCCTCGGCAGCGAGGGCCAGCACTTCCTGCGACTCTCGATCGCAAACGCCGATGAAGACCTCGCGGAAGCCGTGCGTCGTATCGGCGAAGCCTCCGTCGATGTAGACGGCTTCCACAATTTCCTGCACTCGGGTGCCCGCCTGACTCTGTAGTGCGAACCCGCGCCGATGTAGTGCCAGCCAGCGCCGATCGGCGCTCAGACATCCCAGGATTCAAACGATATGAGCCGAGATTTCGGACCCCGTAGAGCCGTATGGATCGAGATCGATCAGGCCGACCCCGAGGTCGCCTCCGCTGATTCCCTCGCACTCCTGACGCGCTTCGATCTCATCTATCGGTCGCTGGTCGCGATCCAGTTCAACTTCTCCCAGTCCGGCCACCCGGGAGGCTCCATCTCCGCGGGCCACATCATGACGGCGGCGCTGTTCGACACCATGCAGTATGACATCGGTGACCCGCAGCGCACCGACCAGGACCTGCTCTCGTTCGCCGCAGGACACAAGGCCACTGGTCTGTACGCGATGTGGGCTCTGCGCGACGAGGTTGCCCGGATCGCGAATCCCGACCTCCTCCCCGCTGAAGACCATCTGCGCCTTCGCTGGGAGGACCTCCTCGGGTTCCGTCGCAATCCGACCCACCCCACCCCGCTCTTCAAGCAGTTCGGCTCCAAGCCGCTCGACGGACATCCGACGCCGATGACACCGTTCGTCCGAATCGCCACGGGCCCCTCTGGCGTGGGTATGGGCGCGTCCATCGGTCTCGCGTTCGGAGCGGCAGACTACTACGGCAAGGACGCCCCGCGCATCCACATGATCGAGGGTGAAGGCGGCCTGACACCGGGACGCGTTTACGAGACCGTCGCCGCGGCGGGTGCTTCCGGGCTGCATAACGCGATTTGTCACCTGGACTGGAACCAGGCCTCGATCGACTCCGATCAGGTCACGCGCGAGGGCGACAAGTGGGGCGAATACGTCCAGTGGGATCCCATGGAGTTCTTCTACATCCACGACTGGAACGTCGTCCATGTGAAGGACGGATTCGACATGGGTCAGGTTCTGACCGGACAGAGGACCGCTCTCACCATCGACAACGGCCAGCCGACCGCG
This sequence comes from Gemmatimonadota bacterium, assembly GCA_039585495.1. Classification (GTDB taxonomy): domain Bacteria; phylum Gemmatimonadota; class Gemmatimonadetes; order Longimicrobiales; family Gaopeijiaceae; genus UBA2589. The sequence goes on along the minus strand of JBDGVT010000001.1, from coordinate 5,747 downwards.
GTCGTATACCGAACCGAGAAAGGATGGAAGTACGGCATCACCGGTAAGAAGTCACACGGTGGAGGCCATAAGACGGGGAGCGATCCGTACATCGAGGCGCTACGACCCCTCTTCGGCGACGGCGCAGCTTCTCTTCCGCAGGTAGAGGATCCTGGCGATGACACGGCGATCGAGGCAGCCCACTGGGCGACGCTCGAGGTGCTCCGTGACTTCCTCAGCGAGAACGCTCGCGACGTTTGTGATGAGGCGACGGGTCGGCTCGTCGCGGCCCGCGACGGACTCGACGCTCGGGGCCGGGCGCCGCGGGAAGGCGCACCGAACATCGACCGGATCTACGAGGTGTCCGACCCTTCCGTGACACCCGATGCCCTGCAGTTGGAGATCGGATCGAAGACGCCGCTCCGCACGCAACTCGGTGCGGTGCTCGGATATCTCAACGAGCAGTCGAATGGAGCCATTCTGATCGGGGCAGCGGACCTACTCGACTCCACCGCGATTTCGGGGGGCTCGAAGGGGTTCGACCCCGGTTACTTCCACTACGTGGGTAACCCTGGCAGCCGCACGCTCAGCATGGGCGGCATCTGCGAAGACGGAATCGCGTGCATCCTCAGCGGCGTGTCGGGCTTCGGTCAGCACTGTGGCGCGGGAGCGTCGTACGGGGCGTTCATCAGTCCGCTCGGCCACATTCCTGCACGGGTTCATGCGATCAGCCAACAGATGAAGCAGGACGTTTCACCGGGCCGGTACTCACCGTTCATCCTGCAGTGCGGGCACGCGGGTATGAAGACCGGTGAAGACGGTCCCACGCACGCGGATCCGCAGGCACTGCAGCTTCACATCGAGAACTACGTACCGGGCACGGCAGCCACGCTCGTCCCGTGGGAGCCTCAGGAGATCTGGCCGCTCATGGCGGCCGCATTCCAGGCTGAGATTGCGGTGATCGTGCCCTTCGTAACCCGTCCCGGCGAACCCGTCCTCGACCGCGAAGCGCTGGGACTCGCGCCCGCGTCGGCTGCGGCGCAGGGCGTCTATCGACTTCGTGCCGCGGAAGGCACCCGCGACGGCACGGTCGTCATACAGGGCTCCGGAGTCGCGCTGGCGTTCGTTCAGGACGCCCTGCCCCGGCTTCTCGAGGACGGCGTGAACCTGGAGGTCGTATACGTGGCGAGCCCCGAACTCTTCGACCGGCTACCCGCCGAGGAGAAGGCTGCTGTCTTCAACGACGAGGTCGGGCGCGCGGCGATGGGAGTCACCGGATTCACGCTCCAGACCATGTACCGTTGGATTCAATCCGACCTCGGGCGCCAACACACGATGCATCCGTTCATGAATCACCACTACCTGGGAAGCGGTGCGGGCGAAATGGTGATCCATGAGGCGGGACTGGACGGTGAGGGCCAGTACGACGGGATCCGGAAATATCTCGACGCGACCCGCGCGTGACCCGGAAATAAGGTCGTCCGACCGGCACCCGTTGCCGGAAACGTGGTGGCCGCCGGCTCATCATCGTCGGCAAAACCGCCATCTGCCGATCTATTATATTTCGGCACGGTTCATGCCTTTGTCGCTGCCATCAATGCCGTGACAATGGGTCGTCCACGGCCACGAGTTCGGCGGCGGCTGTCAGAGCGCCCCGACGGTCGTGGGCGAACCCCCCACGGGATTGGTGTTTGCGCCATCCGGCGCTTCGATCGACACAGATCGCCCCCCCTTGGGAGAGCTTAATGGCCCACCAGCCGCCACTCGCGCCCAACGGCGGAACAACCGCCGCCCCTTCGAATCACCCCATGCCCGAACTGCTGAACACACCCGACGCGAGCCTCGAGACCGTGGCACCCCTGGTGCGATGGTTCAAAGACGTCGGGGCAGGCGACGTTGCATCGGTCGGCGGGAAGGCTGCATCGCTGGGCGAGATGTTCGGGGCGCTTACCTCACGGGGAGTCCGGATTCCGAACGGCTTCGCGACGACTGTCACGGCGTACGATCGATTCATGGACGCCCCTGTCGTGGTCGAGAAGTGGGCGAGCTTCACCGATGAGGCCCGCCGCCTTCATGCCGATGTGCTCCGCGCATCGACGCTGAGGGAGGCGCTGCACAGTCTTTTTTCGAGAGTCGACGCCGAGGACCATGTAGATCTCCACGCCCGCGCCTCACTCGCCCGCTCGCTCGTCCGTGCGACACCGGTTCCGAAGGACGTCGACCTGACGTTGCGCGCGGCGTACCGCGAACTGTCGGACATGTACGTGGGTGACGTCGATCTCGCCGTACGATCGTCCGCGACGTGCGAGGACTCCGAGATGGCGTCCTTCGCGGGTCAGTACGAGTCCTATCTGAACGTCCGTGGCGAGGAAGGCGTCATCGACGCCTGGCACAAGTGCTGCGCTTCAGCGTTCACCGAGCGAGCGGTCGGGTATCAACTCGGGCACGACATGGACCCGATGGAAGGCCGGCTCGGCATCGTGGTCATGAAGATGGTCCGATCGGATATTGCGACGTCTGGCGTGCTTTTCACGCTCGACCCCGATTCCGGGAACCGGAACGTCATCCACATTACGTCCGCCTACGGACTCGGCGAGCTCGTCGTGCAGGGCAGCGTATCCCCGGACACCTTCGTCGTGTGGAAGGAGGGCGTCCGCCAGGGTCGGCCGGCCGTGGTGCACCATCAGCTAGGGGCCAAGGACCAGAAGCTGGTCTACTCCACCCAGGGTGGTACGACGACCGAGAGTGTCGATGTTCAGTCGAGCCGGCAGCGCCAGTGGTCGCTCAGCCATGCCGAGGCGCTCGAGCTCGCCCGCATGGCACTTGTCATCGAAGATCACTACGGGCGCCCCGTGGACATCGAGTGGGCCAAGGACGGCTACAGCGGCGAGCTGTACATCGTTCAGGCCCGCCCCGAGACGGTCCACAAGAACGGAGATGATCACACCACGTTCCAGCGGTTCCGGATGGACCCGCTGGTGGTCGAGGCGCTCGAGGCCGAGGACAAGGTCATCCTCCGGGGCCACGCCGTAGGCAGCAGGATCGGCTCGGGTCTGGTGCGAGTCTACAAGGACTACGAAGAGGTCATCGTCCGGAAGCGCCAGATGCGCAATCGTCTCGCCGCGGGTGAGAAACTCGCCGACATTCCGGTCGAGGAGCGGGTGTTCGATCGGGGCGACGTGCTCGTCACCGAACTGACCACCCCCGACTGGGAGCCTCTCATGAAGGAGGCAGCCCTCATCATCACCGAAAAGGGTGGCCGCACCTCACACGCTGCGATCGTCGCCCGCGAGTTCGGGATTCCGGCGATCGTCGGCTGCACGGACGCGAGCAAGATCCTGACGCCCCTCATGGAGGTCACCGGCACGTGCGCCGAGGGCGACGAAGGACTCGTCTTCGAGGGTATCCAGCCGTTTGAAGTGCTGGAGGTCGAAGCAGGCGATATCCCCGAGACGCGCACTGGCGTCAAACTCAACGTCGGTTTCCCCGGCAAGGCATTGCAGGACGCGATGCTGCCCTCGGATGGCGTGGGGCTGGCTCGACTCGAGTTCATTCTCACGGCGCAGGTGGGCATCCACCCGCTGGCGCTCGCCTATTTCGAGCAGCTCCGTGACTTCGCCGCAGATGGAACCCTGGCCCACGAGCTGGAGCCCTTCCGCGAGAAGCTCGAGAAGGAAGACCCGCACGCGCTGGTCACCTTGCTCGGGGCGATCGAACGTCGCACGCCGGGCTACGGCGACCGCCGTCAGTTCTTCGTCGACCAGGTAGCGAACGGTGTGGGGCTGATCTGTGCGGCGTTCCACCCGCGCCCGGTCCTGGTCCGACTGTCAGACCTCAAGTCCAATGAGTATCGGGAGCTTCTCGGAGGCCGGATCTTCGAGCCGCAGGAGGAGAACCCGATGATCGCGTGGCGCGGCGCGTCACGGTACGTCGACAAGCGCTTCGAGGCGGCGTTCGAAATGGAGTGCGACGCGCTCCGCATGGTCCGCCAGACCCTTGGACTCGACAATCTCCAGTTGATGGTCCCCTTCTGCCGTACGCCGGAAGAAGGGGAGCGTGTGGTCGAGAAACTCGACGACCATGGTCTTTCGCCGCAGGCCGGCGTCCCGCTCTTCTTGATGGTCGAGCTTCCGTCGAACGTCATCGAGGCCGATCGCTTCATCGAGAAGATGCAGCTGACGGGAGGCTCGATCGGATCGAACGATCTGGTCCAGACGGTCTACGCCGTTTCACGAGACGACCTGGAACACTATGAGACTCCGGTCGACGCCCGGTCACCCGCGGTGAAGGCGATGATCGCTCACGCGGTTTCAGCGTTCAAAGCACGTGATCTCGAGATCGGCATCTGTGGTCAGGCGCCGTCCGACTACCCGGACGAAGTCCCTCGCTTCCTCGTGGGATGCGGTATCACATCCATCTCGGTCACGCCGGACACGGTGCTCCAGGTGCGGCGAGCGGTCGCCACGACCGAGGCCGAATTCGAGAAGCCAAAGGTGATGGCCAGCTAGAATCACGGGCTCGTCGGACTGGTCGGGAAACGGCAGGATCAGTACCCTCCCCCGATTCCAGTTCCATAAGGAGGTGTCCGTGCGCTTCTTCGTCCCGATCGTTGCCGTTGGCTCGTGCTTCCTGGTTCCGGTCGCTGCTGATGCGGCAGTCCGACAGGATTTGGTCCTTACCAACGCGAACGTCGTAAACGTGACCGACGGATCGATCATGCCCGCGGCCACGGTGGTCATCCGCGACGGTAGGATCGAGCTGGTCGATGAGGACGGTGGGGCCGGTCCGAGCGGAGTGCGCACGGTTGACCTCGGAGGTCGCTTCCTCGCGCCGGGGCTCATGGACGCCCACGTGCACATCGACTCCGAGGGAGCGGCGCTCCAGGCGCTACAGTCCGGCGTCACGACCATGAGGAGCATGGGAACCGCCCACTATGCCGACGTGGGAATGCGGGAACTTCAACGCTCCGGGTTCGCGTCGACACCCGAGTATCTCGCGGCTGGCTACCACATCCGACCGCAGATGGCAGAGGGCTTCTTCCAGGATCACCCGGGACTCGGGGACCTCGATGACGGCGGAGTGAGCGGCTCCGACGCGGTCCGACGCGTCACCCGGGCGATGGTCGCGCGCGGTGTCGACTTCGTGAAGACGAATGCCACCGAAAGGGCGGGACTTCCGAATACGGACCCGAGAAAACAGCTGTTCGATGCCGAAGAGATCGGTGTCATGGTCGAGGAAGCCGCGCGGGGTGGCATCAGCGTCGCAGCCCATGCGCACGGTGATGCAGGAGGGCGGGCCGCGGTCGAAGGTGGGGTGAGAAGCATCGAGCACGGCACCTACCTGAGTCAGGCGACGCTACGGATGATGGCTGAGCGCGGGACGTTTCTGGTCCCGACCATCGCCATTGTCCGGGACCTGACGATTCCGGGGGGCGACTACGACAACGCGGTACTCAATGTCCGCGGACGGCATATGCTCCCGCGGGTGCAGGAGATGGCGCGGATGGCACATGATCTTGGTGTGAAGATCGTGGCTGCCACGGATACCGGCTACGGCCCCAACAGCACCACGACGCTGGCTCACGAGCTCATGGAGCTGGTAGAAATCGGAATGTCTCCGCTCGAGGCGTTGCAGGCCGCGACGACCACGGCAGCAGAGTTGTTCTCGGCTGAGGACCGAATCGGGCGCATCGCTCCGGGGTTCGAAGCCGACCTGATCGTCCTAGAGCGCAACCCGATCGACGACATAGCGGTGGTGCAGGACGTGCT